>CAWFZU010000131.1:0-9694 GCA_963820195.1 uncultured Acidobacteriaceae bacterium | reverse complement strand
AACCAGTAAGTAAACAATAACATAATCAGCGGCAATGTCTGCTGGAGTAGGTCAGCTTGGGGAAGCAAGGCAGCGAGGCGTAGAGAGTTGTCCCGTCGTGAGCCTTGACCGTGAGTGCTCGGCGCGCGCAACTGATAGAAGGCTCCAGCGACTTCGCCTTCCAGATGTCGTTGCACCGGGCTGGATCCGCGCAGCAGCACCACCTTCGGAGGCTCCATACGCAGCAGAAGCCCTCCGCAAACGCGCCGCCCGCCGGTGCGAAGTTGCTTTTCACGCGGCCCGCGCCCGCGCTCAATCGCTTGCGTTCGCCCGCGAAGCTGACCTGCCATAGTCGCCGATCGAGCGGCATGGCCCCTCGTTGGAGGCATAGTCAATCAGCCTGGCCGTGATGTCCACGCGACGACCTCGCCCACCTCGAAATCGCCGGAGTTACTTTTCGCTGCTCCAGTTTGGCCTTCGTGTTCGCCGGATCGGCCTGGTCCCTCTGTAGAGGTAAAGGTGGTTCTGCCCGTCGCTCCGATTCGTCAGCACGATCGCCCCGTTGCCTTCTGTGACGTCGTACTTTCGTCGAAAAACTTGTCGTCGGCGAGTTGTAGCGCGACGTGCGCCTTGCCCGCGCGGCATCGGCAAAGTAAATGTCGCGATGCTTCTGGTCGCGAGTCAGCGTCTCGATCCACAGCGTCTTCGCGTCCACCCAGCCGAAGCGCGGAATATAGTCCTGCCCGGCGCGAATCGGCAAGCTCACCCACACTGTCTTGCCGCGCGGCGCTCTCACCTGCCGACGCGGACAGATGGGCTGGGGTCGCCGGGCTGCGGATAGCGCTGCTCTCTACCGTCGCGTGCGTAGTAAGCCAGTCGGTGATGGGATACTCCGCACGGCGGCCTCGTTCATCTCCAGATAGGCGACTTAATTCGAGTCCGGCGACCAAAAATAATTGCTGCGCGCATCCAGCTCTTCGAGGTAAATCCAATCCACTTCGCCGTTGAGCGTGGCTGGGTTGGGCGCGGGCGCCACCATCGTCATCGGCATTCCCGGCTCGTTGAGCCGCACGACTGCCAGCCTGTGGTTGCGGATGCAGGCAAGCGATTCGCCGTCGGGCGAGAACTGCGGATTGTCGCCCGAGGCCGCTCCTGCCGGTCCGGCTTCAACCGACGCGCCGGTGTGCAGGTCATAGAGCCAGAGGCGGCCCTTCGCGTCGAAGAGCAGATGCGCCGCGTCCGGCGACCACAAGTAGCTGGCCATGTCATAGCGGTCGCGATGGTCGCGATCCTGCTCGGTGTCCGGCCCGGCGGTGAAGGTAGCCAGTTTGGCTCGGCTCACCAGCACGCGCGCCTGGCCTGTCGCCGTGTCCACGTCCATGAGTTCGTCGTTCTCCATGTAAGTCAGGTGCTTCGCGTCCGGCGACCAGCGAATCTCGTCCGGCGGAGTGCCAATCAGCGGTTCATGGGCGTAGATCGCCTCCACCGTCAGAGGCTTCGCCGGCGCCTGGGCGGCCAGAGAAGAGTTGCAAAGGGAACGGCCATCAGGCCGAAGAGCAACAGAGTGTTTGTGCGGGTCAAAGTGATTTCCTCCGGTACGGAGCGCGGCATCACTACCCATCCGCGCGTTTCCTGGGTGCGGAGCCATATCACCGCAGTGTAAACCACGGCGCCGGTACGCCGTTCCTGTTCGTTAACGGCACAAGCCGCGCGGCGGGAAAGCGGACAGCTCACGCCGCTTCGCCCGCGCCTGCCAGATCCAGCAACCCGCATTCGTTCTCATCAAGTTGCGTTCGGCGGCACTTTGGTTCTCGAATTGCTTTTCTCTTCAATGTAAGTACCGATTTTCATCCCGAGGCAGCTGTCCATGACCAACCTGCTACAAGGACCTGCTATTCCCCCTTCGCCAGTTGCGCAAATCTCCCCGGATTCGCCCTCACCGCCGTGTTCAGATGCCCTAAGCAATCGCGCTGTGGTCTTCTCGGGATCCTCCCAACGGCATGATTCTGCGGCCTTTGGATGTGCCCCAGGCGGAGAGTCTGGACGGAACCCAGTACGGGAACAATGAAGTTTGGCAGTCTGATCCCAGCGATCTCGATCTGCGCGATCGCAATGAAGCTTTGACGGTCTGGCGGCGTTTAACTTCGTCTTTCCGGGCTTTGACACGGGGAAGGATCCCTCCGGTTCCTCAGGCTACACAACCAGCGGCAACTACTTCGACGTGCTGCGGGTTCATCCCTATCTAGGCCGTTTCTACCATGCCGCCGATGAGCACGGCACCAACAGCGCGCCTTACGTTGTGCTGACCTACGCCTTTGGTACAGCCGCTTCCAGGACGATCGTGGCGTTGTGGGCCGCACCGTCTTTTTGAACAAGCATCCATTTACGATTCTCGGTGTGGCGCCGCCCGGCTTCCACGGAACAGTGTCGTGCTTTTGTGGCTGAAGTCCTGGGGATAGGTCTTTTCCAGATACGTGCCCACGGCGTTCACATCCGCCGTCGCCTGTGTGAGAGTCACTCCCGGCTTCAGATGTCCGAAGATTTCAAAAACCGTAACGTCGCTGCCGCGCTCATCGAGTGAACTCCTGCCGTAGATCTGCCCCTCGTTGACCATCGGCATGAAGAAATCCACAAAGGCAAAGGCCACTGTTCCGTGGAAGCCGGGCGGCGCCACACCGAGAATCGTAAATGGATGCTTGTTCAAAAAGACGGTGCGGCCCACAACGCCACGATCGTCCTGGAAGCGGCTGTGCCAGAAGGCGTAGGTCAGCACAACGTAAGGCGCGCTGTTGGTGCCGTGCTCATCGGCGGCATGGTAGAAACGGCCTAGATAGGGATGAACCCGCAGCACGTCGAAGTAGTTGCCGCTGGTTGTGTAGCCTGAGGAACCGGAGGGATCCTTGCCCGTGTCGAAGCCCGGAAAGACGAAGTTAAACGCCGCCAGACCGTCGAAGCTTCGATTGCGATCGCGCAGATCGAGATAGTTGGGATACGACTGCCACCCTGGATTGTTCCCGTACTGGGTTCCGTAGAGACTCTCCGCCTGGGGCACATCCAAAGGCCGCAGAATCATGCCGTTGAAGATGCCAAAGACCACGGCGTTAGCGCCGATTGCCAGCGCCAGCGTGAACACGGCGGTGAGGGCGAATCCGGGAGATTTGCGCAACTGGCGAAGGGAGAATCGCAGGTCCTGTAGCAGGTTGGTCATGGACGGCCTCGGGATGAAAATCAGTCTACATTGAAGAGAAAAGCAATTCGAGAACCAAAGTGCCGCCGACGCAACTTGATGAGAACAAAGCAGGTTGCTGGATCTGGCAGGCGCGGGCGAAGCGGCGTGAGTGTCCGCTTTCGCCGCGCGCTGTCCGTTAACGAACAGGAACGGCGTACCGGCGCGGTGGTTTACACTGCGGTGATATGGCTCCGCACCCAGGAAACGCGCGGATGGGTAGTGATGCCGCGCTCCGCTACCGGAGGAAATCACTTTGACCCGCACAAACACTCTGTTGCTCTTCGGCCTGATGGCCGTTCCCTTTGCAACTCTTTCTCTGGCCGCCCAGGCGCCGGCGAAGCCTCTGACGGTGGAGGCGATCTACGCCCATGAACCGCTGATTGGCACTCCGCCGGACGAGATTCGCTGGTCGCCGGACGCGAAGCACCTGACTTACATGGAGAACGACGAACTCATGGACGTGGACACGGCGACAGGCCAGGCGCGCGTGCTGGTGAGCCGAGCCAAACTGGCTACCTTCACCGCCGGGCCGGACACCGAGCAGGATCGCGACCATCGCGACCGCTATGACATGGCCAGCTACCTGTGGTCGCCGGACGCGGCGCATCTGCTCTTCGACGCGAAGGGCCGCCTCTGGCTCTATGACCTGCACACCGGCGCGTCGGTTGAAGCCGGACCGGCAGGAGCGGCCTCGGGCGACGATCCGCAGTTCTCGCCCGACGGCGAATCGCTTGCCTGCATCCGCAACCACAGGCTGGCGGTCGTGCGGCTCAACGAGCCGGGAATGCCGATGACGATGGTGGCGCCCGCGCCCAACCCAGCCACGCTCAACGGCGAAGTGGATTGGGTTTACCACGAAGAGCTGGATGCGCGCAGCAATTATTTTTGGTCGCCGGACTCGAAGCAGCTCGCCTATCTGGAGATGAACGAGGCCGCCGTGCCGGAGTATCCCATCACCGACTGGATTCCTACGCACGCGACGGTAGAAACACAGCGCTATCCGCAGCCGGGCGACGCCAGCCCATCTGTCCGCGTGGGCATGGTGAGAGCGGCGGGCGGCAAGACAGTGTGGGTGAGCTTGCCGATTCGCGCCGGGCAGGACTATATTCCGCGCTTCGGCTGGGTGGACGCGAAGACGCTGTGGATTGAGACGCTGACTCGCGACCAGAAGCATCGCGACCTTTACTTTGCCGACGCCGCGACCGGCCAGGCGCACGTCGTGCTGCAACTCGCCGACGACAAGTTTTTCGACGACAAGTACGATGTCACGGTAGGCAACGGGGCGATTGTGCTGACGAATTGGAGCGACGGGCACAACCACCTTTACCTCTACAGTTATGACCAGGCCGATCCGGCGAACGCGAAGGCCAAACTGGAGCGGCAACTGACTCAGGGCGATTTCGAGGTGGGCGAGGTCTATCGCGTGGACATCGCGGCCAGGCTGATTGACTATGCCTCCAACGAGGGCAGTCCGCTCGATCAGCAACTATGGCAGGTCAGCTTCGCGGGCGAACGCAAGCAATTGAGCGCGGGCGCGGGCTGGCATGAAGGCAACTTCGCACCGGCGGGCGGCGCGTTCGTGGACAAGCAGTCTGCTCGTATGGAGCCTCCGAAGGTGCTACTGTGCGCGGATCCAGCCCGGTGCAACGACATCTGGAAGGCGAAGTCGCTGGAGCCTTATCAGTTGCGCGCGCCGGAGCAGCTCACGGTCAAGGCTCACGACGGGACAACTCTCTACGCCACGCTGCTGCTTCCCCAGGGCGCAACTACTCCGGCGAGCGTGCCGCTGATAGTGAATCCCTACGGCGGGCCGGGCTCGCAGATGGTTGTCAATCGCTGGGCAAGCGCGCTGCTCTTCGACGAGCTGCTGGCACAGCATGGCTTCGCGGTGCTGCACACTGACAATCGCGGCATGGGCGGCCGCGGACGCGCCTTTGCCCAGGCCGCATATCATGACTTCGGCGCAGTGCAGTTGGAAGATCAACTGACCGTGGTGGACGCGGCGCTGGCGCTGTATCCGCAACTCGACCCCAGGCGGCTGGGCTGGTGGGGCTGGAGCTGGGGCGGGACGTTCACGCTCTATGCCATGACGCACTCGGAGCGCTTCCGCGCCGGGGTTGCGGTGGCGCCGGTGACCGACTGGCGCAACTATGACTCGATCTATACCGAGCGCTACATGAGTCAGCCGGCGGAGTTTGCCGCCGGTTACAAGGATTTTTCCGTGGTCAACTCGGCGGCTCGCCTGAAGGGGCGGCTGCTGCTGGCGCATGGAACCGGCGACGACAATGTCCACATGGAAAACTCAGTGCAGTTCGTGCAGAAGCTGATCGAGGCCCAGATTCCCTACGACCTGCAACTCTATCCGCGCAAGACGCACTCGATTGCCGGCGCGAATGTGCGCACACATCTGTACAACCGCATTCTGGCGCACTTTGAGGAGTATCTGAAACCGCCGTTGCAATGAGCGCGTAGCCTTGTTGGCCGCACAGCTAGACGGGTGTCCCATATCTCGATTCTGAGATGTGGGAGACGATCAGCTAGATCGCGTGGTGGCGGAAGATGTCGTCCTGGTCGCGGTTGGGGCACTCGGAGCACTCCAGGCAGCAGACCAGCAGCACAGCTATACATACTGTAACCATAACGGAGATGGCGTTTCCATCGATCGCAAACCAGTGAATCAGGCTTTCCATCGTCATACCCTGATCAACAACATACCTCAAGATGTTTGACGCTGTATGGACTCTCCGGCTCACATGTTCTGAGGATTTTTTTGGCAGAATCCTCGTGCGTCAATCCTCTTATCGGCAATTATGCACAGTTCTCCTCTTGATTTTAAGAGAAGAAAAGGCGAAGATAGGGACACCATGGTAATCGCTCCCAATTCGGCGTCGGCCCCTGCTGCCGGGAAGCGGCCGGAGGAGCTGCAAAACGGTGAGCTGGAGGCCGCTTTCGCTCCGCAACAGCCGGAAATCCGCCCCCAGAGCGGTCCACTGCTGAACTGGCTCTTCGTCGATATGAACTCCTTCTTTGCCTCGGTGGAGCAGGATTCGCGCCCCGAGCTGCGCGGCCGCCCGGTGGGCATTGTGCCCATGATGGCCGACACAACCTGTTGCATTGCCGCCAGTTACGAGGCCAAGGCCTTTGGCGTGAAGACCGGAACCATCGTTGCCGACGCCAAGCGGATGTGCCCTGGCCTGGTGCTGGTGGAGGCGCGGCACGAGCTGTATGTCGCGTACCATCACCGCATTGTCGAGGCCGTGGAGAGCTGCCTGCCGGTGACGGCGGTGCTCTCAGTGGACGAGATGGCCTGCCGGCTGATGGGACGGGAGCGGCCGCTGCTGGCGGCGATGAAGCTGGGCCGCCAGGTGAAGGCGCGCATACAGGAGCGCGTTGGCTCGATGATGCGCAGCTCGGTCGGTCTGGCCACGAATCGCTATCTCGCCAAGGTGGCCAGCGACATGGAGAAGCCCGACGGCCTGGTGGCGCTGACTCCGGACATCTTGCCTGGAGCGTTGCGGCAACTGGCGCTGCGCGACCTGCCGGGCATCGGCTCGCGCATGGAGAAGCGGCTCAACGCCCAGGGCATCCGCACCATGGACGATCTGCTGGCGCTCGATTGCGACAAGTCCGGCAATGTGTGGGGATCGGTGCTGGGCGAGCGGCTGTGGCACTGGCTGCATGGCGAAGACTTCGACATGGACGAGCTTGAGCACCTGAAGTCGATGAGCCACCAGCACGTGCTCGCTCCCGAGATGCGCACCCCGGAGAAGGCCTGGGCGGTGGCGCACAAGCTGCTGCACAAGGTGGCGATGCGGCTGCGCGCGGCGGATTTGTGGGCCAGCAGCATCGGCCTGGCCATCGGCTTCTCTGTGCCGCGCGGAGAAAAAAAGCCGGTAAGCTCCTTCGGCGTTCCCACCCGCGGATGGAAGAGCGAAGTGCGGCTGAGCGAGTGCCAGGATAATCTGACGCTCATCGCGGCGCTGCGTCATCTATGGGAATCCCGCCCGTCCGGCCAGGACTTCGAGCGTCCATACTTCATCGGCGTGCATCTGAACGGCCTGGTGCCCGGCCATCTGCATTCGCTCAACCTCTTTGACGGATCGGAGCAGGAGCAGCACCGCGCGCGCCTGCTCACCGCGATGGACGCGATCAACAACAAGTACGGCCTGAGCACGCTGGCCCCGGCCACCATGCTAACCGCCTTCAAGGCCGCCCCCACTCGCATCGCCTTTCACACCATTCCGGAGATGTTCTGATCGGGCAAGCGGCCGGGGGAGACCGATGAGCGAAATCAGCAACCGGGATCCCTGCGCGGCATACCGATGAACGCTAGCCGGCTTCACAGTACTGATCCTATGGCATGAATTTGGAACAGCCGAATGTTAGTAGTTGATCTCGATTGTCCCTAAACCGGTTTTGCTTCGAGTATCCCGACGTTCCGAACCATCAGATGGTCGCCTCCAACCGGGTAGACTCCAGTCAAGACAAAGCCCGCTGCCTCAAGAAGCCTTTTCCATTCGCGCTCGTTACGCTCTTTACCGCCGGTGACAGCAAGCATGTTGAGGTCGCTCATCAGGTGGCCTTCCAATTGTGGATCTGCATGCGAGACGAGCGGAGGAAGGATGAATTCAACGATTAACAAACTGCCGTCCCGCGGAATCACCGCGCGGCAGTTCTTGAGAATAGGAATGGCATCTTCGTCCTGATCTCCGTGCAGTACATGTTTGAGCATGTAGACATCGGCGCCCGCAGGGACCGATTGCGTCAGATCCGCGACGATCAGTTCGCATCGAGAGGAAGTATCTTCCTGCGCGAAGCGAGATTTAGCCGCTTCCACGCTGGGTTCGAGATCCACAAGCATGCCTCGCAGATGCGGGTTGAGCCCAAGCACTGCAAGAATCAGCGAGCCGCCGCCGCCGCCGAGGTCGGCAACCACCTTCGCGCGGGAAAAATCCCACGCTGCGGCGATGGGCGCGTAATCTTCTGCCGGTGCCGTACCCATCACGGCGCGAAAAATAGAACCAGCTTCGGCATCCTGCGACCACCGGGAAGGGATTTTCGGATCGCGGACCTGAGAGGCCGGCTTACCGGTGCGAACACAGTCGGTAAGCAGGGACCAGCTGTCGGCAAGCAGATCCGCCCAGAAGACAACGGCTGGCCAGGCGGAATGAGGCACATCCCTCCGCAGCGGTTTGCCAAAAGGAGTCAGCCGAAAGTGTTCCGGCGTCGTCTCCTCCGTCACGCCGATGCTGGCCAGAGCGCGAAGCAGGCGGTAGAGCGCATCGGCATCTGCCTGACACTTTTCGGCCATGAAGCTAACGCTGCGCACCTCGTCTCCAAGCGCATCGGCAACGCCGAGACGCGCTGCCGCGCAAAGTATGCGGCTGCGGGAATACGCCATCGCCATTTCGACAAGCCCCGCATTCGCCGTAACATTGCCGATGCCGCTGTTAGGTTGGGCCATAAGTCACCTCAAATCCAATGTATTTATCGCGGACGAGCCCTGTCCAGCAGTAAAGCCGGATCTGTCCCCTTAATAACGCCGATGTCACCCCGAGCGGCTCTCGGTTGGCGCCAAATCGCATCTGCCTTCACCGAGCCCAGCAGCTAGCATCAAACCGGTAGGGATTCCGTCCCATTTGCCCGCCGCTCTCGGATTCCAGCCGAGTTGAAACCCGCTTTTCCGCCCGCCAAGAACTTTTTTCGATCCCGCGCGTACTCTTTGCATCCCCGCGCGGCATTTCCTGCGGATAAGAGAGTAGAAGCGAATATATGGCCCACGACTGGCAGCCGGATTTCGAACAACTCGTGGACGAGCACCAGTCGATGGTCTATTCGCTGGCCCTGCGCATGACAAGCGACCGCGGCCTGGCCGAAGAGATTGCGCAGGATGTTTTTATGGAACTCGACAAGCGCCTGGGCAAGATCGAGTCCGCCGCTCACGCCTGCTTTTGGCTGCGCCGCGTGGCCATGAGCCGCTCGGCGGATGCGCTCAGGCGGTGCAAGGTGCGGCGCATGAGCCTGTGGGTGGCGATTGAGGAAAGTCACGGCGTTGCGGCGGAAGAGCACGCCTCGCCGCTGGGTACGCGGTTGGAGCAGTTGTTAGCAACGCTACCCGAATCGCAGCGCGCGGCGCTCGTTCTTCGCTACCAGGAGGATCTGACGCCGGAGGAGATTGCGGCCACGCTAGCTGCGCCGCTGGCCACGGTGAAGAGCAATTTGCAACGCGGCCTGAAGCTGTTGCGGGCCAAGGCGGAGAACCATCTGAAGGAGTATGTTCGTGGAATTTGAGCCGATGGACGATTATGAACAGGAGTTGAGGCGCTCGTTCGAGCGATGGCCGGCGCCGCCTGATCTGAAGCGCAGGCTGATGGAGAATCGGCGTCGCCGCACAGAGCGTCCGCAGTGGTTTGCGCTTCCCTTCGCGGTGCGTGTGGCCGTGTCGCTGTGTCTCTTAGCAGGTGTCATTGCCGCACTGTACGGCGA
>CAWFZU010000130.1:0-8967 GCA_963820195.1 uncultured Acidobacteriaceae bacterium | reverse complement strand
GTTCCAAGTGGGTGTGATAACCTGGTTCACGCGAAGCACCGTGTTGATGTTGCCGAAGTTATACCGTCCGGCGACAGGGTCTGCCGAGAACGCATTGTACGTAGCCAGAATCGAGTCGCTGAACGAAGGATCTCCGAACGCCGAGACTTCAAGCTGAGTCTTGTCGAAGGGCAGATAGCTGATCTTGCCGGCCCAGCTCCGTTCGTTGAGAGTTTGGGTATAGTTCGTGCCGGCAAGTGGCTGGCCAGGCTGAGCAGCATAGATGTCCTCAGCGACCGCCGGATCGAAGGCGCCGAAGAAGAACATCTTGTCCTTGAAACCGGGAATATATCCACCAATCTCTCCGGCGGCGTCGTACTGGGGCGCGGCGTAATGGCAGGCTGGAGCAATCGTTGTATATCCCAGCAGGCAGGTCTGATTGCGCGCTGCCCACATACCGCCGGGTCCAAAATAGGTGGCGATTGCGCCGTGGAGTTTATTGGAACCTGATTTGGTGACGATCTCGACGATGCCGCCGGCAGCCTTGCCGTATTGCGGCTCGAAGGCGGTCGTCTTGATGTCGACTTCCTTGATGAAGGCCAGGTTTACGCCCGTGCCCAGCGCGCCCCAGTAGCGGTTGTACATGCCGAAGCCGCCGAAGGCCTGGTCGGTAACGTTAACACCGTCCACCAGGTAAAGGTTCTCAAGGCCCGAGGCTCCGCCGATCGACGGGTTGGTGCCGTTGCCCTCGGTGTCCGTACCGAGGCCCGAGACCACGCCCGGCGCCAGGGAAAAGATGCCGGATACGTTACGGGCCAAAGGAAGCGATTCATAGAGCTGGTCGGTCAATGGCGTGGTAAGCGCCGTGCTCTCGGTGTTGATCTGCACTGCGCCGGCTTCCACCTGCACTGTATCCGTCACCGCTCCGACTTGAAGGTGCACGTCAATCGTGGAGGTGCTTCCGGCAGTCACAATGTTGCCATCTGAAACAAAGGCCTTAAAGCCAGGCGCTTCCACCTTGATTGTGTAGCTGCCTGGCACAAGAGACCCGACCAGGAAGCGGCCCATGTCGTCGGTTTTGGCAGAATAGCTGCCTTGAGGTCCCGTGATATCGACACTTGCATTCGGCAAAATCGCGCCGCTCGCGTCCAACACCACGCCCATCAAACTGCCACGAACTGCTGAGTTCTGTTGCGCAACTATCGGCAGCACCATCAGCAGTAACATCGCTGCAAGAGCCGGATATTTCCAGAGCCGTAGTTTCATTGAAATCTCCTCCAAAGAAGTCTGTGGGGATCGGAAGCCCGGTTCGGGAAGCCTCTCAATCCGCTTTCTGTGATTCAGCGTCTCAGCTGGGGGGTATGGACGCTACTCCCAATAAGCATGGCACGACTTATCGAGGTGAATATGCAGGTTGTTTGCCATTCTTGACAGTGAGCAGAAAATAGTTGTTACTTGCTGAAAACAAATTGGTTACTAGAATTATTATCCATGGTCGAAATGATTCATAATATGAATATCTGTAGAAATGTAGACGTGAATCCCAAAAATGGACAATGGGTTCTATTTTTGGGACACTCCTGACGGTACTCCTACGCCCTTGCTGAAGAGGCTCCGCGCCTGTTTCGAGTTGGCTGCGATGCACTCTTCGAGGTGCAGTGGGATATGCTCTCTTCCATGAACCTTACCCTGGCGTACATCGGCGCACGCCCCGGCTCGAAGGACGAGTTCGACGCTCTGACCGCGGTTTATCTGGGGCGCTGCTCGGCTTTTGCGCGATGCAAGGCGGAGGCCTTCCGCAGCGAGGAGGCGCTGCTGGAATGGCTGGAGCGGCAGCAGGGGCGCACGCCCGCCGTGGCCGTGCTGCTGGACAGCCGCGGGCGGCAAATGACCTCGGAGGCCTTTGCGGCGTGGCTGGGCGCGCGGCGCGACGAGGGGACGCAGCAGATTGTGTTTGCCATCGGGCCGGCCAGCGGCTGGTCGGACGCGGCGCGGGCGCGGGCGCAACTGCTGCTCTCGCTGGGGTCGATGACGCTGGCCCACTCCCTGGCGCGGCTGGTGATCGCCGAGCAGATCTACCGTGCCTATGCGATTCTGTCCGGCCATCCCTACCACGCGGGACACTGAACGCCAGTTCTCAGTTGTCAGTTGCAGAATCCAGCCACCGTCATCCCGGTACAATGAAGATTGCGAACTGGCAGTTGCTTCCCAAGTCGTTCCTGAACGCCGGTTGCTTTTACTGAGAACTGAAAACTGAGAACTGAGAACTGTGATGACCGATTCTCGACGTGGACTGATTCTGATCAACACCGGACCCGGCAAGGGCAAGACGACCGCTGCCATGGGGACGGCTCTGCGCGCTGTGGGCAACGGGATGCGGGTACTGATGCTCCAGTTTCTCAAGGGCTCATGGCACTACGGCGAGTTGGACGCGGTGGAGGCCTTCGGTGACAAGTTCGTGCTCAAGCAGATGGGCCGGGGTTTTGTGAAGGTCGGCGGCGCGGAGACCGATCCGGAGGACATTCGCCTGGTGCAGGCGGCCTGGGCAGAGGCGCGCGCGGCCATCGGCTCCGGCGAGTGGGATATGGTTGTGCTGGACGAGATCAACTACGCCATCAGCTACGGAATGCTGGACGCGGCGGTGGTGGCCGATGCGCTGCGCTCGCGGCCGGAGATGGT
The DNA here is from genome assembly GCA_963820195.1 of uncultured Acidobacteriaceae bacterium. Taxonomy (GTDB): domain Bacteria; phylum Acidobacteriota; class Terriglobia; order Terriglobales; family Acidobacteriaceae; genus Telmatobacter. The sequence goes on along the minus strand of CAWFZU010000130.1, from coordinate 6,309 downwards.
GCATGTGATTCTCACCGGGCGCAACGCCCACCCGCTGCTGGTGGAGCTGGCCGATACGGTGACCGAGATGCGCGAGGTGAAGCACGCTTACGAGAAGGGCATTTTGGCTCAGCGCGGCATCGAGTTTTAGCGGCATCGAGTTTTAAAAGATGTCAGTTCCCAGTTGTCAGTCGAGAGCCGTGATCGCAATGCAAATCTCTTTGAACAGGCACTTTTTAAACTGAGAACTGAGAACTGTGAACTGAGAACTGGAAAGGTGTTGAATGACCTGGTTCAAGCGTGAGGAGTACGGTTCCGGCCTGAGGAGCGCGGCGGAGTCGCGTGTGCGCACCGAGGGGTTGTGGATCAAGTGCGTGGGCTGCCGGGCGCCGCTCTGGAAGGCGGAGCTTGCCGCCAACTTGAATGTCTGCCCGCGCTGCCAGCATCACTTCAAGATCGGCGCGCGGCAGCGGATCGACTTGCTGCTGGAGCCGGGTTATGAGTTGGTAGACGGCGGACTGCGCTCGACCGACCCGTTGAACTTTACCGACGTCAAATCCTACATGCAGCGTCTGGCCGCCGCGCGACAGGCCACCGGCCTCGACGACGCGATTCTCAACGCGACGGGCCGGCTCGGGCCGCATGCGGTAGTGCTCAGCGCGATGGAATACAGCTTTATCGGCGGCTCGATGGGCGCGGTGGTAGGCGAGACGATTACCCGCGCCGTGGATCGCGCGCGCGTGGGCCGCATGCCGCTGATTATCGTTGCTGCATCGGGCGGGGCGCGCATGATGGAGGGCGTGGCGAGCCTGATGCAGATGGCGAAAATCTCCAGCGCGCTGGCGCAGTTGGACGATGCGCGCGTGCCGTACATCTGCGTGCTGACCGACCCCACCACCGGCGGCGTAACGGCCAGCTTTGCCATGCTCGGCGACCTGAATATCGCCGAGCCGGGCGCTCTGATCGGTTTTGCCGGCCCGCGGGTGATTGAGCAGACGATCCGCCAGAAGCTGCCCGAGGGCTTTCAGCGCTCGGAGTTTCTGCTGGAAAAGGGCTTCCTCGATGCGGTGGTTCATCGCCGGGATTTGAAGGCCTACCTGATTCGCGCGCTGGATTTCATGCAGGTTTCAGCGGTGGCCTGATGGGCTGCGTTCCCTCTACCGCTGTACTCTAAGAGTCTATGCGCACCACTTACATCGGGATGGGCGCGAACCTGCCCAGTTGGGCTGGCGCGACGGAGAAGACTCTGGCGGCGGCGGTCTTGCGCCTGGAATCGCTGGGGCGGGTAACGCGCCGGTCGTCGCTATATTCAACCGCGCCGATGGGCTTTGCCAACCAGCCGCGGTTTGTGAATGCGGTGGTGGCGTTGGAGACGGTGCTGGAGCCGCGAACGCTGCTTGAGTGTTTGCTGGCCATCGAGCAGGAGTTTGGCCGCGACCGGGCTGCGGGCATCGCCAACGGCCCGCGCACGTTGGACCTGGACATTCTGCTGTTGGAAGATTTGCAAATCAGAGAGCCAGGTCTGGAGATTCCTCACCCCCGCCTGGCGGAGCGCGCCTTTGTCCTGATTCCGTTGAACAAGATCGCGCCGCAAGCCGTCGTTCCCGGCCTCGCTAGAACGGTGCAACAATTGCTCACCTCATTACGCGCAGACCTTGATTCCGATGCGGTAGTCCAGGTTAAAAGTGAGGTCTGGGCGAATGGAGAGATTGGTTCCTAGGCTTTCAAAGTTTGAATCGTTACCTGTGGTCTAGTCTGAAATACTATTTTCCATGAACCGGAAATCTGTCTTGCGCTTTGCTGTTGCGGTCCACCTGGCGACTCTCGTCCTGCCCGTGACCGTGTTGGCCGACGACTCGGCTGCCGCCATTGCAGCCGGCGGGCTGGTGCCTCGCCGCGAGACGCGCATCGTAATGGCCAAAGAAGTCCTTCGCATCAGCTTGAAGAAGATCGTCGTCGATTATGACTTCCGCAACGATACGGATGAGGATGTGACAACCGAGGTGGCGTTTCCTGTGCCATCGTATGACCACAGTGAGAACTCTTATATCGTTTCCATGGCTTCCTTTCACGATTTTCTGCTTTCGATAGACGGAAAACCTGCTCCGTTCAAAGCCGAAGCAAAGGCGACTTTCAAGGGAAAGGATGTTACTGGAATTCTTGAGGCTGAAAAAATCGATATTGCAAGCTTTGGACATATTCAAGAGCACGAAGGCTTGGATACACGCAATAAGATTCCCGATTTTACACGCCTTCCAGAGAATGAGCAGAATCGGCTTACTGCATTGAAACTCTTTGACATCGGCAAAGATACTGCCGAGGCAAACTGGATCGTGCATCTGCAATACCATTGGACGCAGACATTTCCGGCTCACACCACAGTTCACATCCGGCATGAATACACGCCCGTAGATGGAAGTGCCGGTATGATAATGGACGAGAAGAGTCTACTTGACATACGAAAAGTACCGGTGAATGAAGCAAATCCCAAACTGCTGGATCCAAATGATCCTTCTGATATAACAACGTATTGTCTCGGTCTTCCACTTGCGAAGAGTCTGGCGGCTAATATCCATCAGTCGGTCCTCAATGGACTCGACCCCACCGATGAAACCCTCATTTTAAACTATGTTGATTTCATTCTCACTACTGCAAATTCGTGGCGAAAGCCCATCGAGGATTTCACCCTCATTATCGAGCGGCCAAAGCCGGAGTCCGGCGGGCACGTTCTCGTCAGCTTTTGTTCACCGATGAATGGCAAAGTGGAAAAACTCGACGCTGACCATTTTCAGGTCCATCTGACCAACTTCATTCCCATTTCGGAGTTGCACATTGGTTTCTTCGAGGTTCCTGTAATCAAGCCAGGAGTGCCAAAGACAAATAAGTAGTCGATACCGTTACGCATTCTCGACAAACGCCCCGCCCGGTAAAATCGTCTGATGGGCCTCGATTTCAGCATACTGGCTACCAGCGCAAGCGGCGGACGGCGGGGGCGGATGTATCTGCCGCACCGGAGCGTTGAAACGCCAGTCTTCATGCCGGTGGGCACGGCCGGAACGGTGAAAGCCGTCTCGCAGGAGGTGCTCGAAGCCCTCGGCGCGGAGATCATTCTCGCCAACACCTATCATCTCTATTTGCGGCCGGGCCACGAGGTGATCCGGCGCATGGGCGGGCTGCACCGCTTCATGAGCTGGCCGCGGGCGCTGCTGACCGATTCCGGCGGCTTTCAGGTCTTCAGCCTGAGCGCGCTGCGCAAGGTCAGCGACGAGGGCGTGAGTTTCCGCTCGCACCTGGACGGGAGCAGCCATTTCTTTACTCCGGAACATTCCATCGACGTTCAAATCGCGCTGGGCGCGGACATCTGCATGGCCTTCGACGAGTGCACGGAGTATCCCGGCCGAGCGTAGCCGTGCCGAAGAGAGCCTGCGGCTGACGATGGCCTGGGCGCAGCGATCGCTCGACCACTTCCGCGCGCACCAACACGCAGTCCCGTGGTTCAACGAATTCAACGAAGACCGGGTGCCCCAGGTCCCTAGCACTTGGGGACCTGGGAACGAACTTCGTACGCAGAGCCTCTTCGGCATCGTGCAAGGCGGAATGTATCGCGACCTGCGCCGCGAAAGCGCGGAGCGGCTCGTGGAGATGGACTTCGACGGCTACGCCATTGGGGGCTTGAGCGTGGGCGAGCCGCGCGAGCTGACCATGGAAATGATTGCCGAGGTGTTGCCGCTGCTGCCCGCCGATAAGCCCCGCTACGTGATGGGCGTCGGCTATCCGGACGAGATCGAGGCTTATGCGCGCATGGGCGTGGACATGATGGACTGCGTGCTGCCCACCCGCGCCGCGCGCCACGGGCTGCTCTTCACCAGCGAGGGTCGGCTGAACATCAAGGGCGCGCGCTACGCCGAAGATCAAGGCCCGCCCGACCCGGCCTGCAACTGCCTGGTCTGCCGGCGCTACTCGCGGGCCTATCTGCGCCACCTGATGCAATCCGGCGAGGCGCTCTCCGGCACGCTGAATACAATCCACAACCTGGCCTACTACCTGGGGATCATGGAACGGGTGCGGAGAGTCCTCGCAGCGGAAGGTGGAGTTAGCTGAGCCAGTAAGCCAGCGAGTTAGCAAGCCTGCATCTCAGCGGATTGCCGTGCGGCTCGTAGAGCTAACGCCAGCGTCACCGCCGCGCTGATCCACAGGAGTATTCCGGTTCCGAGAGCCGCGATGCCTTGCAAATCTTCAACGGGCACAAAGACGACGCTGACCACGGCCCAGGCCAGCATGATGGCTCCCGCCCGGTAGTGCGCCGGATAGTGGAAGATTCGCCCCAGGGGAAACATATGCAGCCCCACGATGGCGGTGATCGCCGATGGGATGTAGGCGGTCATCTTCAACCTGGTCAGCGTATAGGCCACGACAGCTACGGAGATCCACTGAATCGCATTGATCCACGCAAAGGCGCGGCCCACGGCCGGATCGTCGGGCACACGCGGCCAGCGCTTCGCCTGCCGGAAGAGATAAACGGCGGCCAGAAGCAGTATCGCCAAACCCAGCACGAGGCCGGTAACAGTGGCCACACTGAGGATTTGCAGGGCGTAAAGCGAAAGAAAAAGCCACAGCGCTCCGAAGCCTGCGCCGAAGATCATGCCGGTGGCCATTCCACGAAGTTGATTTGCGTTTTGAATTTTTCGCATGGCATTTCTCCTTGTCTGAACAGCGTTGGTTTCTGAAGCATTGATGGTTATGCGCCGATGGCTCCTCCGAGCAGTTGCCGCAGCGCCTGCACGTATTCGGTCAGCGCCGCTCGGCCGGCTTCAGTTACACGGTAGAGGCTCTGTGGCTTGCGCTGGACAAACTTCTTTTCCACGGAGACGTAGCCGGCTTCTTCCAGCTTCAGCAGTTGCGCGCCCAGGTTGCCGTCCGTCGAGCCGGTCTTCGCGCGCAGCCAGGTAAACTCCGCCTCTTCCACTCCAACCAGCAGCGAGAGCAGGGCCAGGCGCAGCTTCCCGTGGATCACAGGATTCAGCTCCGGCAGCTCAGGCATGGGTCGCCCCCTGATTGCGTCTACGGGATTCGCAGATCATCGCGTAGATGCCGAAGACGATCTGGCAGAAGAAGAGCGCTGCCAGGAACGCAATCCCTGTCTCGATTTCGGAAGTAAAGCATGCAACCACGGCTGCTGCCCACCAGACCACCGCGCAGGCAAACTGCATCTTCCATTTGAGAATCAGGCTGGAGGTGGCATTGGCCGCGCCGAGCATCGCCCCGATGATCGCGACAAAAACGTGCAGGTCATACCTGCCGCTGATGGCGAGACACATCGTGACAATAAACATGGAGACGCCCATGGCAATCCAGATCGAGCTCATGGCGCGGCCGAGTGTGGTGTTGGGGCGGCTGCGCTTTTGGCGGGAGGCAAACATACCTGTCAGCACGCTGGCTGCTACCATCGTCACCGGCCAGGCCAGCCAGGCCAACGAACTGTGCGGTCCCCAGGCAGACCAGGCGATGGCGACGTAGTAGGCCACGCCCCACAGAACAAAGGTCCAGCCCCAGCTTTCGGTGGTGTGCCGCCCTTCGGCGATCATGCTCTCGATCAGGCTGAGCCTGTCTTTCAGTTCTAACTCTTCAGCGTTTGCCGTCATTTCAATTCTCCTTGGAGGCTCTGGCAGTTCCAGAGTTGTCCTTAATAAGGAGTACTCTACTTTATAGAGTTTAGAATGTCAAGAACTATTTTTCACTTTTTTTTCAAATTTGTTTTTGGAACTACGCCGGGATGCGCCGGGAAGGCTGGGTCACTTGTCTGACGGCCAATTCACCATGGGTAATCGCGTTCGCGAATCTCGTCCAGCTCCCCGATTATGCGCTCCAGCGCTCCGGCCCAGTCGCCCGCGCAAATCGATTGTTGGCAGCAGGTTCCGTTCTAGCCCATGCAAAATGTGCGATTGAATCGTATAAAAAGTGCGATTCAATCGCATATTTTGCAAGAAACCTGCATTCTATTTTCCCAACTGCTTCACTAAGAACACCGCCATCAGCTTGTTGGCTTCGATCGACTCTGGCAGTCTCGAGTCATACCAGAAGGCGTGGGGCAGAGCGTCGAAGAGTACCAGGCGCGCATCGACGCCGGCGTTCAGATAGGCGCGACTGTGCAGCCAGCGCGGCTGAAGCCAGAAGAACCAGGAAAGTGGTTGAGCGAGGCAGTGAATGCATGGAATCGATCTCCTCCCTTGGAAAGTCGATTCTATCGCGCATTCCTGCTAGTATTCCGGAAACTCGTCAAGATTGTGAAGGGGAGCGCCATTCCTCCGCGCTCCCCTTGTTTATTGGCCT
>CAWFZU010000129.1:0-5322 GCA_963820195.1 uncultured Acidobacteriaceae bacterium | reverse complement strand
TAGGTTGGTCTTGCTCGGAAATGATTACCGAAAAATCCGTACGCCAGCAGATCGCCTCGGCCATCACCATTGTCGTGCAGGCTACGCGTATGAGCGACGGCACGCGCAAAGTGACAAGCGTCGCCGAGATCACAGGCATGGAAGAAAATGTTATCAGCATGCAAGAGATTTTTACTTTCACGAAGAAAGGGATTGGGCCCGATGGCAAGGTCATCGGCGTATTTCAGCCAACCCATATCCGTCCCCGGTTCCTCGAACGTCTGCGCGTCTCGGGTATTGTCCTGCCGCCGATTCTGTTTGAGCGCGAAACGCAGGTCAATTGAACGGAAGGGAGGGAAACTGATATGGGATTGATCGTTGTTCTGGTCTTCCTGGGCGCTTTTTCGGTCGTCGCGCTGATTGCAGTCGCCAGCGTGAGCGGCGCTTCCGCGCAGGCCAAACAGGTTCACGCCACGCTCGACTCCGCCCTGGCCACCGACAGCCCGGAAGAGCGCGGTCCCATCCTTGATCTGCGCAAGACCGAACGGCTCAGCAGCATCCCCTGGCTCAATCGCAAGCTGCTCACTTTTGAACTGACGCCGCGCGTGCAATCCCTGATTTACCAGGCTGACCTGAAGTGGACCGCCGGAGGTATGCTGGCCGGTTGCGCGTTCTGCTTTGTGGCGATGGGCTATCTGGCTTACTGGCGTACCAACTCTGTATTCATCGGTTTGGCGGTGGGGTTGCTGGCAAGTGGCATGCCTTATTTCTGGGCGCGCTATAAACGCGGCAAGCGCCTGGACAAGTTTCAAGAGGGGCTGCCGGAGGCGCTGGATCTGATGGTCAACGCGCTGCGCGCCGGGCATAGCCTGATCGCTGCAATGGGTTCAGTGGCGCGGGAGTGCGCCGACCCCATCGGCTGCGAATTCAAGTCCTGCTTCGAGGAGCAGAACTACGGCCTGGAAATGAAGACGGCCTTGGACAATATGATCAACCGCGTCCCCCTCCAGGATCTGCGTATCGTCGCCACCGCCATCATGATCCAGAGGGAGAGCGGAGGAAACCTTGCCGAGGTCCTCGACAAGACCTCCCATGTGGTCCGGGAACGGTTCCGTCTCAAGAGGCAAGTAGGGGTTCACACCGCCCAGGGACGCATGACCGGGTGGATACTCACTCTTCTCCCGGTATTTCTGGGAGTAGCTTTATATTTTATTAACCCCGACATGATGAGTTTGTTGTGGAAGAATCCCACGGGCATCAAGATGCTTTGGGCCTCTTTCGGCATGCTCGTGGTTGGCGGTTTGATTGTTCGCCACATCGTTAACATGGACGTTTAGGTGACCTATGGGATATGCGATTTTTGCCTTTTTAGGCGTTTTTCTGATGATCGTCAGCGGCGGCTTGCTTCTGTTCTATCGAGAAGAAATGCTGCAGCGCATCTCCGACGCCATCAACCCACAACCCAAACAGAAATCCCTGTTGACCACCATTCAGAAGACCGGCCTTTCGATCGGCGGCGTGATCGAGCACTTCGAGAATGTCCTTCCCAAGAGCCAGGCCGAGGTATCCATCGTCCTGCAGCGCCTTCAGCACGCCGGTTTTCGCGATGAATCAGCAGTCAAAATCTTCTATGGCACCAAAGTCTTAGTTCCTCTCCTGTTCTGCATCCTGGTTTTGGTTACGGGACTCGGCGACATGGGAGGGTTCATGGTTTATCTCATCGCCGCGGCGCTGGGATTCCTGGCGCCGGATTTCTGGCTAGGAAGGCGAATTAAGCAACGCCAAAGCAAGATTCGGCGCGGTCTGCCGGATGTGCTTGATCTGTTGGTAATCTGCATCGAGGCCGGACTCAGTTTAGACCATGCGACGGCGCGCACGGCTTTGGAATTGAAGTCAGCCCAGCCGGAAGTGTGCGATGAATTGAATATTGTCGTGCTGGAGCAGCGGGCTGGACGCCCGCGCACCGATGCCTGGAAACATATGGCGGAACGCACGGATGTGGATTGCGTGCGCAATCTCGTCACCATGCTGATTCAAGCCGAACAGTTCGGAACCAGCGTCGCCAAGACACTGCGCATTCACAGCGACACCCTAAGAACCCAGCGTGTGCAAGCCGTGGAGGAAGCGGCGGCAAAGACCACCATCAAGCTGCTCTTCCCGCTTGTGTTTTTCATCTTTCCCACGCTTTTTGTAGTCGTTCTAGGGCCCGCGATTCTTTCTATCATGGATTCATTCAAGGATCTCAATCGTTGAAGGAAGGAGGAGTCGATATGGATACCACTTTTATCATTCGGGCCGTAGCCGCCGTGCTCGTCGTTGTAATTCTGTTTGTCCTGATCCAGCGCCGCCGTACACGGATCAAGTAGAAGGTCTTCCGCGGGTGGGCCAGCGGCGCGGAGAAGCCGCGCGTGTATCGTTGGCCAACTCGATGAGTCCGCCGGCCGGGGCACCGTTGTAACCGTGCTGGATGTCTCTGCACGTTGCCCCGGCAGCGGATATGGTGAGGTGTGTCTTGGCGTGGATACCGGGCAGACGGCCTGGCCTCCTCTACGCCGCTAGAAACATGGCTTGTGTCCGCCGGCGGTCGAAGGGAAAGGACGTGTCATGAGTGTTTCAGATAGGTGTGGTTGAATCGACAACTTGGACTCCGGGGCAAAGCCCGGTTTCCGGGTTCTCGCAGACAACCGGAGGCACCATGGAATTGCAACGACTTTGCGCATACAACCAGACTCGCGAATGCTTCCTCGGCCTTGAGGTCGCGCCCGCCGATCTCTCCTTGGCGGAGCTGAAGGCTCTGCTGGGGAAGCTTGCGCTCAAGTCTGGCGAGGGCCTTTGGATGATGCCATTCCGGGGGATTCCTGATAGCAATATGCGCGTTCCGCTCGATCTTCTCTATCTGGACGAGGATTGCCGGGTCATCGAAACCGTCGAGTCATTTCCCACCTTCCATGCCACCTCGAGTTTGCCGGCGGCCAGTGTTCTGGCGCTGCCCACTCACTCGATCTATTCGTCACAGACCCAGCCGGGCGATCAATTGGTGCTCTGCGTGGCCGAGGAGATGCAGCACCGCCTCGAGCAGTTCTTCAGCGCAAACAGCGCTGCCGGCGGAGTGCAAAGTGCCGTTTTGTTGAGGGGAAAAACGCCCTGGAGCGGTGGTTCGGACGTGGCGGAATTGGAGGATCGCGCCGCCTGGGAGCGCCCCAAATCTTCACGGACGAGGGAGATTAGCCCTTCCCAGTCGAAAATGGAGAACGTAAGCCAGCCGATGAAATGGCTGGAGCGATGGTGGTCTTCGGGTGCGCGAAAAGCGCCGGAACTGAGAAAGGCGCCACGGGAGCCATTGCCCGGCCTGTCCGCCTATTACTGGACGGGCGCCGCTCCCAAGGCACACACCGTCCGGGACATCAGACTCGACTGGATTGTACGTAGTGACCGAGGAACGCTGGTATCCCGGGACACTGGTTCTGATGACGCTGCAAGAGACGGATGGTGGGGAAGACAGCGCCGAGCATTCCATCACCGTGCACTCCAGGGCTGTGCGCTGGGGCAGCGACGGCGTCGGCCTGCAGTTCATACCCCAGGATATCCCGGAAGCGCGTAAAGGGCTGAGTGAGCTGAAGCATGGCGCGGATAAGAAGGAACTCGAGCAATTTCTGGAGCGGGTGTTGCGGAAGGACAACGAATACGAATAATTGTCGTGTGCGCCCTTGAAAAATTAGTACTTTTGTGTATAATACTTGTCGTACATGGCTATAAAAATGAAGAGATGATGAACGATAATGGGTGAAGAGAAGCGGGGAATTGGCGATGACAATGCAAAGGCTTCAAAACGGACAGGCGGTGGCGCGGCGGAGCAAGCTTAGCGCGGCGCCGCGAAGCGTCAGCGGCAAAGCCCGGCCCGCCGGCGGCCGGCTTCTAACTTGGCTTCGCCGCGGCGACGAGGGGCAAGCGATCGTTGAAACGGCCTTTGTGCTGCCGATGCTGCTGATGCTCTTCACGGGGATATTCATATTCGCGGTTGTCATGTACAAGCAGATATTGCTGCGAACAGCCGCAAGCCAAGGCGTACAGGTTCTAGCGTTAAGCCAGAACGTCCCAAACCTTGCGGACCCTTGTACTCTAGCTACCACGACTATAAACCAGGCGACGGGTCTCAACTCGAGTTTGATCAATATTACGTTCTATGAGGGTCCCGTGGGCGGCACCGTCCTTACTGCGGGGAGTAATTGCGCGAACATTCAGCAGGGGACCCAGCTTACGGTGTACCTCACCTATCCTTGCAGCTTTGCGTTTGTCTACAACTTCAATCACATTTGTTCGCTTAGCGTAGCTGAATCGGAGCCAGCTCAATAACCCGAATCATCGAGGCAAATTCAATGAAAACGATCCATGTTTCCTTTCTCGGAAAAGTGTTCAGTGACCAGCGCGGGCAGACGCTGGTTTGGATGGGGTTTTTACTGGTCGCCCTTATGGCAACGGGCGGGTTCACGGTCGACGTAGGCCATTACTATATGGTCAGAAGTGATGCTCCAAAGCAATGCCAATGCGGCGGCGTTGGCGGGCGTGGCTGATTTATTCACCACCGTCAACACGATTAGCGCGCCTTCACCTACACTGAAAAACGCGGCTTTGTATTACAGCGGCGCTGTGTCAACGGATGCCAACTACAATGCATCCATGGGTACCGTTACTGCTACCGTGACTACGCCCTGCCTCAATGAGTTGCTGGCAAATACAACCTGCAGCGCTTCCGGCAATATTCCAAACGCGGTGGTCGTGCAGGAGTCGGCCCAGGTGCCAACGTATTTCATGAGCCTGATTCCCGGCGGCGCCAAGACCTTACTTGCAACAGCAACCGCGACCGCGTCCCCAGGGGGCTACACGCAGCCGTGGAACCTGGCGATCATCCTGGACGGAACGCCGTCGATGGCCGTTACAGATCCAAACTGCAATGGATTGTCGTATGAACAGTGCGCGCTGCAGGCCGTGATGCAGATGCTGTCGCAAATCACTCCCTGTGCTGGTGGTGTGGCGAGTTGCATCTCCGATAGCGGTCATGCGCTTATTCGCGTGAGTCTGTTCTCCTTTCCCAATGCTGACACAGGCTCGGTTAATGACGACATCACCTGCGGAGGAACCCCTACAGGGGATCTGTATACCCTCCCCAAGATACCAACTTCTGACCTAACTCTTACCGGAACCCCGTCAACCGCCGGCTACGTGCCCATCACATATACCACTGGGACGGGCAAGTCACCGACAAGTTTTACCGCGACCTACCTGATCACATTACCCTCCGGATCACCCTCCACCAACGATCCGGATCAGTATGGTTTCTGACAC
>CAWFZU010000128.1:0-7386 GCA_963820195.1 uncultured Acidobacteriaceae bacterium | reverse complement strand
CTTGTATGGCCCCGTTTGAAAGCCCGTCTCGCCGCTACTGAGATCGATCCTATGTCACGCGGAGACGGAAGAAAATATTACTGATTCTTTGGCCGTGCCCAACGCCGGCTGCGCGAACTCTTCAATCTGTAGCGGCTTTTTCCTGCTCGCGAGCCTGACCCATGCGATGGCGGCAAAGGCTCCCATCACAAAAATGGAAACCAGCGCAGATGCTCCGGCGATGCCGGCGTAGCTCCACTGCTTGCCGGTGGGGTCCATTACGACGGCGGGAGCCTGGCGGGAGTACACCTGTAAGACGTTGCCCGCGGCACAGAGCAGATAGAAGAACAGCGCAGGGCGCAGGCTGGCCGGAGACGCGGCGATGAATGACACCACGCGCCGGCGCAGATAGAGCGCATAGAGCAGATAGATGGTGAAGACGGTCCCGAACCAGCCCAGATAATTCGAGACAGGCACGCCGAACCAAGCTCCGCCGTCGCGCCAGACCCAGCCGTGCAGCACCGTGGCCCAGACCGGGTCCTGCGCCAGATCCCAGGCGACCATGATAAAACTGGCCAGGATCGGCAGCCCGATCATCCGCAAGCCCGTAACCGGCGCATGAGGATTGCCGACAATCACGCGGGCCAGCGTCCAGGAGACGTAAGACATTCCGATGTAAGCCAAGCCGAGCAGCACCGGCACCTGGAAGAGCTTCGGCCCCATCAGCTCAACGAAGTAATAGTGGCCGAAGGGAAAGCCAGTATGGATGCTGAGATTCTCCGTAAAGTTGCCCACCAGCAGGCAGAGGCCGGCGAAGACCAGAATGCCGCGCAGCCGGTAGTGGCGCGCTCCATCGACCAGCGCGAAGGCCATCGCGGAGAGCACGTCGAGGGCGACAATGGCGGTGCGTGGAATACCCGTGGCCGCAACCTCCAGAACCCGCGCGCAGGCGTAGGCGGCAAAAATGAGGCCCAGCGCGAAGGCGATCCGGGCGCGGCGAGGCGGCAGTTGCATTGTGGATAGTGTTGCAGACGCAAACCCGCACGCACAAGCCCGGCGGCTGCCCCCTTACAATAGAAACTGAAGCCGAACCCACCCCAGCCGATGGCCGACGAAGAACAGAAAAATCCCAAAAACCCGATGAAGATCCGGTCGGCAAGGTCTACGACTCCCGGCTGATCCGGAGGCTCGGCCACTATCTGCGCCCCTATTGGTGGCAGGCCGCCGTCTCCACCCTCGCCGTTAGCCTCAAATCCCTCTGCGACGTCGCCGGCCCCTACCTGATTATGGTGGCCATCGACCGCTACTTCCCCACGGAATCCCGCTCTGCGCTCTCCACTAACCTGCTCGCCCACGGCCTGGGCACTCATAACGCGCTCACCCGCCGCCTCAGCGCCGACCCCATCCAGGGCATCACGCAGTTGGCCGAGGTTTATCTGGCCGTCGCTGCTCTGCGCCTATCTCTTCGAGTTCATCCAGACCTACCTGATGCAGTGGACCGGGCAGAAGCTGATGTTCGACCTGCGCCGCGAGATCTTCCGCCACATGCAGCGCATGCACATCGGCTTCTTCGACACACACGCCGTCGGGCGCCTGGTCACCCGCATCACCTCCGACGTGGACGCCATCAACGAGATGTTCACCGCCGGCGTGCTGGCCATCGTCGATGACTTTCTCAACCTCGCCATCATGGCCGCCCTCATGCTCACCATCAACTGGCGGCTGGCACTGCTGGCCTTCTCCGTCCTGCCCCTCATCCTCATCGTCACCCGCATCTTCCGCGACCATGTCCGCGAGAGTTATCGGCGCGTACGCACCGCCATCGGGCGCATCAACAGCTTTACGCAGGAGCACATCTCGGGGATGAGCGTGGTGCAGCTTTTCAACCGCGAACAGCGCGCCTTTGATGACTTTGAAGACGTCAACCGCCAGCACATGATCGCCTTCAAGGACACCATCTTCGCCTACGCGCTCTTTTATCCCGGCCGTCGATCTGCTCAGCGCGGTGGCCATCGCGCTGGTCGTCTGGCGCGGCGGCTTTGGCGTGCTCTCCGGCGTGGTCACCATCGGCGTGCTGAATATGTTCATCCAGTACTCGCTGCGCTTCTGGCGGCCGATTCAGGACATGAGCGACAAGTACAACATTCTGCAATCGGCCATGGCGGCCAGCGAGCGCATCTTCAAGCTGCTCGACACCGAGCCGGAGATCGTCATCGCCCGCCGAGCCCGCTCCCCGGCGACGGCAGCAACAGGATCGAGTTCCGCCACGTCTGGTTTACCTATCAGAAGCTGACTGAGGAGCAGCAGGCCGCCGTGACCACGGCCGCCGATCTGGCCGCCATCGACGGCATCGAGTGGATTCTCAAAGATGTCTCCTTCACCGTCGAGCCCGGCCAGACGGTGGCCATCGTCGGCCACACCGGCGCCGGAAAAACCACTCTCACCAGCCTGATGATGCGCTTCTACGAGGTGACCGCCGGGCAAATTCTGCTCGACGGCATCGACCTGCGCCAACACGATCTGACCGCGCTCCGCCAGCACTTCGCCGTCGTGCTGCAAGACCCGTTCCTCTTTACCGGCACGCTGGCCGAGAACATCCGCTTCGGCAACGAGGCCATCACCGACGCCGATCTGCGCCAGGCCGCCCGCGACGTCAATGTGCTGGACTTCATCGAGAGCCTGCCCCACCAATTCGACGAGCCGGTGCAGGAACGCGGCAACTCGCTCTCCACCGGCCAGAAGCAGCTCATCAACTTTGCCCGCGCGCTGGCCTTCAACCCCCGCATCCTGATCCTGGACGAGGCCACATCCAGCGTGGACACCGACACCGAATTGCGCATTCGCGGCGCGTTGGAGCGCATGGTCGAGGGCCGGACCAGCGTGTTGATTGCCCACCGCCTCTCCACCGTGCAGCGCGCGGAGACGATTTTAGTGATGCACAAGGGCCAGTTGCGCGAGAAGGGCACGCACCAGGAATTGCTCGCCCACCGCGGCCTCTACTGGAAGCTCTACCAGCTCCAGTACAAGGACCAGGAAGATAGGGATCAGGGGTCAGGGATCAGGGGTCAGTTGTCAGTGGTTGGGGACTAGGGAACAGAGAACAGGGAACGGCGATTTGGCGAGGCGGCGGGCGCGGAGCCGGGTTGGTGAAGGCATCGGCGTTTGCCGGGGATTTATCACAGATTTTGCAGACAAGCTTTAGTACATGTGGAACTAGGAGCCATTGAAAACATCCAGCTCTACATGACATGGCTTATGGCTCTCCAGCATACTTGCAGACGCATATCGTCAGGGTCAGTAGCCTCACTCCCATGTATTAATTTGATTCACAACCCTCTTGCATTTCCCACTAGGACACGTAGGATCCAATGGACACTCAATGGATATGCTGGAAACTCGGATACTCTGGAAACCAATTCCTCGCGCGCGTCCCCTCCGCTGCCCTACCTTTTGTAACGATTATCGCTTAGCAACGCATTCAGTTCGCGATTAAGAGCCCTTTTAATTTGCCAAGAGGCGAAAAAACGACGATTCTATAATTAAGAAAGCGGTAGACGGCCTATTGACCATTGGTTTGGCGAATCTAAGTCGTTGATTCCAAGAGGTCATTTGCAGATAATCAGAACATCACAGTACGGACTCCCACTGTGAGGGTTGCCGGACTGCGAAGGTTTCACGCTACGAATGCGCGCTTCGTAGCGTGGCCGAATAAGAATTTGGAGTAAATGTATATGACAGAAAAATCGGGTGTGGCGAAACGCCGCGAGGAGATCAAACAACAGCATTTCGCTACGGAAGATGTTTGGACCGGCGAAGGGGAGAAGGGTTGGTTCTCGGTACCACGTTCACTCCCTCTTGTGCTCGCCCTCCTTTCGTCCAAGGAGATCAGCAAAAAGCATGATCCGTCGTCCGTCTACCTGGAATTACTCAGTCGCCAGCGTGGTGAGGGCGTGATCGAAATGGCACATGAACAGGAGCACGCATTTGCCGCTGGCTATATCGGAACTCGTGCAGTCCGCACCTGGCAGGAACGCATGAAGATTCTGGAAGAGAACGGTTTTATTCGAACGCTCCAAGTCGGCAATCAGCGTTACAAGTATGTGGTTATTGTTCACCCGACAACTGCAATACAACTGCTCCGCGATCAGAAGAGAGTCGATGACAATTGGTGGAACGCATACCTTGCGAATAAACGAGAAAGCAAAGAGCCTACCTTCGAGCAGCGGCAGAAAAAGATGGTGGCGTCAAAGAAAGTGATTTCTATGCCGTCTACAACCAAGAAGCCCACCGCAAAATCCGTCGCAAGGTGAACATGGTTGGGTCACAATGAAGCATCTCCTGAACTATCATTAGCTTTCGGTTCATCATTTGGATATAGTTGCCACTACTATGGCGTGTTGTCGAAGAACCTCTCTCCGCCGGGGAGTTTTAAACGGTTTGCGTCACTCAGTTTGCAAGCGGAGACATTAGCAAATATGTTAAATTGAAAGCGGGATCTCAAAGCTATGATCGATTTCGGTAAATTTCCATTTGAGAAAGCAATTCACCTGCTGACCAAGGTTCTGCCAGGATTCGCGCTCCTTTTCGTATATAACGCCGTGATCCCCGGAACAATTACAAACATTCTTTCTATGCCATATCTTGGATATGCCACTAGGGTCTGGCTACTGATTACAATCTGTTTCATGCTTGGATACACGCTCTCCACGGTCTTGGGTACAATGGCCAACACCGTGGCCGGCGCGATCGGAGCTCTCTGGGGCGCTTTCACGAAAGCCGAACACCCCTACGAACACCAGGTTGCACCGTGGCGAGATAAGGCCTGGCGTGCCGCGTACATTTCCTGCTTCGGACCGGAAGCACCGAAAAATCTCACGCTGATACTTCCATGTAATGCTGCTGAGTTGCTGCGATCGGATCAGCCTCTTCCGCCCGGCTTAGCTGAAAAGCAAAGGTTAGCCGAGCAGATCACTCTGCAAATCAACTCAGAATTGACGGCAGCGATTGATGCGATAACGAATGACATAGAATGGAGGATGTGCTACGAACGCATGAAATTCAAGGTGCTGTTCGATGGCCCCTTGGAACCCATTCAGGAAGTCTTTGGGCGGCTCGATTCCGATTTTTCACTCGCTTCTGCCATTCTTATCGCGGGAGCTATACTCTCTGCTCAGTTCCGTGTCTGGTGGCTTATGGTGCTGGCAACAGCTTGGATCGTCCTGGGCTTCCTCCGATTCTGCCTGAGGGCTTACCAAATCGCTGAACCGTGGAACACCCTTAGCGCGCAAATTGAGATGCTGAAATCTGGGAGGAAGTAGCCATTATTCTTCGGGATCCTCTTCGGGGAATTTGACAAGAATAGGTACCTTGAAGTCGGCAAGGGTTATGTGACCATGAGCCAGGTGGCCGGCCTTATTTGAGCGCCGGACGCCGCGGGTCCTTCGCCTTGGCTTATGGCAGGGTTTGGCGCACCCGGCAGGGCATTGCATGAAGAGTTGATCGAGGATCGTTCCGCCCCGACGGGGCTGGAGATTCCGGTTGGGCGGTCTGCCCAGGGTTTTACCCTGGGCTATTTTCACCATCTCCCTACGGGAGAGAGGCCGCGATGAATGGGGCACAACCTTCCGTCTGGGCTGACCCGGAAACTTTGTGCGGGACAATTTCGTACTGATAAACAAGGAATGGAGCGCCTTGCCGAGGACGAGGCGTACACTGTTTCCATACTCAATCACTCTCTTCTGAGACATGCGAAAGGCAGAAATGAAAAGGATTATTCTCGGGATTCTCGCGATTACCGCAATGGCCGGTGCAGCTTCACTCACGGCTCAAGCTCCGGCCCCGGCACAGGCTCCGGCCCCGGTGCAAGTTCCAGCCCCGGTGCAAGTTTCGGCCCCAGCTCTGACGGCCGACGAGATCGTCAACAAGCACCTGGATGCGCTTGGCGGCAAGGATGCCATCAGCAAGGTCAAGACGATGTCGGTCGAAGGCACGATGCAGGTGATGGGGAATGACGCCCCAACTACGACCATTACGGTGGATGGCGTGGGCACAAAACAAGAGTCCGAATTCAACGGAAGCAAAATCATTTCGTGCTACACGGACAAGGGCGGCTGGATGGTCAACCCGATGGCCGGCGCCTCCGACCCAACGCCGATCCCCGAGGACCAGTACAACACGGGCAAGGCCGGAATCTACGTGGGCGGACCGCTCTACAACTACGCAGCCAAAGGGAGCACGATCGAGTTGGCGAGCAAGGACGACAAGAGCTATACGATCACGCTGACCACGAAGGAGAAAGTCAAGTACAACTTCGTGATCGACGCGAAGACGTACCTGGTGAACAGCATGGCCACGGATACCCAGATGCAGGGCCAGCCTGTAACGGTCACGAACAGCTACTCGGATTACCGCAAGACGGAAGCGGGTTTCTTGGTTCCTTATAGCATCGGTGTGGATCTTGGGCAGTTCCAACTGAGCATAACGGTGAAGAAGGTTGAGCTAAACAAGCCGATCGATCCGGCAATCTTCGCCATGCCGAAGGCCGGAGCGTAGTCCGGGCACAGCCTTCTATTTTGGTTGATGATCGAAGTAGTGAACAATGATGCCTGGGCCATCTGCCGCGTCTTCCCTATCTGTTATTGCTTGTTCTTCGTCTTATTCGGGGGCGGGACGCTATCCAGCGCGGGTTTGACTGCGCCCGGGGACTTGGCAGGAGAGGGCTGCACGGGCAGCGCCGTCTTGACCAGCGGTTTGGCGCCGGCGCCTGGCTGTGGCGCTTGTTTCACAACGGCTTGCACCCGCGGTTTTGCCGCCGGATTGGTGGAGGCGAACGGAGCCGTGACGATCACCGGCCTGACGGCGCCCTCGAGCTTGACCTTAGCGATTTGCAATGGCAAGGCCGGTTTGATCAGCGTCCTTCCCACGGGAGCGTGCGCGGCTGGAGGCGCGGAGGGTTTATGTGCGGGTTGCGCAGGGAGCCGGCCGGGTTGCGCGGGCGTCCTGGCGGCCGGGCCGGGCGACGCTGGAGTTGCGGACGGCCGGACGGGGAGATTCACATTCACAGGCCTGGCGGTTGAGCCGGCCGCTCGTGGAGCCGCGGGCGGCGTACCCGCGCTGCCGGTTGTTCCTGTTCTGGCGGGCGGCCGGGCTGGGAAGCTGGTGGATACAGGACTCGCGGGTGCTTCAACGGAGGTGTTCAGAGCCGTATTATCCGGTTCATCTCCGAGAAACTTCTCGTTGTCCTTGCCGGCGATGGCGGCGCGCATCCAGGTCATCCAGATGGGCAGCGCGGCCTTTGCGCCGGTCTCCTTTTCGCCCAGCGACTCGCGGCTGTCAAAGCCCACCCAGACGCCGCAGGTGACCGAGGGAGAAAAGCCCAGGAACCAGGCATCGGTATAGTCGCTGGTG
>CAWFZU010000127.1:0-5579 GCA_963820195.1 uncultured Acidobacteriaceae bacterium | reverse complement strand
TACCCGCTCAGCGTGTTGATGCTGGCGGGCATCCGCGATGTCCTGGTGATTTCTACGCCGCAGGATACTCCGCGTTTCGAGCAGTTACTGGGGGATGGATCTTCCTGGGGAATGTCCTTCCAGTATGTCGTGCAACCCAGACCGGAGGGACTGGCTCAGGCCTTCATTCTAGGCAGAGGGTTTGTTGGTCAAGACGATTGCGCATTGGTGCTGGGCGACAATATCTTCTTCGGTCATCAATTGGTGACCTTGCTGAAGTCTGCAGCCGCGCAGCCCTCGGGAGCGACGGTTTTTGCGTACCAGGTGAAAGATCCTGAGCGTTACGGGGTGGTCGAGATGGATGCATCCGGGCGGGCCGTGGATCTACAGGAAAAGCCCAAGCACCCCAAATCCCGCTACGCTGTGACAGGCCTATACTTCTATGACAATCAGGTTCTGGATATCGCCGCCGCCTTGCAGCCTTCGCCGCGTGGCGAGTTGGAGATCACAGACGTAAACCGCGCCTATCTCCACAAGGGGCAACTGTCCGTGCAAAGAATGAGCCGGGGTATTGCCTGGCTGGACACGGGGACTCACGACTCACTGCTTGAAGCCAGTACCTTCGTTCAGATCATCGAGAAGCGGCAGGGGCTGAAAGTAGCTTGCCCGGAAGAGATTGCCTACCGCGCAGGCTTTATCGATGCGGCGCAATTGGAAGTATTGGCTGCCGGCATCAAGAACGGTTATGGCGATTACTTACGCGAGATTCTAGCAAATCCGGGGTTATAGTTTATGAAAGTTCAATCCACGCAGATTCCGGGAGTGCTGATCGTTGAGCCAGCGATTTTTGGCGATGACCGGGGCTTTTTTCTGGAAAGCTTCAATGAAAGAGAGATGTGCAGCATTGGTATTGACGCGCATTTCGTCCAGGACAATCACTCCCGCTCGCAGCGCAACGTGCTTCGGGGCTTGCACTATCAGATAAGTCAACCCCAAGGCAAGTTAGTACGGGTGGTCACTGGCAGGGTTTTCGATGTTGCCGTTGATGTTCGGCGCGATTCTCCAGCTTTCGGAAAGTGGGTAGGTGTGGAGTTGTCGGAGGAGAACAAGCGCATATTCTGGCTGCCTGCTGGAATGGCCCATGGCTTTGTTGTACTGTCAGATTCCGCGGACTTCCTTTACAAGGCGACAGAGTATTATGCGCCGAAGTTTGAGAGAACCATCCTTTGGAATGATACTGATCTGGCCATTGAATGGCCTCTGGCGGGCCAGCCCATCCTATCCGCAAAAGATGCCGCAGCCAAGACTTTTCGCGAGGCAGACGTGTTCGAAAAAGACTTTCTCCTGAAGGGAGCGCATGCAGAACACTAAGATTCTGGTTTTTGGCCGTGTAGGTCAAGTGGGATGGGAATTGCGTCACAAATTGGCTTGTCTCGGCAAGGTGACTGCGATTGACTATCCCGAGATAGATTTCTCCAAACCAGATTCGATTCGTTCGACTGTGCGAGCGGCTGAGCCCACGGTTATCATCAATGCGGCTGCCTATACTGCAGTCGATAAGGCTGAAAGTGACCCTGATTTGGCAATGGCGATCAACGGCACTGCGCCTGGTGTAATCGCGGAAGAAGCCAAGCGGCTGGGCAGCATTTTGGTGCACTATTCGACGGATTACGTCTTCGACGGCGCCAATCTGAGCCCCTACGTTGAGACGGATGCCCCCAATCCCATCAATGTTTATGGCAAGACGAAACTTGCGGGTGATGAGGCCATCCAAGGGGTTGGCGGTGATTACCTGATTTTGCGCACCAGCTGGGTCTATGGGGCGCGCGGAAGCAACTTTCTGTTGACGATGTTGCGTCTGGCTCAGGAACGCGCGGAACTGCAAATCGTGGATGATCAGATCGGCGCCCCAACCTCCAGCGAATGTATTGCACAGGCAACCGCCAATATATTGGCGCAGCTCCTGGCGCCGGCCGGCCGTGGACTCGATGGACGCAGTGGCATCTACAATCTGACCACCACCGGGGACACCTCCTGGTTTGGGTTTGCGAAGGCTCTGCTGACCAAGTCGTCTGGAACCTACGGCTTTACAGTTCCCCACCTAATCCCCATCAAGACCAGCGAGTTTCCTCGTCCCGCCAAACGTCCGGCCAACTCCCGTTTGTCGTGCCAACGCCTGAAACAGACGTTCGGGGTGACTTTGCCGCCTTGGGAAGAGGCTCTTTCCCTCGTGCTTGAAACGCTTGCTGAAGGATCTTCACCAGTCAGCTCCAAGGCTTGAATTGGGTTGCCGTTTTGTCCTGCTGCCACCTGGGCAGCCAAAAAAGCAGAACACGCAAAAAGGGGCCTGAGAACCAGGCCCCTTTTTCTGTCTCGGTGGTCGGCCAGGCGATCGCCGTCGCGGGTAGGCGGATCTCTTCCGTCATGGATTCGAACGCGAACAGGCCAAAGCGGTTATCGGCGGGTGAGGTTCGATCCCGACCCGCCCGGCATTCGAGTCAGCGCAATTCGGCGGTCATTGCGGGTGCTGTTCGCCCCTGTCGGGATACGCTTGTAGAGAAGTGCTGGCAGTCTGATGCCGGAAGAGCGTCGTGAGCACATTCGGGGAAAAGACAAAGGTCGATGAAGCGGCGAATGCGGGCAGGTTAAGGCCACAATAAGCGTTCCCAAGTGTTCCTCAAGGTGCTAAAAGGAGCCATCCATTACGCCTAGTTTCAATAAGTTACGGGTTTCATGCTCCCTGTCATGGCTGAGGTCGCGAGTTCGAGCCTCGTCGTCCCCGCCAGATTCTCAAGGACTTAAGAGGCTGCGGAAAAAGGAAATATTTTCAGAATAATTGCTCGAAATACAGACCGCAGGGGCTAAAGCCCAACATTTGTTTTGTAGCACTTGCGGCCCGACTAAAGTCGTGCCCTTTTACAAAACAAGTCTGCTATCGAGTTTTCCGCAGCCTGTTAAGTCCAATCTGGCATGTGACATCAAGGTACAAATACAAAAAACACGTGAATGGACCGTCGTACTGAGATGAAGACGGCGCGGAAAAACGACTCTCGTCAAACAGATGCGGTATCATGAACGTCTAAAGGGTGAGCGGCCTGATTCCCCTCTTGGGCTGCCAGGTGGTGTGTGTGTCTCGATTCTTCCAGCGATTTGTCTTTCTGCTTTCGATTGCGCTCTGCCTCGCCCTGGTCTCGGGCGTTGTCCTGGGCGAGTACGGGCTGCTGGGCGTGCGCGCCAGCGGCCAGGATGGCGCTTACCGCCAGAACAATGTCTACAGCGAGGTGCTGAATAAGATTCAGACCGACTACGTCACTGAGCCGAACCTCAACGCCGTGACGACCGGCGCGCTGCACGGCCTGCTGGAGTCGCTGGACGCCGACTCCAGCTACCTGACCCCTGCCGAGTACAAGATCTACAAGGAACAGCCAGCGGGTGCGGCGCAGGTGGGCATAACAGCCTCCAAGCGCTATGGTTACGCGGTGGTGGTGAGCGTACTGCCCGGCTCGGCGGCCGCCAAAGAGCATATTGCCGACGGCGACGTGATCGAGTCCATCGGCGATCTGTCGACCCGCGAGCTCTCGCTGGCGGTGATCCGGCTGATGCTGGAAGGCAAGCCGGGTAGCACGGTATCGCTTTCGGTGGTGCGCCCCGGCAAGGCCGACCCGGATAAGGTGACGCTGACCCGCGCCATCACCGGCGCGCCCGCGCTGGACGAGCGGCAGTTGGAAGGCGAGACCATCCTCTATCTGAAGCCCGGCGCGCTGACCGCCTCGCGGGTGGACGAGATGGCCGCAGCGCTCAAGTCGGCCGCGGGCCGCAAGGTGCTGCTGGACCTGCGCGACTCGGCCGGCGGCGACGCCGAACAGGGTGTGCGGCTGGCGAACTTTTTCATCAAGCAGGGCACGCTGGCCGAGCTGGAAGGTCAGAAGTTTCCCCGCCAGACCTTCACCGCCGATCCAGCCAAGTTCATCACCGGCGCGCCGCTGGACGTGCTCATCAACCGCGGCACCTATGGCCCGGCCGAGCTGACGGCCGCGGCGATTGAAGATGCGAAGCGCGGCGATGTGGTGGGCGAGCGCAGCTTCGGCCTGGGTTCGGTGCAGAAGACCATCGAGCTGCCCGACGGCGCGGCGCTGCTGCTGACCGTGGCCAAGTACCAGACCCTAGCCGGCAAGAAGATTCAGGATGAAGCGGTGACGCCGACCGTGGTGGTCGAGACGGCGGGCGAAGACGAGTTTGAGGAAGCCGCGCCGCCCAAGAGCGACGAGCCGCTGTTGAAGGCAATCGACCTGCTGAAGGCCAAGAATAGCTAAACTCTTGCCCGCCTTCCCGCTCTTGCACGGCATGGTGCGCGTGAATCACTTCGCTGGCACCGCAGCGGAGCGCCCGTGCTAGCCTAGGGCTTGGGGATTTCTCCGCCGTGCGCGGTAGAGATGCTGACGAGGCTTGAATCGCTTGCACGACAGTTCTGACGAGCCGATTGGACCGCGCGAGCTTGCCCGGAGGCGGCGGATGAAGGCCGAGTACGTGCCCGCGCATAGGGGGCGCAAGCTGGCCGCAAAGCTCGCGCTGGCCGCGCTGCTGGTGCTGGCGGTGATTACCGGCTCGCTGGCTGGGCTGACCCTGGTCTATTCCGCCGATCTGCCGCAGATTCACGACCTGGAGCGCTACCGGCCCTCGACGATGACTGATCTGTACGACCAGAAGGGCCGTATCATCGGCTCCTTTGCGCTGGAGCGGCGCATGGTGGTCAACTACGATGACTTTGCGCCGGTACTGCGCCAGGCCGTGATCTCGATTGAAGACAAGAGCTTCGAGTCGCACTGGGGCATCAACGTGCTGCGCATCGCCGGCTCGGCGTGGCACGACGTGCGCAGCCACGGACGCGCTCAGGGTGCATCCACGCTGACCATGCAGTTGGCGCGCAACCTCTTTCTCTCCTCCGAGCGCACCGCGACGCGCAAAATTCAAGAGGCCTATCTCGCCATCCAGATTGAGCGCGCCTTCACCAAGCAGCAGATATTCACGCTCTATGGCAATCAGATTTACCTGGGCAGCGGCCAGTACGGCTTTGAGGCTGCTTCGGAGTATTACTTCAGCAAGCATGCCCGCGATCTGACGCTGACCGAAGCGGCGCTGCTGGCCGGGTTGCCCAAGGGGCCGGTTGCCTACTCCCCGCTGTTGAATCCGGAAAAGGCGCTGCACCGGCGCAACCTGGTGATCACGGAGATGGAGATCGACCGCGCCATCAGTCACCAGCAGGCCGATCAGGCCCGCCAGGCTCCGCTGGGACTGCACATTGCCCAGCCGGAGATGTCGGTGGCGCCGTGGTTTCAGGAGGAGGTGCGGCAGGAGCTGGAAAAGCGCTTCGGCGCCGAGCAGGTGCACGAGGCCGGCCTGAAGGTGCAAACCACGCTCGATCTGGATCTGCAACAAACGGCCAATCGCGCTGTCGTGGATGGCCTGGCTGTCTACGAGCGGCGGCGGGGCTGGGTTGGCAAGCAGGAAAACGTGCTGACCGGCGGCGGCAACCTCTCGGAGTACAGGCATCCCGACTGGGCGATGAAGTGCAATACGAATCGTTGAAGGAGCAGATGACA
>CAWFZU010000126.1:0-10994 GCA_963820195.1 uncultured Acidobacteriaceae bacterium | reverse complement strand
CACCGCCCGGAATATCAGCCGCGATCAGGCGGCGCGGCTCGCCGCGATTCTGCCGGCTCCTCTCAAGCGGCGCCCCCAACGCATGAATCATTACAGCGAGATCATCCTCAAGCGAATGAGCCAGGTGGGTTGGTAAGATTGCGATACTCTGAAAGAGTACTGACTTCCCTTCCCAGCGCCGGGTGAACCCTTGATTGTCGAAATTGAAAAACTGACCAAAATCTACGATTCCAAGCTCCGCGTGGTGGCCGCTCGACGGCATCGACCTGGAGCTCGAAGCAGGGCGAGATCTTCGGCCTCCTCGGTCCCAACGGCGCCGGCAAAACCACCACCATCTCCATCGCCACCACCCGCACCCTGCCCACCAGCGGCACGGTTCGCATTGCCGGCATCGACGTCGTCCAGCATCCCGCCCACGCGCGGCGGCTGATCGGCGTCGTACCCCAGTTCAACACCCTCGACCGCTCGCTGACCGTCTACGAGAACCTCTACTTCCATTGCCGCTACTTCGGCTTCTCCCACGCCCGCGCCAAAATCCCGGTCGCTCGAACTGCTCACCCAGTTCATGCTCACCGAACGCAGAAGCGTTTACCCGGCGCAGCTCTCCGGCGGCCTCGCCCAGCGCGTGCAGATCGCCCGCGCCATCGCCCACCGACCCACCGTCCTCTTCCTCGACGAGCCCAGCGCAGGCCTCGACCCGCAGAGCCGCATGGCCATGTGGGCGGCCGTACAGGAGCTGCACACGGAAGGCATCACCGTCCTGCTGACCACCCACTATATGGAGGAGGCCGATTCGCTCAGCGACCGGCTGGCCATCCTCGACCATGGCCGCGTGCTCGCCCTCGGCGTGCCCGAGAAGCTCAAGCAAACCCTCGGCGCGCACACCATCTTCGACCTGAAACTCAAGTCGCATCAATCGCTTGAGCCTCTGCTGGCCACGCTCAACGCGCGCCCGGACGTGACCAGCGCGGAGGCCACTCCCGAAGGCCTGCGGGTGATCGCCGCAAGCTCTGACGGCCTGCTCCCCGATCTGGTCCAGGCCGCCGCCACGTACGGCCTACGCGATTTGCAGATCACCGAGCCAAGCCTGGAGACCGTCTTCATTCAACTCACCGGGAGGGATTTGCGTGAATAACTCAACTGAGATCAGAGATCAGGGATCAGAGATCAACAAAATGCACCATCTAGGCCCAGGAATCTTCTTCAAGTCCTTCTTCGGCCTTTTCCTCCGCGATCTCCGCGTTCTGACCCGCGAATTCCTGCCCTTTCTGCTGCGCGTGGGAATGCAGCCGCTGCTCTTCCTCTTCGTCTTCACTTTCATCCTGCCGCGCATGAGTACCGGCAATCCCATGGCCGTGGCCGGCGGCGCCGACTTCGGCACCATCCTTCTGCCGGGACTGATGGCCGTAGCTATCATGTTCTCCGGCATCGCCGCCGTCGCCCTGCCGCTCTCCAGCGAGTTCGGCATCACCCGCGAGATCGACGACCGAGTGATGTGCCCGCTGCCCTTGTGGGCCGTGGCTCTGGAAAAGGTCTGCTTCAGCGCTATGCAGAGCATCATCGCCGCTCTGCTGGTCATCCCCATGGCCTACTACGTTCCCGCCAACCCCGTCGCCGCACACATCGCCAACTGGTTTCTCTTTGCATTGGTCCTCGTCCTCGCCAGCCTGCTCGCCGGATCGCTCGGCCTGGTCATCGGCTCCACGGTCAACCCCCGCCAGATCGGCCTGGTCTTCTCCATCATCGTGGTGCCGATTACCTTCCTGGGATGCGTCTACTACCCCTGGTCATGGCTCGATAAGATTCCCTGGGTAAAATACGGCGTGCTCTTCAATCCCATCGTCTACATGAGCGAAGGCCTGCGTGCCGCGGTCACTCCCGGCATCGCGCACATGCCCTGGGCGGCGATCCTCGTGGCTCTGGTCTTTTTCACCGCCGCGCTGGGAAGATGGGGACTAATGGGGTTCCTGGGACGTGTGCTGTCGTAGGGCTGGCTAATCGTATCCTAGAACTCTGCTTTTGATATTCGCTTACGCCATAAAAATCAATTCCATCGAACGCCGCAACTGTTGTACGATGGGCGAGACGTGCAAGCGTCGCTCGAGATCGTCGGCTGGTTGGAGCCGATTCCTGGTTTGCCGAGGATATCTTCATCTTCCCCGGCAAACTCCAACAGCCAAATCCGATCTTTTGCATAGAAGCGAGCCAAGGCCCCTCAATCTTTCGCATTTCATTAGATGAGCCGCCCGCTCGACCACCCCCCCTATCACAGAAGAAAGGAAAACAAATGCGCAAGATTCTATCGGTTCTGGCAGTTCTGACCATTCTCATCGTGGCACCCAGGTCCATGCAGGCCGCGATGCCAAGCTACGACGCCCTCTACGTTTTTGGCGACAGCTATTGCGATGTGGGCAACCTCTTTGTGGCCACCAGCGGCGCCGAACCTGCCGCCCCTTATTACAACGGCCGCTTCTCCAACGGCCCCATCTGGCTGGATCACATTGCGGGAGTGTTGGGCGTACCCATGAAGCCTTCCCTGATGGGAGGAACCAACTATGCCTTCGGCGGCGCATGGGTCACGGCTGAGCAGGATGGATTCATTCCCAGCGTGCCGCAGCAGGTTGCTCTTTATCTGAGCCAGCATGACGGCAAGGCGGACCCCAAGGCGCTGTACGTTCTGGAGGGCGGAGGCAACGATATTCTCGGCACCACCACCGGTTCTCCCCAGGCGCTGGCCTTTCAAATAGCGCTGGGAATCGCCGACAGTGAACGGATGCTGCGCCAGGCTGGTGCACGGCACTTCCTGATCCCCAATCTCTTCAATGTGGGCATGCTTCCCGCCGCAGCCGGCAATGTTGCCTTTGCCACCGCGGCCAGCAATGCGGTCAATCGCGATGTCGATGATCTGATCGCCGTCGAGCAAATGATCCAGGAGATTCATATTATCCGCTTGGATGTCTTCAGCCTGATGACTTCCATCACGACGGATCCGACTCATTTCGGCTTCACGGACATCACCGACCCATGCCTCACCACCGCCATCTGCGCCGACCCGGATCACACCTTCTTCTGGGATACGCATCACCCGACGGAGTTCGGCCACGCCTTCTTTGCAGTGACGCTGGAGACTGTACTGGCTGCGCAACCAAAGTAAATCCGGCAGGCAGCGCGCATTTTATTCGTACCACACAACAGTGGCGGGACAGCCCACCCTTCCGCAGTTTGATAGCGGGAAGAGTGGGCTGCCCCGCTTGCTTCTCTTTCTCCGCGGGCGCAGTCGATACAATATAGGTTGGGCTTTTTGACCATGCGACTGTCTTTCAGAAATCTTCCGATACTACTCGCTCCGGCGCTGTTGCTCGTCGCCGGTTGCGGCAGCGGTATGGTCAACGCCAATTCCTCGAATTCGGCCTTTTCCATTACTCCCGGTCTCACATCCATCGACACTAACTGCACCGGATGCAATGCAACCAACGCGCAAGGCTCATTGGTTCATCAGTTTACAGCTATGCTCGCCGAACGGTCGCCTGGCGGATGTCACCTGGTCGGTCTCAGGCGGCGACGAGGCAAGTGGGCCGGGAAGCATCAACGCCAGCGGCCAGTACACGCCGCCCAGCTACCTGACCGCCGACCGCGCCGAAGTAGTGGTGACCGCGACGCTGGAGGCGAATCCCAGCCTCCGCGCCTACTCCGTGCTGACCGTCACGCCGGGATTCCTGCAGCCGCTCACGCCGGAGAATGTGGCTTTGGGCGCCAATGGAAGCGTCACCATCACCGGCTTTCTGGCCGAGGCGGGCGGCACGGCCGGGATCAACTTCGAGCTGGCAAGCTCGCCAACTGGGCAATCCGGCGGCCAAGGCTCGCTCAGCGCGGCCAGTTGCCAGCGCGACAGCAAAGCCTTCACCTCCTGCACGGTCACCTACACGGCGCCGGCCTCGGTGCAGGCAACCGGCGCAACGTATGTGGTGGCCACGGTAGGCGGAGCTTCGTCCAAGGCCAGACCTGCCGTGGTGCTGGTGAACACCGCCGGCGTCACCAGCAACCCGGCCACCCACCAGGCCCAGTTGCCGGCGACGGTCCCGCTGGGCAGCTCGGGCGGCAACAACACGGACTACGACACGCGGGGCAACCAGATTGTGGACTGCTGCAGCGGCACGCTGGGCGCGCTCGATCGAGGACGCAGACAAGCGCCAGTACCTGCTGAGCAACAACCACGTGCTGGCCAGAAGCGACCACGCCAGCGTGGGCGACGCCATCATCCAGCCGGGGCTGATCGACAACAACTGCACGCCCAATGGCGATGGCACGGGCGTGGAGCCTGTGGCCTCTCTGACCGGCTGGCTTCCGCTCAGCTCGAAGCAGACCAACGCCGACGCGGCCATTGCCCAGGTGACCTCGCGCGCCGTGGATCTCGGCGGCAGCATTCTGGAACTGGGCAGCAGACAGGCTGACGGCACGCTGGCCGCCGCGCCTCCCGGCATCAGCTCGACCGGCGGGCGGGGCGAGGCTGCATCGCTCGATCTGACAGGTGGCCAAGAGCGGGCGGACGACGGGGCTGACCTGCGGCGGCATCTCGGCCCTCGACCTCGACGTGACGGTCGATTATTACCTCGACTGCGCGGAGACCCGGCCCTACCTGACCAAGACCTTCACTCATCAATTGGGCCTCAGCGGCAACCAGTTCAGCGACGCGGGCGACTCCGGCGCGCTGGTGGTGGATGCCGCGAACGCCGAGCCGGTGGGCCTTTACTTTGCCGGCGGCACAGACATTTCGGGAGTCAGCCAGGGCGTGGCCAACCCGGCGGCAGACGTGCTCGCCGAGTTAGGCGCGCAGTTAGGCGGGAGTTATACCTTCGTGGGCGCGCGCCGACCATGCGGTCAGTTGCCTGAGCTACGGCGACAACACCATCTCCGCAGCGCAGGCCCGCGCGCTCAGCGATGCGGAGACGGCGCGCGCCCAGCAGGCCCTGGCGCAGGCTCGCATGCTGGTGAACTCGGCGGCCGGAATTCTGGGCGTGGCCACCGGCAAGAGCAGCGACCACCCCGGCGAGGCCGCGGTGATTCTCTACACCGACGAGAGCAGGACGGTGAACGCGCCGGCCACCGTGGACGGCGTGCGCACCGTAGTGATTCCCACCACGGCCCGCGCGGTGACCTACGGCTCGGCTCCGCAGACTCCGTTCGAGAGTCCGGCGTTCCGTCGCTCAGCCTCAGCGGCCCTGGCACAGGCCGTAGCCGTCAAGAATCAAGTTGCCGCCAGCCTGATGCGGCAGAATCCGGCCTTCTTCGGCGTGGGCGTGGGCCAGAGCCTGGATAACCCGCGCGAAGCGGCGCTGGTCATTTACGTGGACCGCAATCGCCTTCCCGCCCAACTGCCCGCGACCGTGGACGGCCTGCGCACCCGCTATATCGTGATGGACCGGCTGCACGTCACCCGCTCCTATGCGGCTCCAGCGCAGTCGAGACTCCACTGTATGCCCAAGCCGGTGGGCCAGCCGGCGCACTTCGACCCGCTCGGCCTTCTCCTGCCGCGTAGTTTGAAGCTGAACTGAGTCAGGATTACATCGCCGCCGTGGTCTACTGCATCCGGCGCACCCCTACATGCCCGCCAGCGCCTGTGCGATAAGCTGTCCGTGGAAGCGGCCGTTCTCAATGAAAATCTCATTGGTGCGCGAGCCGGCCACGATCACGCCCGCCAGATAGATGCCGGGCACGTTGCTCTCCAGGGTCTCGGGATCGCAGACCGGCAGGCGGTCCTCGCCTTCGAAGCGCACTCCCAGGCGCTCCAGGAACTCGAAGTCGGGGTGGTAACCGGTCATGGCGAAGACAAAGTCGTTCTTGAGGGTTTCGCGGCCCTGGGGCGTCTCGATGATCACGGTGTCCGGCGTTGATTTCGACCACTTCGGAGACGGAAGTACGCCTTGATCTCGCCGATTCTTGATGCGGTTTTCGATGTCCGGCTTGATCCAGTACTTCACATGGTCGTGAATCTCGGCCTCGCGATGGACCAGCGTGACCCGCGCGCCGCTGCGCCACAGCTCCAGCGCGGCAATGGCCGCCGAGTTCTTGCCGCCGACCACCACCACGTCCATCCCGAAGTAGGGGTGGGGATCGAAGTAGTAGTGATGAACCTTGCTCAGGCTCTCGCCGGGAATGTGGAGGTAGTTGGGCAGGTCGTAGTAGCCGGTGGCGATGACCAGCTTGCGGGCATGAAGCGTGCCGGAGCGGCCAAAGCGGTCCACTGTGTGCACGTGAAGGCGCCGTCACTGCCCGTCAACCCGCTCCACGCGATGGTACTGGCGGATATCCAATTGATAGTAGGGCCGCCACGCGCCGGTAATACTGGAGCGCCTCGTTGCGATTGGGCTTGGTGTTGGTGCTGGGAAAGGGAATGCCGCCGATCTCCAGCAGCTCGGGGGTGGTGAAGAAGGTCATGTGCGCGGGATAGTGGAAGAGCGAGTTGCAGACGCAGCCCTTGTCCACCACCACGGCGCGCAAGCCGGCCTTCTGCGCTTCGATGGCGCAGGCCAGGCCGGTGGGTCCGGCGCCCACCACCAATAAATCGAAGATTTCGTCCTGCGTAGCCGGCGTTGCCTGTGTGGAGTCGCTCATTCTTCTAGCTTAGGGCATCGGGAAGGGATGGATAGAGTCTGAATCGGTCGAAATCCTTGAAATCCTTAATCCGGTCGGCCATTCCTGTCGAATGGATTGCGGGCTGATGTGCCAATTTCAGCTCCTGACGCGCGCCAGTTTAAGCCGGAAACCGCGTCCTGGGAGTTGGGTATCTACGGAAAAAACCTCAGTGGGATACCCTCGGCCAAATACGCAATTCCTATTCCCTATTCCCTATTCCCTGTTCCCTGTTCCCTGCTTTTTCACTGCTTGCCGAAGCGCATGACGATGCCGGTCGTAAAGCCGCGAGTGTACTGGACGGTCGAACCGAAGCCGGTAAAGTAGTACTCGGGGGCGACGCGCAGTCCGATCTTCGGGGTCAGGTTGTACTCCACCGGAATGCTGACGCTGCCTGCGAAGGTATAGCCGTCTGGCCAGAGACCAAGCTCCGTGGCGAGGGTGGGGTTGTGGTTGATGTCGCCAGAGAAATTGCCTTTCTCGACCCCGGCCAGAACGCGGCCGGAGACGGAAAACTTGGGCTGCATATAGAAGCGATAGGTGGGCCCGGCCAGAACAGCATACTGGCTGATCGCCGGGTTGTTCATTCCAGGAACATAGTAGGGGTTGTTCGGCTCCAGGTACACGTAGGCAGTGGCGTAATAGCCACGACCATCGACGGTCAGGCCCAGCCGCTCGTCACGGTAGCGGGTGAAGCCGACGTTCCAGGCGTAGTCGTGGGCGTGCTCCAGACCGGGGCCGTGGGCCACGCCGGGGCTGGCGGGATATCCGGGCCGGGAACAAAGCGCAGGTAGCCCATGCCGGTGTACGCCTCATAGCGGTGGGCGTAGGCCTCGTGAATGGCGGCGGTGCGGCGCTGTGCGCGGCGGGCGCGGATGCGGGCCTGGACGCTGAGCGCTCCCTGAGACTGAGCGGCGTCCTGCACGGCCGTGGACGGTGGCTGAGCTTGATCGGTCTGGCTGCTGCTCGAAGTCGAGCTTTGGGCCTGAGCGGCGGTTGCGGCGGCGAAAACCAGCACCAGCAGAAGGGCAAAACGGCGAAAAGAAGACATCGGTATTGGGATTCCTCCACGGGAGTACGGTAGCGCCGGCACAGCGCTCCCCCCATAAGTTATTAAACCACCTTGGGGGGAGCCTTGGTCGTGATCCGGCACGGTTTGGACGCGCCGCGGAGGAATATGTGGCCGGATGCGCTATTTGATATTGGCCAGATCGGCCTGCAACTGGGCCTGGTCGAAGCCGTTGGGAGCGCCTTTGGCGGTCATCCAGTCCTGGCCGAAGAGGGTGTGGGCCTCGTCGCAGTACTTCTTCCAGAAGGCCAGTGTCATGGTCTTCGGCTGGCCCCAGGTGATGCAGGTAAAGCCGTTTGCGTCGTACTTGGGCACAAAGACGCAGTGGCCGCCCCAACTGCCCGGCTTGGCCTTGGCGCCGCCGCCCTTGGCACCACGTCCCACACGTCCTGGGTCTGCGCCGTCAGCGGCAGCGAGAGGCCTATGTAGACGCCGCCGAAGAGCGCGATGGACTGGTGAATCTCCACCAGGTTGGCCGGCTTGGGATCGGCAAAGGCCAGCAGCGCGTGGCCGGCAAAGCCGTTCTTCTGCCAGTCGTTCAGTACGTCCAGCTCGATGCCGCCGTTGTCGGTGCTGGGTTTGCCGGGAACGTAGCCGTCCCACTGCTCGTAGTAGCTCTCGATGGTGGGGTCGGGCACGGTGACCATGCCGCCGGTATTGGCGGTCCACACCTGCACGGCGTGGCCGCAGCCGGCGATGGTGCAGTCGCCCAGCGTGTCGTTCAGCATCATGCCCCAACTGGTGATGCCCTTGGTCCAGTCGGCGGTGGGGGGTGGCGGCGGAAGCGCCGGCGTGAGATAGTCGCCGAAGGCCAGCGTGCGCGTATCGGTCTTGATGGCCTTGCGGCCCAGTTTCATCTTCGAATGATCTGCCATGGGGGAATGCTCCTTGGGTGGGGGATGGCCGCGGACAGCGATGGCGATTAAACCTCCCGTTGCGGCATGGTGAAACTGTGTCAAATCTGGATAGTTTTGTCCAGAATATCCTTATAGTGCTAATAATACGCAAACTGTTACACGGCGGCTTGCATCCATAAAGCGCAGCATTGATCGCTCTTTGATGCAGTGAGATTCCGCTCCCACCTGGATGCCGAATCCATCTTCCGTACGAAAGGCCAGATGCTCTACGATGAAGGGCAGCGGAGGGAAACGAAGATGGGGCGTGTGCTGCTGGGAGTTCTGCTGGGAGTTTTACTCGTGCCGGTTGCCTTGCTGGGGTGGTTGCGCTTTGGCAAGCCGCCGGTGGCTGTCGCAGATTCGCCGTTCCTCCAGGAGCGGCTGCTGACCGGCATTCCGCTGCACGCGCGCATCGACCGCGAGATGGTGAAGACCCCGGCCATCCAGCCCGATGAGGGCAACCTGGTGGCCGGCGCGCGCGATCTACAGCGAGAAATGCGCCGTCTGCCACGGCTTTCACGGCAAGCCCTCGCCGTTTGGCGCGCATATGTTTCCCGATGCGCCGCCGCTTGTGGGAGATCCACCACCACGGCTCGAAGACGATGATGGGGGTAACCGACGACCCGCCAGGCGAAACCTATTGGAAGGTCGCCAACGGCATTCGGCTGACCGGGATGCCGGCCTTCAAGGATGTGCTGACCGAGACCGAGATCTGGCAGGTGAGCCTGCTGCTGGCCAACGCCGACAAGCCGCTGCCTCCGGCGGCAGTGGAGATTCTGCGCGGCGAGCCGGCGGCGTCGATGATGATGGAAGGCCCTACGCAGACAAAGTAGCGCAGGCATGGCATGGAAAGGAATTGAAGGATGAGCGTACTCGACTCGCTGCGCAAGGGCTTCAGTTTTCTCCTGTTGAGCTTTGGCGTCTCCAGCCCGGCCAAAAAGCCGCGCCCCGCTACAAAACCCGCCGCCGAGCCGAACTCCGGCAAGCCATGAGTTGTTAAAATCGAATTCATGCCGCTGACCCGCCAACAGGCTCTCGACCACTTCCACTCCCCCGACCTGATCGGCCTGGGCTTCGAGGCCGACGCCGTGCGCCGCCGCCTGCACCCCGAGGGCGTGGTCACCTACATCATCGACCGCAACATCAACTACACCAACTTCTGCACCGAGTACTGCACCTTCTGCGCCTTCTACCGGCCGCTGACAGGGGCGCGCTCGGAAGAGGGCTACATCCTCGACTTCGAGACGATCTACGCGAAGATCGCCGAGACCCTCGAGATGGGCGGCACCGGCGTGCTGATGCAGGGCGGCATCCATCCCGATCTGAAGATCGACTGGTTCGAGCGGCTCTTCAGCGGCATCAAGCAGCGCTTTCCGCAGATCTGGCTGCATTGCCTGACCGCCTCCGAGATTCTGGCCATCGCCAAATACTCCGACCTGCCTCTGCGCGAGACCATCATCCGCCTGCGCGCAGCGGGCCTGGATTCGATCCCCGGCGGCGGAGCCGAGATTCTCGACGACGATGTGCGCCATCGCATCGCCCGCATCAAGTGCAACACCGAGGACTGGGTCAGCGTGCATCGCACTGCGCACCTGTTGGGGATGCGCACCACGGCGACGATGATGTTCGGCGTCGGCGAAACCTTCGAGCAGCGCATCAATCACTTCGAGGTGGTGCGCCGCTTGCAGGAAGAGACCGGCGGATTCACGGCCTTCATCCCCTGGAGCTTCCAGCCTGGCAACACCGCCCTCGGCGGCCGCGGCTGGGAGGAAGCGACGAGCGTCGAATACCTGAAGGTGCTGGCCATCTCCCGCCTCTATCTCGATAACATCGAAAACGTGCAGGCAAGCTGGGTAACTCAAGGATTGAAAGTACTTGAGTTAGGCCTGCACTTCGGCGGCAACGATGTAGGCTCGGTGATGCTGGAAGAGAATGTAGTCAAGGCCGCGGGCACAGTCAACTGCACTACGGAAGAAGAGTTGCGCAGAATCATCCGCGACGCCGGCTTCAAGCCCGTCCAGCGGGATACGCTCTATCGGACGATGTTCTTGAACTGAGCTTGAATGGATACTGGAAATGTTTTCGTTCTTACTGATTCTTTTCCATCTTTAAATCGTATTCGGCCCATTGCTTGAACAAACTGCGCAAACCAACTGACTTACCGTTTTGGTCTGGATAGTTATTGTAATAGAAATCAATAAAAACCCAATGATCGTTCTGCCTTTCTAACTCAGCTTCCACACTGGGCGTCGTCTGTAAAACTCCATCACGTTCTTCCATCATCGGAACCCTGCATCGGTTACCTTTCAAGTGAACGTCCTTCACCAAATACCTCGGTGAAGGGTCCTGGCTACCGACAAAAGGATCAAAGTCTAAATCGCAAATTCCCTGTGTCCTGA
>CAWFZU010000125.1:0-10697 GCA_963820195.1 uncultured Acidobacteriaceae bacterium | reverse complement strand
CGGGAAATCGTGGTACGAGATGTGAGGGCCGGGATTCATTAACCCGGGATTGAAAACCGCGGACGTGAGCAAAAGCGACCAACGCGCAATCAGGGAAGCAGAGGTATATTAGTCGTATGGCGGCGACGGCAGAGCGGGACCGGTATCTATTTGGAGCGCTGGAGAGTAGCGCGCGGAACCGTGTCAAGCTCCAGGAGGTGAACTACGGCTATGAAGAGCCGGAGGGCATCCTACTGACCTCGCTGGATTTTGCGGTGAACTGGATTCGCAAGAACTCGATCTGGCCGATGACCTTCGGGCTGGCCTGCTGCGCCATCGAGATGATGTCGACGGGCGCCTCGCGCTTCGACATTGCCCGCTTCGGCGCCGAGGTCTTCCGACCCTCGCCGCGGCAGAGTGACCTGATGGTGGTGGCGGGGCGGGTTTCGCAGAAGATGGCGCCGGTGATTCGCCGGCTGTATGACCAGATGCCGGAACCGAAGTGGGTAATATCGATGGGCGCCTGCGCCACCTCGGGCGGGGTTTTCAACAACTATGCTCTGGTGCAGGGCGTGAACGAAATCATTCCCGTCGACGTCTATGTTCCAGGGTGCCCGCCGCGGCCCGAGCAGCTTTTGTATGCGATTACGCTTTTGCAGGAGAAGATTCAGCGCGAGCCGCGCAGCCTGCGGAAGACGCTGAATATCGCCTGAGTCGGCGGCGGCTAGGGAAGAGCGGTACCCTTACTGGAGTGAGGGGCATTGATGCAGGTTGCAGGAAGGCGCGTTTCCTGCAATATTCCGCATGCCATGAAGCGATTATGGTACTATTGTCCCGTATTCGGATTCAACGCATCACCGTTTTCGCAGTGTTCAATTGTTCTCGGCACGGAGATGGCGCGCAACAGCAAACCATTTCATCAAATTTCAATTCGATGGTGGAGGAGAAGCAAATGGATTTTCGCAATTCGAGGTTTGGTAGTCTGGTTCTGGTCTCGGCGTGCTTAGCGTTGTTGCCAATGGGGTGCAAGCAGCCGCCGCCTATCACGCTGACGGCCGAGGCCGCCCCACCAGCCGTCTTCCCCGGCGATCCGGTCACCGTGACTGCGACAGCCGGTTCGGTGGATCCCAACAAGAAGAACCACGTAATTTACGGTTGGACCGGGACGGGAGTGACGGGCAACGGAGCGTCGGCCACGGTAGCCACGGCCACGCTTGCGCCCGGAAGCTACTCGGTTCAGGCTCAGGTGAAGGAAGGCAAACCCGGCAAGGAAGGCCTCAAGCCCGGTCAGACGGCCGAAGCTTCGGCCAGCTATACGGTGAAACAGTTTGAGCCGCCAACGATCAGTTGCTCGGTCAGCCCCACGGTCATCAAGCCGGGTGAGAGCGCGACCGTCACCGCGGTTGGCGTGAGTCCGCAGAACCGCCCGCTAACCTACAGCTACAGTGCCACGGCGGGCACGATTAGCGGCAATGGAAATACGGCGACCTACTCTTCGGCCGGCGCACCGACCGGCCCGGTGACCATTACCTGCACCGTGACGGACGACAAGGGTCAGAGCGCCACGGCAACCATCTCGGCAGCCAACGGCTTGACCATCACGGCCCCGTACGTGGCGCCGATTCCTCATACTCAGACACTCTGCTCGATCAGCTTCGCCAAGGACAGAGAGCGTCCGACGCGCGTGGACAACGAAGCCAAGGCCTGCCTGGACGAGGTTGCTATCGATTTGCAGAAGCAGTCCGATGCCAAGGTCGTTGTTGTGGGCGATTCGAATGCCAAGGAGAAGGCGAAGGTCGAGAAGGAAGAGAAGCTGGCCAAGCACAACAAGCACCTCAAGATCGAGGATGTTGCCGCCGAGCGCGCCGTCAACACCAAGGACTATCTGGTGACTGAGAAGGGCATTGACGCTTCTCGCATCAGCGTGGCTATCGGCACGGCGGATGACCAAACCGCGGAAGATTACCTGGTTCCCTCCGGCGCCACTTTCTCATCGGATGTAACCGGAACCACTCCGGTGGATGAGAGCATGGTGAAAGCGCAGCCACGCAAGCCGCTGCACGTCGCGGCGCACAAAAAACACGTGGCGGGCAAGTAGGCTGTCAAGCCCGCGAAGTAGGCCATACGGCCTGCTCCGGCGGTAAAACCGATCGTCCGGTCCCCTCGCATTTACAAAGGGGACCGGATATTCATCAGGTTGGAGAACTCCTCGCGCAATCATTGGAGGTTGACCGGCTCGCCGGTCAACCTCTTATCTTTTTGTGCTGTTGATCGCATTTTTTATCCTATGGAGTCTGTCTTTCGCATAGACCGTTTGCGAAATTGCATCATCTTTTGTAGTTCGGACTAATTGCGCAAATCTCGTTGATATTTTATTTGCAATTCCCGGCATGAAGCTACAGATGCTTTGGAGTGCAATTGGCCCTCCGGGAGGCGGCGCGCCTTCGCACAATTTATTCCGGCTTCTTTAGGGGGGACCTAAAGTATAACATACTGACGAAAAGATTCTTATCATTGGCAAACCTGCCTATGATACTTTAGTAATACTGTGTGAACATCGGACGAGTCTTTACTGGTGAAGGATTACGGTCAGGCCGGGTCGGTGTTTGTGTATGCAAGTAGAATTGCCTATTTGTCATTCAAATTGATTGCTGAGGGGAAGTGCATGATCTCTCGTGTATCGAAGTCTGTGAGCCGGTTCCTTGCTATTGTGTGTGTGGTACTGATCCTCTTTGCTGTTAGCGCCATGGCTCAGGTCGAACCAGCCGCGAAGGCCCCAGCGGATGCTTCCGCGTCGAAGTGGGACATCTTCATGGGCTACAGTTACCTGTCGCCGCATGGAGATACGACGGTCTCGCGGGGTTTGTGCGGTCACTGCGGACGTAATCCCGCGACATTTTATTACGATGAACAAGATGTTGGAAGTGTATTCGGCGTTACGCGTTTCTTCAACCGGTATGCCGGCGTCCAGGCGGAGGTAGGCATCCATGAGTATAACGGCGGCACGTATGGCGATGGAGCCGACGACGACGGCTTTACGACCTTCACCAGCGGATTGATCTTGCGCTATCCCGGGGCCAAATTTACACCGTTTGGACATGCGCTTGCAGGTGGCGCTCTGGTAAGCGGCCCGTTTCACAACCCCAATACCATGGGCCTGGACATTACGGCTGGCGGCGGATTGGACTATGAACTCAATCATCATTGGGCCCTTCGCCTGTTCCAGGCCGACTATGAGTTTATGCGGCCAGATTTTTCCGCGGATTGGGGCGGTACCGTTAGCATCAATGCGATGCGCTTGAGCGGCGGAATTGTTTACCATTCCGGCAATTTTGCGCTGCCCACGCCGGTGACTCTGTCGGTTTCGGTCAATCCGAGACTCGATCTTTCCCGGCGATCCAGTCACAGTGACCGCTGTGGCAGACAATCTTGATCCCAAGCTGAACGCGATTTACGTCTGGACCGGGACCGGAGTGACGGGCAACGGAGCATCGGCCGCGGTGTCCACGGCCACGCTTGCGCCCGGAAGCTACTCGGTTCAGGCTCAGGTGAAGGAAGGCAAACCTGGCAAGGAAGGCCTCAAGCCCTGGCAGACGGCCGGAGCTTCGGCCAGTTTTACGGTGAAGCCGTTTGAGCCGCCGACGATCAGTTGCTCGGTCGGCCCCACGGTCATCAAGCCGGGCGAGAGCGCGACCGTCACCGCGGTTGGCGTGAGTCCGCAGAACCGTCCGCTCACCTACAGTTACACGGCTTCGGCGGGCACGATTACTGGCAACGGGAATACGGCGACCTACTCCTCGGCGGGCGCGCCGACCGGCCCGGTGACCTTTACCTGCACCGTGACGGACGACAAGGGTCAGAGCGCAACAGCAACCATCTCGGCATCCAACAGCGTGACCATCACGGCTCCGTATGTGGCGCCGATTCCTCATACTCAGACACTCTGCTCGATCAGCTTCTCCAAGGACAAAAAGCGTCCGGCGCGCGTGGACAACGAAGCCAAGGCCTGCCTGGACGAGGTAGCTCTCGACTTGCAGAAGCAGTCCGATGCCAAGATCGTTATTGTCGGCGATTCGAATGCCAAGGAGAAGGCGAAGGTCGAGAGGGAAGAGAAACTGGCCAAGCACAACAAGCACCTCAAGGTCGAGGATGTTGCTGCCGAGCGTGCCGTCAACACCAAGGACTATCTGGTGAAAGAGAAGGGTATTGACGCTTCTCGCATCCGTGTGGCTACCGGCACGGCGGATGACCAGACCGTGGAAGACTACCTGGTTCCCTCCGGCGCCACTTTCTCATCGGATGTAACCGGAACCACTCCGGTGGATGAGTCCGTGGTTAAGGCGCAGGAGCGCAAGCCTCTACCGGTTGCGAAGAAGCATATTCACAAGAAAGCCGCAAAGAAATAGTTTGTCCAGCCCACTGAAGCAGGCCTTTCGGCCTGCTTGGGTTGTTTATAATTTGTCTAAATGATCATTCCGGCCCTCGCCGCGCACACAGTGGGGGCCGGAAGTCGTATATCCGATGGTTCCGCCAGGGCGGCGTATCTCTATCCCCGTTGTTGGGCGCGTGCATGGCGGACAGTCACTTCGTCAACAACATGGTCAGCTCCCATGAAAGTCGCAGGAGGTCAACAACTCAAACTTGAATACGGAGGAAAAGCGAATGAACTCTCATGTTTTGAAGTCTGTGAGCCGGTTTCTCGCCTTAGCATGTGTTGTATCGATTCCCCTTGCCTTAAGTGCCCAGGACTCGGCCAAACCCGTTGCGAAGGCTTCTGCGGATGCTTCCGCGTCGAAGTGGGACATCTTTCTGGGTTACAGTTACCTGTCGCCGCATGGGGATGCAACGGTCTCGCCGGGTATATGCGGTCACTCCTGCGGACCAAATTCAGGAACGTTTTACTATGATGAAGTCGATGTTGGTGGAATCGTCAGCGCTGCGCGATTCTTCAATCGGTATGCCGGCGTCCAGGCGGAGGTAGGCATCCATGAGTTTGGTGGTGATGGAGCTTATGGCACGGGCGACGACGATGGCTTTACGACCTTCGCCGGCGGATTGATCTTGCGCTATCCCGGGGCCAAATTTACACCGTTTGGACATGCACTTGCAGGTGGCGCTCTGATAAGCGGCCCGTATCACAACCCCAATACCTTGGGCCT
This sequence comes from uncultured Acidobacteriaceae bacterium, assembly GCA_963820195.1. GTDB lineage: Bacteria > Acidobacteriota > Terriglobia > Terriglobales > Acidobacteriaceae > Telmatobacter. The sequence continues at coordinate 5,559 of CAWFZU010000125.1, read as the reverse complement.
GGACATAACCGCTGGCGGCGGGTTGGACTATGAACTCAATCATCATTGGGCCATTCGCATGGTCCAAGCCGACTATGAGTATATGAATGTTAACTTTGGCACGACCTCCTCCGGCCTGCTCTGGAACCTTCATGGGAGTCTCGGCATCAATGTAATGCGCTTGAGCGGCGGTATTGTTTACCACTCTGGCGATTTTGCGCCGCCCGCGCCGGTGAATCTGTCGGTTTCGGTCAATCCGGCAACGATCTATCCCGGCGACCCGGTCACAGCGACCGCAGTGGCAGACAATCTTGATCCCAAGCTGAACGCGATTTACGTCTGGAACGGGACGGGAGTGACGGGCAACGGAGCATCGGCCACGGTGGCCACGGCCACGCTTGCGCCCGGCAGCTATACGGTTCAGGCTCAAGTGAAGGAAGGCAAACCTGGCAAGGAAGGCCTCAAGCCGTGGCAATCCGCCAGAGCATCGGCTAGCTTCACAGTGAAGGCCTTTGAGCCGCCGTCGATCAGTTGTACGGCCAGCCCCAGCACCATCAATGTTGGAGGGACCAGCATGGTGACCGCGGGCGGCATCAGCCCGCAGAATCGTCCTCTGACCTACAGCTACACGGCAAGTTCCGGCTCGATCAGCGGCAGCGGCGCCATGGCGGATTTCAATGCGGCGGGCGCGCCTTCCGGTACAGTGCAGATCACCTGCAATGTGAGCGACGACAAGGGGCAATCGGCAACGGCAACCACCAGCATAAGCATTGCAGCCCCGCCTGCTCCTGTCCCGGCAATCACAGCGGCAACTCCGGAGATGAAGAGGCTGGAGGCTCGCCTGGCTCTGCATAGTGTCTTCTTCCCGACCGCTCAGCCCAGGATCGAGAGGCTCGATGGCGGCCTTCTGCCCAGCCAGGAGGCGACTCTGACCACTCTCGCTACGGATTTCCAACAGTACCTCGCCCTCAAGCCGGATGCCCACCTGATTCTCAGCGGACATGCGGATGTGCGCGGATCAGTCGAGTACAACCAGGCGCTTTCCGAACGCCGCGTCGCTCGCGCAAAGCAGTTCCTGATTGAAAAAGGTGTCCCCGAAGCCAACATTGAAACGCGCGGCCTTGGCAAGGACCAGAATCTTACCGCCGATCAGGTGAAGGATCTGGTCGAGCAGAACCCTGAACTCAGCGTAGCGGCGAAGGCGAAGGTTATCCGCAACCTGAGTGTCATTGTGCTGGCTCAAAACCGCCGCGTCGACGTCACCTTGAGCAATCAGGGCGAGAACACAGAGCAATCGGTTCGCCTATACCCGTTCAACGCCGCCGATTCCGCGACACTTCTCGAAGAAAAGAATCTGAACCCCCACAAGAAAGACGCCACCAAGAAGTAACACTTCATCCGCCGAAGCAGCAGGGCTGCTTCGGCGGATGCAACCTTCGATTTCACTCGCTCCAGAGCGCGAAATTCTATAAGCTTCAAGCGCCGATAGCGCCGGTTTACTAGAGAATTCTCCAGGAACATACGGTGATTGAGCGTGAAGGTAGCGTGTGCCTATCAATTGGCGCCGAACCATACTTTGTATACTCTTGATATGAGCATAGGGAGTTATCTGCCAGCATGAATCGTCCGCGAGTTTTACTGGATTCATTCTTCCGGCCCGGATTGATTGTGCTGATTTCGCTGCTGGTTCTATTTTTAATCGCAGTTCCCGGCATGAAGGCACAAGGGTATTGGAGAGCGGTTGGCCCGGCCGGCGGCGACGCGCGTGCCTTTGCGGCTGTTCCCGGCCAGCCCCATCATCTGTATCTCGGCACCACCAATAGTTGGCTCTACGAATCTTTGGATGGCGGCTCGTCCTGGCATAGGCTCGCGAAGCTGGACTCGTCCGACGACCTGATTCTGGACCACATTGTCGTCGACGAAGCGAATTCAGACACCATCTTTGTCGCCGCGTGGAGGGTGGACCAGGCCGACGGCGGGCTGCGGTTAAGCCGTGACGGAGGCCGGAGCTGGAGTGTCGTTGAGGGGTTGCGCGGACAGTCGATTCGCGCCTTTGCACAGGCGCCTTCGGCCCCGGAAATCCTCTATGCGGGAACGCTGGAGGGCGTCTTTCGCAGTAGTGATGCCGGAGCCTCATGGACGCTGATCAGTCCGCCGGGCAGCCAGGAGATTCACGAGGTGGAGTCGCTGGCGATCGATCCCCTGGACCCCAATGTGGTCTACGCCGGCACCTGGCATCTGCCCTGGAAGACGACCGACGGCGGGAAGAACTGGCAGAGTATCAAAGAGGGCATCATTGAAGACTCCGATGTCTTCTCGATCATCATCGATCCGACGAGACCGAGCCTGGTCTTCGCCAGCGCGTGCAGCGGCATTTACAAAAGCGTAGACGGCGGCGAATTGTTTCATGCCGTCCAAGGAATTCCATCGGCCGCGCGGCGAACGCGTGTGCTGAAGCAGGATCCGCTGAATTACAGTGTGGTGTACGCCGGAACCACGGAGGGGCTTTACAAATCAGTTGACGGCGGCAACAGCTTTGCGCTGATGACCGAACCGGATGTGATTGTAAACGATGTTTTTGTCGATCCGCAGGACACGAATCATGTGCTGCTGGCCACCGACCGCGGCGGAGTTCTGCTGAGCGAGAATGCGGCATCCAGTTTTACGGCTGCGAATCAGGGTTTTTCCGGGCGCAAGGTCGAGGCGCTGCTGGTGGATAACGGCAATCCCGCCCGGCTGTATGCCGGGGTGGTGAACGACAAGCGCTATGGCGGTGTTTTTGTTTCCAACAATAGCGGAGAGAGTTGGGAGCAGATCGCCGATGGCCTCGATGGGCGTGATGTCTATGCGCTGGCCGAGTCGCCGGAAGGAATGATCCTGGCGGGAACCAATCACGGCATTTTTGTGCTGGAGTCCGATGCGACAGGCGCGAGTTGGAGTCCGCGCGGCACAATTCAAAACAGGCTGGCGAAGACGGACGCCGAGACGATCCCGGCCGCCCAGAGGCCTCAGGCCGTCAAGACTCACAAAGTTGCGAAGGCGCACCACGGCAAGAGCGTACCTGAGGAAAAGCCTGTTGCGCAGCCCGTGCTTGACCAACTGGACCGCGTTCAGGCGCTCGATCTGAGCGGCGACGCCTGGCTGGCCTCAACCGGCGGAGGCCTGTTCACCAGCAAGGACCAGGGCGCGAGTTGGCAGGGTGGCCCGGTGATGGGCTCGGTGGATTATCTTTCGGTTGCCGCGCACGGATCGCAACTGGCCGCTGCTCAGCAGGAGGATGTGGTGCTCTCCACGGACGCCGGCCAGAGCTGGAGGTTCATGGGCGTTCCGGCAACACTGACCAGAATTCATAGCGTGGCTTTCTCCGCGGATGGGACGATATGGCTGGGTGCGCGCGAAGGCGTGTACTTCTCCCGCGACCTGGGCTGCACGTGGATGTGGGTCCACCGCTTTCCGCTCGGTGATGTGGACGAACTAAGCTATGACGCGCGCCTGGGCAAGATTCTTGTCAGTTCGCGGACGAGCGACCAGATATACGTGATCGACACCCAGACGCTGGAGTGGAAGTGGGCGCGGACCGGCTATCGCATCGCGCATGCGCGTGCTGCTGCTGGCCGGCTGATGGCGGCTTCGCTCTTTGACGGTGTGCTGGTGGAGCCGCAGGCGACCGGAGTGAAAGCAGGGCAGCGGTAATCGTTGGGAGATTGGTGCACAAGGAAGTAAAGCACGGCATCAGTACGCAACTGATCACCGTTTGCTATTTTTTACCGCGTACATGGCAGCATCGGCGGCGCTCAGCAGGCTGTCTTTTGTGAGGCCGTCCTCCGGGTAGAGAGCAATACCGATGCTTGCCTCACCAATGCAGTGAGTGCTCCTCCACGGCAAACGGAGTCTCGAAGCATCGTTGCAGTCGACGGGCGGCCTCTTCCACATCGGCTGCGGCTGCTACGACAGAAACCAGGGCGGCGAATTCGTCGCCGCCCAGCCTGGCCAGCATATCGCCTCCACGCAACTGGCGCGTCATCCGCACAGCCACCTCCTGGAGGTAAAGATCTCCAATGTAGTGGCCGTAGCTGTCGTTGATCGGTTTGAACTCGTCGAGGTCGATGTAGATCAATCCGAAGATACCGGAGTTCTGGCGCGCCTCTTCAATAAGGAGGTCAAGCCGCTTGTCCATCGCGAAGCGGTTGGGGATCTCGGTGAGCAGATCGAACTCCGAGCGGTGCCGCAGGTCGCTATAGAGCCGCCGCGTTTCGATGGCCAGCGCGGCCAGTCGCACCCCGTCGGCAAGCGCCTCTGTTCTACGCGCGACCTGACGATACTTCGGACGAAACGCGGCCAGCAGCGCTCCCAGCGCCGGACCGGATCGCGCATTGATCTTTGCGCGAACGATTTCCAGGTTGTGCGGCTCCCGAGCACAATTCCCCACTGTCGTTCCATTGGCGAGCTCGCACCAGCAGGGCGCCCCATCCAGCATCGTGGAGACCATCCCCACGATCTTTTCCAGGATCTCGGCCAGTGGCCGCGATCCGTTGATGTCTACGAGGATGCGGCTGCGCCGGCGTTCCAGGGACGCCAAGGCGGCCGTCTGCCGGCGAACGTTGTGCTCCAGCCTCCATCCCCAGCCGCCTACCAGGGCCACGATCGCGAGCAGCAAGCCGACAAGAACCACCAGATTGCGAATGTTCAGCAAGGAGGGGCCCTTGATGACTTCAATGTCGTCGAAGGAGCGCAGCAGAATATCAAACGCCACCGGACCGCCGAAGGGGTTGGAATTGTGGACGGTGCAGATTCCGGTGACTCTCACCCTGGAACCCAGCGGAATCTGCTTCATCTCCGCCAGCGAACCGCTTGGATGCCGGTAGATGGCTGTGAAAGTATGTCCATCCGCGACCAGCGTGTATTCGTCCTGTGCGCCCCCGCGCGCCTGCACTGCGACCTCTCCTTCGATGGATACCAGATCGAAGTGGTGACCGACACCCAGGTCTCCGCTCACCGCCAGTTGCTGCCAGATCACGCTGAGTGGCGTGACCGGCGCCTGTACGCCGCTATCTTTGATTTCGCTGTGAGTGAGTGTAAAAAAGCCATCGTTCGCGCTCCGCGCCTGATCGGTAACCAGAATATCGGGAAATCCCGTTGCGTCCGCCAGGTCGCCAATGCGCAGGGGAATGTCGGTATTCGTCCTGATCCAGAGGCTCCTGTCGCCGTCTTGCAACACAACCGCCGAACCGGGTTGATAGTAGGTGATAGCGCCGTGGACCCTGATCCTCGACGAGGAATCTCTGTAATGATAGCCGCCCAGGATCTTGTTCAAGGGAGTGGCAGGAATATCCCATACGTTCTTATCAGAGCGCTTGAGGATTGTAATGTTTGCCCACCTGGAAATATGGAGCACAATGCCGGTCTGCTGCATCTTGTCATCGAATTCCCCGCCGGCTGCCCCGATGATCTCCACTTCATCGTCCAGCAGGTTATTCAGCGCCTTCTGATTGTCGCTGTCCAGGACCGCCTCAATATAGCCTCCGTCGGTGAGCACCTGCAGAGAGGCGCTGCGAATGGGAGCCTGCGAACTCCAGACCA
>CAWFZU010000124.1:0-3606 GCA_963820195.1 uncultured Acidobacteriaceae bacterium | reverse complement strand
ATCGCCAGCGCCGCTGACGCCAACCCCGGCGACGCGGTCGTCTCCATCTTTCACCCCCAGGCCCAGCCTTGGTCTACCTCCACCGGCGTCGTCTCCGCCTATCGTCTCGCCGATGAGATTCCCGGCGCGGGCACGGGATTCCGCGTCCTCCAGTTCACCGCACCCGGCTCTCCGGGTGCCAGTGGAGGCGTCCTCATCGACGCCAAAGGACGCGCACTCGGCCTCGTCACCGGCTCGCTCGACGGCGGCCAAAGTCTCAACTTCGCCGTCCCCATCGAGAATGTTCTCGGACTGGCGGATACCGCCCCCGTCAAGAGCTACGCCAACGGCTCGCAATTACTTCCGGCCCATCCTGGCACATCTCCGGTACCAGCTCCATCTGTTCCCGTTCCACCTGCACCAGCTCCGCTTCTTCCAACACCACCTGTAGTGCCCGCGCAAAATGTACTGCCTGCCGCCATTCCCGCGGCCCAGCCTGCGGAAAAGCCCGTCCCCGCCAGCTCATCCGATAGCCTTAAAAACTCCAGAGATCGCGATTTCCTGCTGCGGAACTTCAGGACCATGTATGTGGATGCTCACGCAGCCAAGTACTTCGGAAGCGATGATCTGAAGGCGGTCCTTGCCAGCAACCAGGACTTCAATGCACTCAACATCAGCATGGTCGACGACCCCAAGATCGCTGACACCATCCTCATCGTCAGCAATACATTCGTCTGGGACTTCCCCTATGAATTGAAGCACCAGGCCTCGTCGATCGTTTTGTTGGCCGGCAAAGGCGTTGGCCCGCTCTCCGGCCATCTCGGCGCTATCAACGTCGCCAGCTTATTTGTCAAAGCCGCCAAGCCCTACCGAACTCCGCAACCCTGACCAGGGAGGGTAGTAGCAAGTCTGCCATGCGTCCGATGCTCTAAACTCAAATCTGGAACCCTCGATGATGAAGCTTTTTGGCGGCAAAAAAGACACCCCGGCGACCCTCCCGGCCACACCCGATTCCGGCCCGGCCGAGACCCCCAAATCCGGCCTCTTCAGCCGCATGAAGCAGGCTGTCGCGCGCACTCGCGAGTCGCTCTCCACGCAATCGAGACGTCGTCGCGCTGACCCGCACGGTCGATGAATCACACCCTGGAAAGCCTTGAATCCGCGCTGCTTACCAGCGACCTGGGCGTGCAAACCACCACCGCCATCCTGGACGCCCTGCGCGACCGCGCCCGCCGCCAGGCCATCGAGGGCGGCGACGAATTGCGCGCCCTGCTCAAGGCCCAGATTCGCGCCATCCTCGAAGCTCCCATCGCCAACAAACCAGTTGCCTTGCCGCCAACCGGCAGCCCCAACGTCACCTTTCTAGTCGGCGTCAACGGCACCGGCAAAACCACCTCAGCGGGCAAGCTGGCCGCCTGGTATCGCGCCCAGGAGCGCACCGTGCTTTTGTGCGCCGCCGATACCTTTCGCGCAGCGGCCATCGAGCAGCTTGAAATCTGGGCCGCGCGCTCCGGCGTGGAGATGATCAAGACCCGCCACGGCGGCGACCCGTCGGCCGTTCTTTACGACGCAATCACCGCCGCCAAGGCCCGCAATATCGATGAATTGATTGTGGACACCGCCGGACGCCTGCACACCAAAACCGGCCTGATGGACGAGTTGGACAAGATGCGCCGGACGGCGGCCAAGCTGATCCCCGGCGCGCCCCACGAGGTGCTGCTGGTGATGGACGCGACCACCGGCCAGAACGGCCTCAACCAGGCGCGGCAGTTCACGCAATCGGCGGGCGTCACCGGCATCGTGCTCACCAAGCTCGACGGCACGGCCAAGGGCGGCATCGCCGTCGCCATCGCCCAGGAACTCAACCTGCCCGTCCGCTTCGCCGGCGTAGGCGAGCAGATGACCGACCTGCTGGAATTTTCGCCGGAAGCGTTTGTCGATTCGCTACTGGGGTGATATTGCTTAAATGCCGACATGCCGACTTGTCATTACAAATACCGATAACAGATGTGCAGCCACATGGTTTCAATGATTTGATTCATATTGCATACAAGCAATTCCAGATCAGGTGGGCATGCAGCGCGATTCAGTCTTAGTTGCAGTAGTCGTCATGACTTTCGCCATCAAGGTCAGTACCACCCCGTTCGCGAGTGAATGGGCGCCACGCCTTCCCAACACGCCGGAAGCAAGGCGGGAGCCCACCTATCGGACCGCTGGTAGAGTTCTGTCTGTTGAGCCGGTGCGAAGCAAGGCCGCCCGGTGTAATCTGCACGGTATGACAGCAAAAGCGAGCTGGTACGCGAGCCAACTCCGGATTGAACTGGGCCTGCGCAACAGGCGGTGGGCGCGGGGCCGGGCACACGTCGAGAGCTACGGCGATCCTCCGGTCATTGTGTATGCGCCGGAAAGCCTGCGGCACGGGAACTTTTTCGACGCGGCCTTTGCAGCCATTGCGGCGCGGCCGGAGTGGATGCGGCGCTTCGATAAGATTCATGCGCAGGGGCGTTCGCTGCCCAAGGCCGAGCGGCGCTGGCGGGAGCTTGACTCGTCCATGAGTTCCGATGCGCTGCTGATGAATGTATTTTGCACGCCGGGAGTAGCGGAGTCAGTGACGGTGCGGCGTGTGCTGGGGGTCGAGGGGGACGAACCGCCGGTCTTCGGATGGAAGGCGCGGGTGCCGTTGGCAAGCGGGCGAAGCGATCGCACCGAAGTGGATATGCGGTTCGGTTCGCTGCTGGTGGAGGCCAAGCTGACGGAAGGGGATTTTCAGACGAAGGCCGCGGCTGTGGTGGAGGGATACCGGGACTTCGATGAAGTCTTCGAGCGGGAGCTGCTGCCGCGAGTGGAGTTGGCGACGAAGAGGCGGAGAGAGGCGACAGAGTTTCCGGAAGATTACTCGCAGGAGATTTCGGCCGAACAGCCCCAGCCCGCCAGAGAGACGAGTCATTCTTCAGCCGCTGAAGTCGGGTATGCCGGCTACCAGCTGATTCGCAACGTGCTGGCGGCGTATGCGGAGGGGTGCAGCTTCTGCGTGGTGCATGACGATCGGCGGCCGGATTTGCGGGAGGCGTGGTACGAGGTGCTGGCGGCGGTGAAGCCGGCGGAGTTGCGGGTGCAGTTGAGTGTGCTTACCTGGCAGGAGCTGGCGGAGCATTTACCGAAGGAGCTACAGGGATTTCTGGACTGGAAGTATGGGATTGTGCGGCCGGGCAGGACGGCGTCGCTGGTGGATGAGCCTGAATAGTTCGATATGGTCCATTTTCTCCCACTGTGAAACTGGCCATCGACAAACCGGAAGCAATGCGGCATAGTCTTATCCATGAAGAGTTTTTCCCTGAGGTTTCGCCGGCTATGCGGGGCATCTTTGGCGTCTGGGTGCGCGGTGGCTTTGGCCCTTGCCTGCGCGGTTCGAGCCCAGCAGCCAACAATCCCGGCCGCAACACCGATCGTGCTCCACGCCGCCCGCCTTCTCCAGGTTGACACCGGCACTCTCCTTCAGCCCGGCGAAATTCTTGTCGAGGGTGACCGCATTCGCACGGCAGGCACATCCGTGGATCATCCGCCGGGCGCCAGAATCATTGACCTGGGCGACGCCACACTGCTCCCAGGATTGATCGATGCCCATGT
>CAWFZU010000123.1:0-24849 GCA_963820195.1 uncultured Acidobacteriaceae bacterium | reverse complement strand
GTGTTGAAAAAGTCGGTAAACCGACGTCACTTTGCTTGCGACTCTATCCCTGCCGAGTCCTTCTTTTCTCTTCTCTCGGTTCGGCTAGGTGGTGGCTGGCAGAGGCTGTGTTGTCGGTTGGCTGAGGAACCGTACTAGCCGCTTGATGTTCTGGGCTGCCGCCGCCAGGAAGAACTGCTCGCGCACGAACTTCAGTCGTCGCAGGCGCAGACGGCGAAGTCCGATCTGATTCTTGAGTTCCGCGAACAGGGCTTCTACTTTCTTCCTTTGCCGCTGTGCCTGGGCAAACTCAGGCGAGTTCGCTAACTCCCGGGCGCGTTGCCGCGCCGGTTCGTGCTGATGGATGACCAGGCATCGGAAAGCCGCGCTCGTGCATTGCGGCCGGAGCGGGCACGGGCCACACCGTTTGCGTGTCCCGATGTAGGTCCAGGAGTGATTGCGATGACTTTGGCCGCCGTAGTTCAGGGGCTGGCCCGCAGGGCAGATATAGCGATCGGGTTCCGGTTCGTAAGTGAAACGCTCGGGACCGAAGAATGGACTCCTCTTTCTGTGGATACTGTCGCGGGTCCGCATATAGGGAGTGATGCTCCGATCCGCCAACCACTGTAAGAACTCCCCATTCCCATAGGTCGTGTCGGCGGCCACCGAGTCGGGCGCTCGTCCTTGCCACTCGGCGAAACGGGTCAGCATAGCTTGCGCGGCCACTGTCTCCTGACTCATGCGCGCTGCGGTTGCTTGCACGCCCACGATCACGCAGCTGTCGTTGTCGACCAGATAGTTGTCGTAGTAACCGAGACGAGCGGGCGTGCCTCCTTTGGTAGCGTAGGTGGAATCGGGATCGGTGGTCGATACCTGATCCTGCTCGTGCACCGGCTCTTCCGCCGGGTTCTGCTCTTCCACTTCCCGCAGATACTGGCGCACGGTTTGATGAACCTGGGCTGCCTCCGCCAACTGCTCTCGCGGAATGCGACTCTCCTTGGCGGCATTCGCTTCCACGAAGCTGCCATCCACCGACAGATCCTCGCCCTTGACCAATCCCACTTCTACACACTGCCGCACGATCTGCTCAAACAACTGCTCAAATAGCTTCGATTCCTGAAACCGCCCGTGCCGGTTCTTGGAGAACGTCGAGTGATGCGGGATCTCCTGATCGAACCCCAGCCCGGTGAACCAGCGCCAAGCCAGATGCATGCGCAGTTCTTCCACCAGCTTGCGCTCGCTGGTGATGCCGTACAGATAGCCGATCAGCAGAATGCGCAGCAGAAGCTCGGGATCGATGGACGGGCGGCCCATATCGCTGTAACTCTCTTTCAGCTTCTTCCGCACGAAGGCAAAGCTGATGTGCTTATCGACGAGCCGCAGCAGATGAGTCTCTGGAACCTGATCTTCCAGACGGAAGTAGTAAAACAAGGCTTCTGAACGGTCGTGTTGCCCCATCATGATCAGCAGGCCTCCGACGATAGAAATCCAGCGAAGCATGAGACGGATTCCTACTTCTAACATGCTTCCGCTAAATTCCACCCACCAATCTCAGTGACTTTTTCAACACCCACGCCTGATAGCGTCAACTACGGAAAATCTGCCGGGGTACTGATCGGAAGAGCGAGATTAGTGCTGTGCGTAGAACGGAAGATAGCCGAACTTTGCAGCCAGCCCGCCCTTGTGCAACTCAGCTACTTCCTGTCCGCATCGAAGCGTACAGCGGACTACCGAGGTCGCATATACTAGCATCGACAGTTCGTTTTGGAGGCCGAAATATGCGCCGTCTTCGCATCGGCTGGCTAATCCCTTCTTCACTTGTTGCCTTTCTCTCCTGCGTGTTTCAGGCGGCTGCGGCAGACTTGACGATTACTGTGCGGGACATGCTGCATGATCCGCGAGGCGACCACACCTCACAGACAACCTACTACTTGACGACGGACCGAAAACGAATCGAGTACAGCGCGGGGACCACGGTCACACTTGGAGACTTGCCGAAAAATGCACCGGGTCGACGGATTCTGATCCAAAACTGCAAATCAGGCAAGGAATACGACGTGGACGCCGACGCTCGGCAATATACGGAGATTTTGCCGGGGAAGCTGACGCTCGAAGAACTGCGTGAGAAAGTGGATGCTGAAGAGGCGAGGACCGGAGCTAACCAGCAGCGGATCGTCTCGACCGTAGAAGTCGAGACGAAGGACACCGGGGAGCGGCAGAGCTTCTTCGGATACACCGCGCGGCATGTCGTGACGACGAGGAGATACCTGATCCCGGCGCTGGGTAAGCGTTGGGACGAAGAAGTTTCCGATGGCTGGTACATCGATCTTCCCGTCGCGACTGAGTGCAACGTATTGCGTTTCACTCTAACCAGTGTGCAGCAGGTGCTTGAGCTGCGTAAGCACGGGATCGAGAAATATGAGATGGCCGGAACGCCGGAAACGGGTTTTCCGGTCAAGTTGAAGAACACGGAGCATAGCCATTCCAGCAGGCTGGATGGTTTCAGCCGAGATTTCACGATGACGACGCGCGAATTAGAAGTCGTTGAAATATCAGATCATCCTTTGGCTAGAGCCTTATTTGATGTGCCCGCAGGATTCAAAAGGCTGCGGCGGACGACCAGAAACCCTGCCATCCCGCCGGAAATGTTGAGGGCGAGCATCGAGAAACCGGAATAGCGCCGCGATAGTTGGTCGACGCTTTGTAGGTCAACTGTTGATAAATCCCGATATCACCAACTACGGCCGTCCGGGTCATTTGGTGCTATCGCCTGATTTCGTCAATTGAGATATGCTACTCGCCGGTAACTTCTGAATGAGCAGCCCTGAACGCGGACTTCGTATCTTGCAGATCGCCCAGATTGCTTTCATCGTGGCATGTTTCTTTGTTAAGCGTTTAGGAAATGTGGAGACCAGCGGCGCGATCTCTCCCGTTCAGTGGCTCATTGTTGCGGGTGCAGTATGGTCTGCCATCTCAGGCTTCACTGTGCAGCGAAGGATCAACCGCTCGGAAGGTCGCCCTCAAAATCGGACTAAAAAATCGACGCCGCTGAGCCGATGGAGGGCAGGTCACGTAATGCGCCTTGCAAGCGCAACAGCGGCGGGCTTGTGGGGACTTGTTCTGCACTACAGCGGTGGCCCTGATTGGCTGGTCAATAGCCTCCTTGGACTCGCAATGCTGCTGCTGCTCATCTGGAGACCGGGGGCTGCTCCTGCTGTGACGCAGCCATAGACCAATCCCCCAAGAGCCGCGTTGTGAGTGCAATCGCCTGTGGGTGTTGAAAAAGGAACCAAAGCAGTAATTTTGCTGCATTTCAGCGTCTCCGGCCAACCAACATTCAATAACTTACGAAGGAAATTTCTGGCCGAAACACCTCTAAAAGAGTTTTTCAACACCCACGCCTGATAGCGTCAGTTAACAGAGACCCGGCTACTTAACAACCTTGAGGTAAACAGGTTGCGAGTCAACATTTTCGAGCAGGACGGGAAATTTCAACGCCGACGCCAATTGACTCCGTAGTTCATCCGTAAGGCGGGGTGGACATCGACGCCCAATCACCTTGTAGGTCCCGGGTGATAGTGGCGCGGTGTGTAGCCGCATCGTACCGCCGTAAAAATCACCCGGCATCAGCAGAATCCACGACTCTTTGATTTCCTTGAGAACGTCTGGATGGTAGTCGGGGCCATAATCTGCCGCTTCGTTACTGTGCAAGGCTTTCGCATCGAATGGGCCGACGACGATGTCCTCGAATCCGCCGTGCCACTCAACATTTCTGATGGTCTTAGGAGTGTAAAACGGAAATGAACCGCAGTTGGTGATGCGGAATGTAGCTTTTGGAAACTCACACTCTCGCGGTTTTGTCTTGTCACATGCGTCAATTTTCTTCTTGGTTAGCGAAATATCGACTACGGCTTTTGGCGGGGCTTCTTTCCAAGGTCCGGTCGGCACGCAGGGCTGTGATTGAGCTGTGGCACACGTCCAAAGTCCACAAGACAAAAGCAGGGAGAGTGAAAACCGTATGGACATCAATGACACAGACTCAGATTATAGAACAGTGGCTTTACGCTCAGTTGTCGTTAAATCGCGATTTCACTCATAACGCCGCAGAAGTGCGAGGCGAGAGAAGATAGCTTCACCGCTTGTCTCGAACCCCTTGCTTGATTAGATACCAGCCGTACCAAAGGAAAGCTGTTGTCATTGTCCCTGCGAAGATTAGTACCAGCACCTCCGCAACTCCAAGCTGCGATCCACGGAGCTTGTGAAGAACAGCCACAAATAGTGCAAGGCCGCTGATTACAATACCGATGCCTAGCAGACGGTACCCTACGATTTGAACCGCCGGAATTTCACGTCGGGAACGCACCACGTCATCATTCTATAGCGGCAGTCAATTGGCGTAATATCGCGATTTCACTCATTGACCTCGGGTCGATCATCCGAGACAGCCTCGGCAGTAGGGCTTTGCCGACAGAACGGTGCATTACGAAGGCGGAATTGGTTTTTGGGCGTGTTTCGAGGTTTTTACCCCCTAGTCCGCAGGGGGTCAAATTTTGAGTCCGTTTTTTGCGGCCTTTCGCCCCCTGTTTCGCCTCGGGAGGAGATGGTCAGCCCGTATACCTTGCGGACCCGGAGTGCGCGACTGGAACTCAGTCTTTATCTTTCTTCCGATACATGTTGCCGTGCCAATCCATCATGGCCTTGCCGTTGAAGACCGTTTTTGCTTTCTTACTGCTCGCTACTTCTAGGAGCACCGTAGGTGTTTGAATCAAGCACGCTCCGTTGGCGAGCGCAGCAAACACAGCAATCTCCGATTCATCCGACTGCCAGCGCCACAATTCCTTTCCACTGATGAGGCTAAACGCAATTAGCAAGCTCCCACGGGTGGCAAAGGCTACGTTGTCTTCGCCGATTACCATGTCGTCTTTCCGTGCACCGGAATACCTCGGCAGCGGAAACCTGAAAACCAGTTCTCCATTCTGGTTAACACGATAAACGAATTCGCCTACAGGTTCAGCAACGGTCTCGGAGACTTTGGCGTGGGAAAGCTTTATTGAGATCAACGTGCCGTTCATGTTATCGGTGATGATTGCATCGGTGGGCGCAAGTAGCGTGACTGGCGCGGAGAGCGGTTGCTTCGTCTTGTTCGTTTCCACAACGGTCGGGTGCAATGCGCCGTCAGGTTCGATCTTCCAAAGTACGAGTTGGTCATTGAGGGCAACGGTCACATTTTTTGGATCAATCTCCTGCCCGGGCGTACATTCGGTCGTTGTGAGCGTCCACTCCTTTTGAGTGAAGGCGACATAGGCGTTTCCATCCATATTGACCATGATCTTGCTGGTCGTTGCCGGAAGCGGTTTAGAAAGCGACCCGCGCACACACAAGATTCTTGCCCCATCTCTCCTTAAATTGATCTCTTTTTCATGGGAGACAGGCACGGCGAGTTCGAACCATTTAGTCCCTAGTTTTTCATCAAAACCGAAAACGGTCACACTGTTTCCATCCAAAGATTGATTCACTAGATGGACTATGTGGTCAGTACTGATCGCAAGCCCTCTGCGAACGCCTTTCATCGTGCGCTGCCAGCGTAACTCTCCGTCTTTTCCAACCGCGTACAAAGTGTAGGAATCCTCGCGGTTGGCGCTAAGCAAAACGCCACCAAGCCAATCACCACAAATCAGTTCGACATTATGGGTTCGCTCGGGGAGGAGCCATTCCCAAACCTGAATGCCATCCTCGCGAATGGCTCGAACGTGGGTGCTGCCGCTTGGAAACTCCTCCACCGAATACATGTTAGGGCCGTTCTCGGTGGGAACCGCGGGAATATCGCCAATGTTGCGACCACGGTAGTCATGTGTTGACCATTTGTTTGTGCCCAGCGGAAGGGGACGCATAGAAGACCAGATTTTGATCTGCCGTGTCCGGGTTTCCCCATGCCACATTGCACTCACGACCACCGTGCCAGCCTTGGTTGCGTGCAGAACATTGCGCCCGTCTTGTTCTTGCATTGTGGCCAAGTCTGGATTAGCAATAGACCATGTGGCATCGTTCAGTTCTTGCGCGGAGTCGTCCAGCAATTGCAGGGAACGATCATCTCCCACCTGAATGTTGATCTTCTCGGGCTCAATTCGCCAGCCGGAGTCCTCCATTTCTTCCGTTTGTCCCCATAGCGACAGGCAGGTAGCAATTACAAGAAGAACGATCAGGACGAAAGTTCGTTGTTGCCGGAGCATCGGAATCCCTCAGAATGAGGCTAGGGGCTGCTGAACTGCACAGCAAGTTACGCGCGTAATTCAAGGCGTAATTGGAAAATCGGTCCCATCACGCTTTCGCCTGCGGCTTTCGGAATTCCAAATCAGGGCGAGTTCGTGAAGCCCGACAGGACGAAAGAGGGTTCGTCATGGCTGGCGTGGCCCGAGCGTTGTCGGAGAGTTATTCCAAAATCTCAGATACGTGTCGCTCACGAGTTCCGAGATTCTGTGCCTGTCCACCTTCTCCGGCAAACCGCTCTTCGCTTCGGCTTCTTCGAGTTCGCTGAACAAAGTATTCGCAAGGCTCAGCACGCGCTCAAGGGAACCATAATTCCCGGTGCGAATGGTGATCAGCACTTCCTTTTCGGGACGAGGCAATGTGATGGTGCCAGAGCGCATCAACTCGATGCCCTCATTGAGCAAACGGATCACGTGCATGGCAGCTTTTATGTCGTACCCGTGAACGCCGATCAACTCGTGCCGCTGCCCCTTCTTCCCAGTTCCGATTCCTTGCAATCGGCGTACTCGTGAATCTGCAAAACCACGGAATTGAAGAGCTGCTTGCCGCGAGATGAATATGTTTCGGCCCGTCAAAACCTGCTCCCACGGCTCCGGCTTCGGCGCATAGTTCCGGGAGAATAGAAAATGCAGAGCCGTCGGATTCCCCTTAGCCGCCAGCCCCGCCCACTTCCGCAATGAATACAGGCACACGTCAATGTCGTCCGGGCCGTTTCTACGTTCGTTGCCCGCCGTGCTCCAGACATAGAACTCCTGCTTGTCCAGCCCTAGAACGAGTTCGGGCGGCTCCAAGTAGACGCCGTAGATATCCAGATCGTCCGTGTCCTTCACCTTGGCACCGTGCAGTTCGCTGCCGCCCACGAACAGGTGAATGAGGCTGTCGAGATACGGGAATTGCGCCTGCTGCACGGCAGAGATCAGTTGTTCGGCACGGATCATCGTCTAAGTGTTTCCTTTCCGCAGGACTCAGCATTCCGTATCGGCGAACGGCTCTGCCACGATCTGATATTCATCCTCGTACACAACATAGCCAACCCGCTTCGCTTTCAGCGTTCGCACAGGGACTCCGTGGTTTTCTAGGATCGCCGCCAACTCGCGAACACGGGCTAGGTGCTCAGTCGCAGTGTCCTTGAACCAAGAGAGTGCCCTGCTCTTTTTTCGATAGAACGGAGCTTTGGAAGCCGTGAACCGAGTCGGTCTCGCCAAGTTCTCGTTGAACCACCAACGAACCATATCATGCTGCTCTTCCTCGTATGAGTGGAGCTTCCCCGCAACACGGAGGTGCC
The DNA here is from genome assembly GCA_963820195.1 of uncultured Acidobacteriaceae bacterium. GTDB lineage: Bacteria > Acidobacteriota > Terriglobia > Terriglobales > Acidobacteriaceae > Telmatobacter. The sequence continues at coordinate 17,318 of CAWFZU010000123.1, read as the reverse complement.
GGACAGCGTGAAAGACTCCGAGCGCCCGTTCAGAATCCTCGTCGATATCGGCTACTACAAATCTCAAGTACATACCTCGTCCCAGTTGTTCTTCGACACGGGGCGATGTCGCCCCGTGCCCGATGCTTGGTTTCTATTCGCGGAAAGAAATGGTTGCGGCGGCTGCCGTCATAGCTGCCAGACCGCATGCAACACTTCTTGAAAGCGGCGTCCAGAACCGCACGGGCAAAGGTCATTACGACCGAGCTTCTCCAGAAGCTCTTTGTCGCCATGCACGATCCTGTGCCCGCGTTTAACTTGTGTTTCTGAGGGGTATCCCTTACGGCGCTTACTGCTGCGCGTGAAAGGAGGTCTGGTTGGAGAGTTCGTCTTGGTATTTCATGGCGTGCCTCCTGAGGAGATTCGAGAATACCATCACTTGCGCTTCGCAATCAAGATTGCGGTGTAGTCATCGAGATCGATCAGTGCTTCGTCACTTACAGCCTTCAGGCGTTCGCGGCGTTTTTGCCTTATCTCTGCCTCGCTTGAAGCCAAAGCGTCAGTTCGCTGCTTCAAGGAAATGTTGTCTTTGCGATGAAGGAGTTCCTGTGCGTAAGTGCGAGATGCTGAAGGCTTGCTTGTATCGGATGCGAAAACAGCGATTGCGCGGTCTGCGGTATTGGTCTGAGCGTACCAGAGCAACAGGAGCAGACTTTTCTGCGCAGTTTGGTCGTGCTCGTCTCGAAGTCGATCTATCGCAGGTTGTAGCCAGTAGTCCTGATCGGTCGGCAACAGCAGGTAGACGAGGACATAGTCCTGCCCAAGTGAGTACATGCTGCGGAATGAATACCTTGAAATCCGGCTGCTCCAGAACATGAAACGCTGCGGCTGTCGTATCGTCATTCAGGGTTGCCATGCGATGTACTTCCAAGAGTAATCCCTCGTCTGCACGTCACGCAGATCGGAGTGTGCCATTGCTGCGAGCGCTCCTTTCAGTCTGCCAGGGTGTTCGAGAGGCTAAGTAGAAGCATGCTGCCGTCGTCAAGAAAACAGAGAAGGTACTTGCCCGCCCCAAACCAAAGAAGAAGCGTTGGCGCTCTGTCCGCAACTGGTGTTGGACCTACTCGCCAGCTTCCAATGCGCGGTGGTCGGCGACCTGATGAAGAAGACCTTCGCGGCAGCCGAATCGCTGGGCGCGCGGCGGATTCTGATCACCGGCGGAGTGGCCGCCAACCGCGAGTTGCGCGCCCGCTTCAACGCCGAGGCCGCCCGCCGCGGGCTGCGCGTGGCCTTTCCCACGCTGGCTCTCTCCACCGACAACGCCGCAATGATCGCCGCCGCCGCCTGGCCGCGCTTTCAGGTAGGCGAATTCGCCGAGAACTCGCTCTCCGCCGATCCTTCGCTGGCGCTGGGGCGATAATAAGCCGCGAGGAGCATCGTAACATCCTCCGCGGCGGCAAGAGGGTGAACGGCGTGACGACCTGGTATCTGGTCGAGTACGACGTTAATTCCACCGTCCTGCCGCAGATCCTGGAGGAAGAGAGTGCCGCGATGGAATAGGACCGGCATGCAGTATTCTGGAGCGGAATAGGCGCAAGGCTGGCGGAATTGGAGGTTCGCAATGAAGGCGTTGGTCAAGAGCAAGGCGGAGCGGGGCTTGTGGTTGGAAGAGATTCCAGAGCCTAAGATGGGCATCAACGATGTACTGGTGCGCGTGCAAAAAACGGGGATCTGCGGCACCGATGTTCACATCTACCAGTGGGATGAGTGGGCGCAAAAGACGATTCCAGTGCCCATGGCGGTGGGGCATGAGTTTGTGGGCGAGATCGTCGCAGTCGGGTCGAATGTCAACGACTTTTTCCCCGGCGATATCGTCAGTGGCGAGGGGCATGTGGTCTGCGGGCGCTGCCGCAACTGCCTGGCCGGAAGGCGGCATCTCTGCGCTTCGGCGCAGGGTGTGGGGGTGAACCGCGCAGGGGCCTTTGCCGAATTGATCTCGCTGCCCATGACCAATATCTGGCGGCACCACCATGGCATCGACCGCGAGGTGGCGGCCATCTTCGATCCCTTCGGCAACGCTGTGCACACGGCGCTTTCGTTCCCGGTGCTGGGCGAAGATGTACTCATCACCGGCGCGGGGCCGATCGGCTTGATGGCGATTCCGGTGGTTCGGCACGCGGGGGCGCGTCATGTAGTGGTGACGGATTTAAATCCCTTCCGCCTGGAGCTGGCGCGGAAGATGGGCGCGACACTGGCCGTGAATACCAGCGAGACGCCGCTCGCCGACGGTGCAGAAGCAACTGGGCATGTTGGAAGGCTTCGACGTGGGCCTGGAAATGTCCGGCAGCCCGCTGGCGCTGCGCGAGATGATTGCCAACATGTGCCACGGAGGAAAGATCGCCATTCTCGGCATTCCGGCCAAGGAGACGCCGCTGGATTACCGGCCGGTGATCTTCAATATGCTGACCATCAAGGGCATCTACGGGCGGGAGATGTACGAGACCTGGTACAAGATGGCGGTCATGCTGGAGTCGGGCGTGAATATCTCTCCGGTGATCACGCATCGCTTCGCCTACAGCGATTTCGAGCTGGGCTTCGAGGCCATGATCTCCGGCGAGGCAGGCAAGGTGGTGCTGGATTGGACGAGTCTGCACTGAGACTCAGTCGACGCGGGCGTGGGAAAGGGGAGTTATGTACGGCAAGGTGCAAAGTTACTTGCGGAAGAAGATCGCCGGGATAGAAAGCGCGGGCCTCTACAAGCGGGAGCGAGTGATCGACGGGCCGCAGCAGGCATATCGTTTCCGTCGCCGGCGGCGCGCCGGTTCTAAACCTCTGCGCGAACAATTATCTGGGCCTGGCCAATCATCCCGCGGTGGTCGAGGCAGCGCGGCAGGCCTTGCAGGAGTGGGGCTACGGTCTGGCCAGCGTGCGCTTCATCTGCGGCACGCAGTCCCTTCACAAGCAGCTTGAAGCAGCGGCTCAGCGCCTTTCTCGGCACGGAAGACACCATCCTCTACAGTTCCTGCTTCGACGCCAACGGCGGCCTCTTCGAAACGCTGCTGGAGGACGGAGGACGCCATCATCTCCGACGAACTGAACCACGCCAGCATCATCGACGGCATCCGGCTCTGCAAGGCGCAGCGCTTTCGCTATCGCAACGGCGACATGGACGACCTGGAAGCGAAGCTGAAGGAGGCCGCATCGGCGCGGCATCGGCTGATCGCGACCGACGGCGTCTTCTCGATGGACGGCTATTTTGCCAAACTCGACAGGATCTGCGACCTGGCGGATAGGTATGACGCGATGGTGATGGTGGACGACTCGCACGCGGTCGGCTTTATCGGCGAGAACGGGCGCGGCACGCCGGAGCAGTGCGCCGTCGAGGGCCGCGTGGACATGATCACAGGCACGCTGGGCAAGGCGCTGGGCGGAGCCAGCGGCGGCTACACCAGCGGACGCAAGGAGATTGTGGAGTTGCTGCGCCAGCGTTCGCGCCCGTATCTCTTCTCGAACTCCCTAGCGCCGCCCATCGTCGCGGCATCGCTGAAGGTTCTCGAGCTGCTGACGGAGTCGGGCGATCTTCGCAAACAATTGCGCGAGAACACACGCTTCTTTCGCCGGCAGATGGTCGCGGCAGGCTTCAACATCCTGCCGGGCGAGCATCCCATCGTGCCGGTGATCTTCGGCGATCCCGTCGTTGCCTCGCGCATGGCGGAGTTGCTGCTGACCAAGGGCGTTTATGTGGTTGCGTTTTCCTATCCCGTGGTGCCGCAGGGTAAAGCGCGTATCCGCGTGCAGATCTCCGCCGCGCACACCCGCGCGGACCTCGAATTCGCGCTGGCGAAGTTTGTTGAAGCAAAAGCGGAGTTAGGAATCTGATCGCTGGGTTGGGCGGCAGGCCGCGTCAGGTGGCCCGCTCATCAATTCCGAAGAATCACCATGAGGCATGGGAACCTGTACAGAAGCTATACAAAAGAAGCTGTAAAAGGAAGCTGTGCCCCGTTCATCGCGGCACTATCGCGATGAGCGGGCGTGTGGCTTGAGGTCAGATTATAGCCGGACTATGATTGTGCCATGCCGTACGGTCTGAAACGGTTCCAGAAAGCAGAATCTCTCCATTTTATCACCTTCAGTTGCTTTCACCGTCTCCCTTTTCTCGATGCGCCGGACCCCAAGAACACAGTTGAGGCCGTACTGGAACTGACTCGTGCACGGCATCAGGTAAGGGTCTACGCCTACGTCCTGATGCCTGAGCACGTCCATTTGCTCATCAACGAGCCGCCATCGATCCTCTTGGCCCAGTTTCTCAAAGCCGTCAAGCAGATCACATCGCGCAAACTGAGAGGTCAGCACGAGAAGTTCTGGGAAGCAACGTTATTATGACAGCAACATCCATGGTGAAGAGGCTCGCTCCGAAGTGATACGCTACATCCATCGAAATCCGGTGAAGCGCGGATTGGTTGCATCTCCCGCCGACTACCCATGGAGCAGTTTCAACCACTACGCGACCGGCGTTCGAGGAGTAGTTGAAATCGAGTCTGAGTGGACGGCAAGCCTGCGCGGCCCACTCATCGCGATAGGACCGCGATGAATGGGGCACAGCCTTCTATTGAGACGAATGATGGAAGCAAGTAGAATCAATGCTTGGGCCACCTGCCTACGGTTCGGAGGGGTGCATCAAAGTCTATGATCTGAACCAAAAACATTTGTTCGAGCTTCCGAAAGGGGTCAGAGGTTCTGTTGAAGTAAGTGTGCAGTGAAAGGAGAACTAAGCACATGAAGATCTTCTGGTTCGGCATCCTGGGCTTGCTGGTTCAGGGAGTGGGCTTGGCCGCCTTTATGCTTGTATCTCGCTCCAGCGATGCAACATTGGGCAAGCTCACAGTCGTCGTCATTACAGGACTTGCGGTCTGCACGCTGCTTTGGGGAGGTGTTCGGAGATCGAAGGGAATTCTCGTGGTGTGCCTTTTGCCGGTTTTATTGACACTCGGTTACGTTGTGGCATTTCATCTTTTAGGCGTGTTGGGCTTCCCTGGCCTGTTGAAAGATGCTTGGCCACCCTGGCTCGATTACTTTCTGGAGGTGATGTACGTGAGTGGTATTTTGCTGGCCATATACGGGCTGACAACACTGTTGTTTTTTGCGGTTAACAGAGGCTTCCGGAGAATCAGGTTGCACGGGCACCAACAGTCCCCGAAGCTGTCATGAGTTATCGAAGACTGGCAGGTAGCCCGCTTATCAACTCCGAGGAATCTCCATGGCTTTGAAAATCTGTGCCCCGTTCATCCCAGTCTTATCGCGATGAGCGGGCGGGTAGCCCACTCTTCGTCCCGCCTTCCGGGACCGTCCAGAGCAAAAAGTACCCAAATCCGGCGTTTTCGCTTATGCTGTTAACAATCCTTTCTTGCTGCGGCAGGCCACTCAAACGAGATTCGCACACACATGAATCCAGTCGCTTTGGCGGTTGACGATCTTCGGGAGCAGTATACGCGGGAGATGGCGCTCGTCCGCCAGACCTGCGAGCGCACCGGAGACGGTACCGCCGCCATTCGCCGCCGCTCCGCCGTAGTGGACCGTATCCTCATTGAAATGTGGCGTCAAGCCTTCGCTGGGCAGCCTCCGCAGAACATGGCTTTACTGGCTCTCGGCGGCTACGGGCGCAAGGATCTCTTTCCCTACTCCGACATCGACGTCCTCTTCGCCTTTGCCGACGAGAAGACCGAGGTCCACTCCAAGGAGGCCGTCCGCTCCATCATCCAGGGCATGTGGGATATCGGTCTGCGCGCCAGCCCCTGTTCGCGCACTGTGAAGGAAGCCGGCCGCTTCGATCCCGACAATCTCGAATTCACCTTGGCCACGCTCGACCGCCGCTTCCTCGCAGGCCACTTCCCGCTCTACCAGCAGCTCCATCAGACGGTCCTGCCTGGCCTGGTGCTCAGCGAGTGGACCACCATCACGCAAAAGCTCGGCGAGATCGCCCGCGCCCGCCACGCAAAATTCGGCAACACCATCTTCCACCTCGAACCCAACCTCAAGGACTGTCCCGGCGGCCTGCGCGATTTCAGCCTCGCCGTCTGGTTCGCCCTCCTCTTTCACCTCAAGGAGACCAAGGAGTGGCCCCGCCATCGCGGCGGCGTCTTCCAGAGCGCCCGCGGCGACGCCGAGGCCGCCTTCGACTTCCTCGCCGCCGCCCGCTGTTTTCTGCACTTCCGCCACGGCCGCGACGACAATGCCCTCGACTGGCAATCCCAGGACGAAGCCGCCGCCAACTCCATCGGCCTGGAGACCCGCGGCACCGCCGATCCGGCCTACTGGATGCGCACCTACTATCGCCACGCCCGCGTCATCTATCGCCGCGCCGCGCTGCTGATGGAGCATCTGCCCGCCCCGGTCAGCTTTTACCGGCAGTTCCGCCGCCGCCGCACGCCCATCGCCGGAACCGACTTCCTCCTCGACCAGGGCCGCATCGACATTGTGCCCGGCGCGCAATTCAACGACACCGGCGCCATCCTGCGCATCTTCGCGTTGATGGCCACCCACGGCTACGCCCTCTCCCAGGCCGCCGAAGACCGCATCACCGACGCGCTGCCCGCACTCGCCATCCACATCCCCGAAGGCCCTTACCTGTGGAATGCGCTGCGCGAAGTGCTGCTCGGACCCCATGCCGCACATGCGCTGCGCACCATGCACGCCCTCGGCATTCTGGAGATGCTCATCCCCGAGTTCCACGGCATCGACGCCCTGGTCATCCGCGACAGCTATCACCGCTACACCGTCGACGAGCACACCTTCCTCACCATCGACAACGTCCACGGCCTCCGCCAGCCCGCCAACGAATACGAGCAGCGCCTCGCCCAGCTCCTGCCCGAGATCGACCGCCTCGACCTCTTTCTGCTCACCCTGCTGCTGCACGACACCGGCAAGGCCCGCCGCACGGCGACCACGTCGCCCCCAGCATCGAGCTGGCCGACGCCCTCCTCGCCCGCCTGGAATTCGACAGCGAAGAGCGCGAGGCCGTCCTCCATCTCATCCGCCTTCATCTGGAAATGTCCAACGCCCTGCGCCGCGACATCTTCGATCTGGAAAACGTGCGCGGCTTCGCCGAAAAGGTCGGCAGCCCGCAGATGCTCAAGATGCTCACGCTGATGACCTTCGCCGACATCAAGGCCGTCAACCCCGACGCCCTCACCCCCTGGAAGGCCGAGAATCTCTGGCAGCTCTACATGGCCACCGCCAACTTCATGGACCGCTCGGTCGACGAGGTCCGCTACCACGCCGCCATCGATCCCACGCTGCTCAACCGCATCCGCTCCATGGTCCCTGCCGCGCAGTACGACGCCCTCCGCCTCTTCCTCGAAGGACTGCCACAGCGCTACCTGCAAACCCGCCTCCCCGAGCAGATCCGCAACCACTTCCAGATGGCCGCCCGGCTCGACGACGACGCCGTTCAGCTCGACCTCCGCCCCCATCGCCAGCTCTACGACCTCACCGTCATCACCCGCGACCGCTCCCGCCTCTTTGCCGACGTCGCCGGCGCGCTCTCCGCCTGGGGCATGAACATCGTCAACGCCGGCGCATTCTCCAACGACTCCGGCGTCGTCGTTGACAGCTTCCACTTCACCGACCTCTTCCGCACCCTCGAACTCAACCCCAGCGAGAAGGATCGCTTCCTCGCCTATCTCCATGACGTGGTCTCGCTCAAGGTGCCCGTCGAGCAGATGCTCGAAGCCCGCCGCCACCTGAACCACCCCACTAACTTGAAGGTCGAGGTTCCCACTCGCCTGGACTTCGACTCCGCGTCCTCCACCCACTCGACGATCCTGCAAGTAGTAGCCCAGGACCTTCCCGGCCTGCTGCGCCAGATCGCGCTAACTCTGAGCACCCATCAATGCAACATTGAAGTAGCATTAATCGACACCGAAGGCGAGACCGCCATCGACGTCTTCTATCTAACCAGCCAGTCCGCCAAACTAACTCCAGAAGCCCAGCAAACCCTCGCCAAAGACCTCACCGCCGCCATCGCCTCCATGCGCTCGCCCACTGGCTACTGAGTCTACAACGCCGTCCGGATTACATCACTTATTCAATGTTGAACTTGCCCACGCAATTTGTTTCCACCCAATATTCTCAGTTGAAAATGCAACGGAAATATTTTGATTGTTGCCGGCGTCTGTATTAAAATCGCCAGATGAACAACGAATTCCAGGGGAACACCCTGACAAGGGGGGGACCGACTATGTACGGCCAGTTTACTCATTGTGTGATGGGCGCAAAACTTGTAGCTCTTATACTCCTTCTCCCGCTCAATGCGGCTGCTGCTCAAGTGATTTTGAGCGGTGGATCAGTCGGCTCCAACAAGGCAAGGGCGGTACCTGAACAGATAGCCAGGATCGCGCGAGAGTACGGCAAATTACCTTTGGCGTTCGAACTCAACCAAGGTCAGGCCGACCCTACCTTTCAATTTCTCTCACGTGGACCCGGCTATTCCCTCTTCCTGCGACCGGGCGAAGCGGTGCTGCTGCTTCGAGATGACAACCCGGATCACGCGACCACATCCGGGGAAGGCGCCATCGTCCGCATGGAGCTGATCGGCGCCGACTCCAATTCACCAGCCATGCCGGAGGAGCAATTAGTTACCCGGACCAACTACCTTATCGGTAATGACCCTGTACGCTGGCAGACGAATGTGCCTAACTATCGGCGCGTCAGATTCAAGCAGGTCTATCCGGGCATCGACCTCAGATACTACGGAACCGGACAGCAACTGGAGCACGATTTCGTCGTTGCAGCAGGCGCCAATACCCGCGAGATCGAATTTAAGCTAACTGGCGGAATTCTGCGGATTGATCATCATTCGGGCGATCTTCTGCTGAGAACCAAGGCGGGGACGGTGAGGTTGCGGGCACCCGTGGCGTACCAGGACCGGAATGGGGCGCGCCGCGAGGTGACGGCTGGTTACCGCATATTGCCTCAAAATCGAGTCAGCTTTAGGCTCGGTGATTATGATCGGAGTCGGGCTTTGGTCATCGATCCGTTGCTCGTGTATTCCGCGTTGCTGGGGGGTACCGGAACCTGCATCCCGGAGTCGTCTATCACGCAGTTGTGTAACGGAATGACCTGGGCAAACGCCGTGGCATCGGACAGTCAGGGCAATGCCTATATCACCGGGTGGACCACGGCCTCCGATTTTCCGACCAGTGCGAGTGCATTTCAGAGTTCGAACCACCAACTCTGCGTTGGCCAGGTGCCCTGTTCTTCCGTGACAGGGTTTGCGCAGGGCACCGGAAACGCCTTTGTAACCAAGATCAGTGCAGATGGCACGGCAATCCTTTATTCCACCTATCTCGGTGGTTCCAATCCCAGCTACTTTGGGGAACAAGGAAATGCGATCGCCGTGGATTCGCAAGGCGACGCATATGTCGCCGGACGGACGGCTTCTTTCGACTTCCCTACCACTTCTGGCGCGTTTCTAACCGCGTTCCCGAATCTTGTCATTGGTGCAGAGGTGGGGTTCATTTCGAAGTTGGATCCAACTGGTGGCGGTCTTTTGTATTCCACACTCCTAGGACCTGGGGAGATTAATGGCATGGCGGTCGATAACAAGGGGAATGCTTACCTGACGGGATGGACCTCATCTCTGGATTTTCCGACGACGACAGGGGTATTCCAGCCGACCATGCCGCCCCTAGGTGCCTTCATGGGAGAGGCATTTGTCACGAAGTTGGATGCTGCCGGATCGACTCTAGTCTACTCAACCTTTCTTGGAGGGACCGGAGGAGATCATGCGAGCAGCATAGCGATCGACAGCTCCGGAAACGCCTATGTGGGTGGAGAAACGGGCTCCTCGGATTTTCCCTTGACCGCGGGAGCATTTCAGTCGGGCAAGGGCAACGACGCCGGAACTGCGACGTTGACCGGATTCGTTACGAAGCTCAACCCATCAGGCACCGCTCTTGGATATTCGACCTACCTTGGCGGGAGTGACGATAGCGTGGTGCTGGCCATTGCCGTCAACACGGCAGGAAACGCTTTTGTGACTGGCGCAACGAATGCTATCGATTTTCCAATTACCCCAGGTGCGTTTCAGCCAAATAACAACGCTTACACTCCTGATTTTACGAGCTGGCCCTCCAATGCTTTCGTAACGGAACTGAATCCATTTGGGTCAGGGCTTGTCTACTCGACGTATCTTGGCGGCTCAGTTCACGGTTTTTCAGGAGGTTCGGTTGGGGACTTTGCGACTGGAGGCAATGGCGACTATGGGACTGGAATCACCCTCGACGGCTCCGGCGATGCGATTGTTGCTGGAGTCGCGAATTCGGGGGATTTTCCTACCACGTCCGATGGATACCAGTCGGCGCCCCCATATTCCTCGTTGTCCAGCGTGACTACTGGATTTGTTTCTACGTTGAATCCAACTGGGAGCCAGCTGCTCTATTCGTCCTTCTTTGGCAGCCCTGGTGGAGAGACTCTGATCGCCGGGATGTCGATCGATGCTCAAGGCTTGGTATATGTAGTCGGTCAAACATCGGCTCCCGATCTCCCGGGATGGGGAGCGTTTGGAGCCGCACTGAACGCCCACGCAGACGCATTTGTCACTAAGTTCGATCTCGCAGCCGCCCCGAACGATCTGGTGGTGGCAACGCCGGAGTTCTCTCTGCCTTCTGGGACCTACTCCGGCGTTCAGTCCGTTACTGTCTCGGACGCGACGCCAGGGGCAACCATCTACTACACAACCGATGGAACCACGCCAACGACCTCATCAATGAAATACACCGGCGCATTCAACGTCTCTGCGTCAGAGACGCTGGAAGCGATTGCGACAGCCTCCGGTTATTCTCAAAGTGCTGTGGCAACTGCCGCTTACACTATCAACCTACCCGGCTTCACTGTTGCTGGTACTGCGCTCTCTGTCGCCCCCGGTGCAACCACGGAAAACACATCCAGCCTTACAGTGACACCGGCCGGAGGTTTCATCGGCAGCGTAGCGCTTTCCGCCGTCATTACAAGCAGCCCGACTGGCGGGCAGTATCCGCCCACTTTGAGCTTCGGCTCGACCAGCCCTGTCAGCATAACCGGCACAACCCCAGGATCAGCCACTCTGACCATCACCACTACGGCAGCCTCCAGCGCCGCACTAGTCCACCCCAAGCGCCCCGGAGTTCCCTGGTACGCAGCCGGTGGAGCGACGCTGGCCTGTCTGCTGTTCTTCGGCATCTCCGCAAGGCGGCGTAGCTGGCGCACCATGCTCGGGATGTGGGTGCTCCTCATAGTCCTCTCTGGCGGCGTATTCGCTTGCGGCGGCGGTGGTAGTGCCGGTGGAGGCGGAGGAGGTGGTGGTGGCGGCGGTGGTGGTGGCGGCACTTCCGGAACCACGGCGGGAACCTACACCATCACCGTGACCGGAACATCGGGATCAATCGTGTCAGCGGGGACCATAACCCTCACTGTGCAGTAGCCCACTCGCAATCATCGTCCGCATCCCAGGTCTCCATCGAGACCTGGGATGCACCCTCACTCCGGCCAGGCCCTCTCGAATCCCTAGTCCCTGGTTTCCTAGTCCCTGTTTCCTGCTTTCATCAACCCCATAGTGAGGAAAAAACCTGAAATTTCGCACTGACCAGCGAAATTCGCCCTTTCTTCGGTTCTTCACCCCATTCCCTACTGACGTATTTGCAGCCGATTCATGGAAAACCGTAGCGTTTCAGATCACCGATTCATGCAAAACCGGACAGCTACAGATCACCACTTTCTCCGAAACCGGTAACCTGTAGCTGCTCATTTGACTCCAAAACCGGCTGCATTTAGCTTCACAGTTTCAAAAAACCAGTCACTTCCAGCTCACGACTTTCATCCTCCCGTCCACCTCGTTTTTATCTTCGCGCACCCTCATTTTTTTGGTTGACAATACCCTATGGGGGTATGGTACAAAAGAAATGCGGGGAAAACCCCTCGCAGTAGAAACACCACAATCCATGAGCATCTAAACCGCAAAGGAACCTCCGAGTATTGGGAGTTCTATCCTGTGCCGCGATGTGCGCTCTGGTAACCGCCTCTAGCCTTGCTTCAGACGATTCCCTCACCGCTCTTCCCGGTATAAGACCTGTGAATTGAGCGCGTGAGAGGGAATCGAAAGAGCCAACTCACCCCTCCCGAACACTGAATCCATTGCACCAGACAACACCTGAGGCCGTGATGTTGAGCTATCAGATTCTGGATCTGGCAGGAATTTTGCACAAATCCCGATAGCAGCGCACAAATCAACTGTACGTTCATACTGAGCGCATCCCCGGCAAACTAAGATAGTAAAGAGGATGAGAATGGGGCTGCTGCTGGAAAAATCACTTCAGATAGGCGCGCACCAGGTCGATCAGGTCCTCGGCCAACTCGGGCGCAATCTGCTCCTTGGCGCCATCGACCAGGTGAAAGCGGATGTGATCCTCCAGGATTTCACCCATCAATCCGTTCACTCCGCCGCGCACCGCAGCCAGCAACATCAGTTGGTCGCCGCAATCCTCATCGACACCCAGCGCCCGCTCCACCGCGTCCAACTGGCCGCGCAATTTGCGTACTCGCTGCATCAACTTCATTTTTTCCCGGTCGTGTGCGGGCATGAGCACTCTCCTCGTGGCCATACACATTCCCCGTTCAGTAACTGTCGGGTGGGGGTATAGCTTCGCCTTCATTCTAGACCTGAATCCCAAAAGCCCGAAAAAGGTTCCCCAATGCTTTTGCTCACCAACCAATGCCCTAATCTACTTCACACCTCTCGAGGATTCGTCCGCGCATTCGTTGGCCTGAGCCTTGTTTTCGCGCTGACCTCCGTACTCGCAGCCGCCCAAGCAGCCAATTCGCTTCGCTCCGCTCCACAACCCAAGCCGTTGCAGCAGGTTACTTCTTCAGATGCCCATCAGAACACACCCGTCACCATGGCCCCGCACCACGGCAACGACCGCTACTGGCTCTCCGGCCAGGCCAACATCATCTTCCAGGGCAACCTGCCCTTCCATTCTCCGTACGTTGGAACAAACAGTTTTCGCGGTGCATCCGAGTACAAGACCTCTCTGCTCGGCACTTTCTATACCGAACTAAGACCCACCAATTCAATCAGATACAACACAGACCTGATCCTCGATCTGGAGAGCACCGGCGGGCGTGGCCTCAGTCAGGCGCTCGGTCTGGCCGGCTTCACAAACCTGGACGTGGTGCGCAACCCCACCCTGAGCACCGCACCCTATCTGGCCCGTTATCAGATACATCAGGTCATCGGACTCAGCAATGAGACCACTCCGCAGGAGCCCAGCTTCTTCGCCCTGGCCCCCAGTGTGCCCGTGCGCCGCATCGAGATCCGCCTCGGCAAGATGACGCTGCCAGACTTCTTTGATTTCAATAACATAGGCTCCGACAGCCACTTGCAGTTCATGAACTGGACGGCGGACAACAACGGCGCATGGGATTTCGCCGCCAACACCCGCGGCTACACGGTGGGCGGCATGGCCGAGTACGACGACCGGATTTGGAGTCTTCGTTATGGCATCTTCGCGATGCCCACCGTGGCCAATGGAATGGACCTGGACTGGGACTGGCGACGCGCTCACGGCCACAATGGCGAGTTCGAGCTGCGCCACAGCTTCGTGCCCAAGCGCAAGGGTATGGAGCACCTGCTGTTCTACGCCAACCTCGCCCACATGGGATCCTATCGCGAGGCCGTCGATGCCTACCTCGCCGGGACCGACACAACGCCTAACATCCTTCTTCATGAACACTATGGCGCGCTCAAGTACGGCTTCGGCTACAACGCAGAGCAGGAGTTGACGGAGAATCTGCGCATCTTTGGCCGCTTCGGCTGGAATGAGGGCCAGTACGAGTCCTACGCTTACACCGAGGTGGACCAGACGGTCGAGGCCGGCGCCGACTACGCTGGCAACCGCTGGCATCGCCCAGCGGACAAGGTCGGCCTGGCCGTGGTTTCGAACGCCATCAAACGCGATCATCAGAACTATCTGAAACTGGGCGGTTTAGGATTTCTCCTGGGCGACGGCAACCTCAACTACAGCCGTGAAAACATTGTCGAGAGCTACTACAACTGGCACGCCTGGCGAGGACTCTTCTACGCCGTCGATGTGCAGCACATCAACAATCCCGGATACAACCGCGACCGCGGGCCGGTATGGGTGGGTTCGGTGCGGGCGCACGTGGATTTCTGAGGTAGGTTCAGATTACTTGCCCGACCCGGCAGGCTGGGCTTGCGTCTTCTTCTCCGGCGGCAGTTGAACAATCACCTCATTCGGTTTGGCGTAGTGCAACTGCTCGCGCGCCACCTGGCCGATGGCGTCCGGGCTGGAGTTGAGCCGCTCGTTGCGCTGACGCAGACGGGCATTCTCCTGTTGCAGGCCGTCGATCTCCTTACTCAACTGCCGATCCTCGGTGCGCTTCTGCTGCCAAACTAACAAGCCGTTCTTGCCGCTGAATCCGTGCCAGAGGAGCAGCAGCGCCAGCGAGACGGCCACCACCGAAGCCGCCGGACGCCACGCCCGCCGCATCCAGTTCAGCGCCCGCTGCGAGATGGACGCGGGAACGGCCACCTCACCATTCGCGTTCTTCCCGGCTTGCACGTTCTTATCTTGCATGGAATCCAATCCGCCCTTACTAGAGCACAAACTCCTTGGCCGCCGCTTGCAGCGCCTCCGAGTCGAGTTCACTGCGCGCTTCCGTATAGGCCCGCACCACCGGCTCGGTCCCGGAAAGGCGATAGCAGACCCAGGAACCGTCCGCAAGAATCAGCTTCAGCCCGTCGGTCCGCACTACGCTGACAACTTTGCGCCCGCTCAGCTCGGCGGGGTCGGCCTTCAACTTCTCAGTGAACGCTGCCATCCCCGCCCGGGTCAAGCGGAAGTTCGCGCGAATCGGATAGAATGAACCAACCTTGGCAAACAGCTCCTTCAGTTGCGCTCCCAGGCCCTTGCCGCGGTTGGCCACCATCTCGGCTACCAGCAGACCGGCCAACACACCATCCTTCTCCGGCACGTGGCCGCGGATGGACAGCCCCGCCGACTCCTCGCCACCGATGGCGATCTTGTCGCCGTTGATCAGCTCGCCAATGTACTTGAAGCCCACCGGCGTTTCGTAGAGCGGAACCTTGTGATAGTCGGCCAGCGCGTTGATCAGGTTGGTCGTTGCCACGCTCTTGGCTACGCCGTTGCGCCAGCCGCGTGTCTCCACCAGGTAGTCGAAGAGCAGCGCGATAATGTAATTCGGCTGAATGAAGGTTCCGTCCTCATCGACGATGCCGAAACGGTCCGCATCCCCATCTGTCGCAATGCCGAGATGCGCGCCGATCTCCTTCATCTTGGCTTTGCAATCGCCAAGTAGGTGGTCGTACGGCTCCGGCGCATGGCCACCAAAGAGCACGTCGCGGTAGTCGTGAACCGTCTCGACACCCACGCCCGCTTCGCGCAGCAGATCGGAGCTGTAGCCGCGCCCTGCGCCCCAGAAGGGATCGTAAACCACCTTGATCCCCGACTTGGCAATCGCTTTCAGGTCCACCAGTTTGGCCAAACGCTTGAGAAATGCAGGTTTCACGTCGGCCGTCTCGAATCCCCCTTCAGGGGGATTGGCCTGAGGAATCGCGGCACCACTCGTTTGCAAGGCGACAATCGCCGTCTCAATCTGCCTTGTAACCTCGGGCAGCGCCGGCGCGCCGTCGTGCGTGGAGAACTTGATGCCGTTGTACTCCGGCGGATTGTGCGAGGCGGTAAAATTGATCGCCCCCGAGGTCTTCAACTCGCGTACCGCGTAAGCAATCGCCGGCGTAGGCGCAACTTCGGGAATAATGATCGGCGTGACACCCACTCCAGCCAGCACCCGCGCCGCCACGTCCACAAATCTCTCGCCCAGAAATCTCGGATCGCGACCCACCAGTACCCGATGCGGCTCCGGCTGAGTCTTCACATAGGCAGCAATCCCCGCCACCGCCAGCCGTATATTGGCCACGGTAAACTCGTCGGCCACAATCGCCCGCCAGCCTGAAGTCCCAAACCTGATCGCTTTCTTCATCGTATTCTCCCGCGCCGTGTGTACCGGCCCCCAAGTCCATACTGCCTTACTCCAGCTTAACCGGCAACCCGCCGCTGCATGACACAACTCTTCTTATTAGAAGAAAGAGTTCCTCTCCGCGTGCGGTTTCAAGATACATTATTATTTGAGCATCAATCGCACGGTGAAACCAACTATGCCCAACTCCATACCGCCAGCCCACATCGTTCTGACCACCACAGCCAACCCCGAGGAGGCTGCCCGGCTGGGCCGTGTGCTCGTCGAAGAGCGGCTGGCCGCCTGCGCCACGCTGATCCCCGCGGTCCAGTCGATCTACCGCTGGCAGGGCGAGATCGAGTCCGCGACCGAGACGCTCTTGCTGCTCAAGACCGGCTCCGAGCAACTGGCCGCTCTGGAAGCCCGGTTGCACGAGTTTCACAGCTATCAAACTCCCGAATTCCTTGTTCTGGGAGTCGAAGCCGCCAGCCAGCCTTACCTCAATTGGCTGCAAGAGAGTCTGCGCCAGCCCTGACGCTCAGCTTCCCTGCCCTGATTCGCAGGGCCAAGATCGGTCCGTCTGGTATTCTGAGGCTGGTTTTCCCGATGCGCTGGTTGCTGATGGTTCTGCTTGTTTCGCTCCTGGGACTGCTGGTTGCGGCCTTGGGTGTGGCGCGTCACATCGCTCGCAGCGCGCTCGAAGCCGCTCCAGGCTTTCAGTAGGCGCCGCCACGGCTCCCGGTCAGGCTGAAGAAACTGACGGAGAAACAGAGACTTTAGGGCCTCCGACCTGCCCCTGGACCTGCCTTGCGGCCTTGTAGCGAAAGGACGTTCGTCCCCCATGAGTAATCCCAACAACAAGCAGGCGCCAGCCCGGCCGAGATGATCGAGACATCTCCATCGCCCACAGTCCCGACTCCGATGACGCCTTCATGTTCTATGGCCTGGCCACCAACAAGGTCCGCGTCCCCGGCTACCGCTTCTACCACACTCTGTGCGACATCGAGACCCTCAACCGCCGCGCCCTGGACGAAGCCTTCTTCGACGTGACCGCCATCAGCTTTCACGCCTATCCCTATGTGCAGAAGAACTACACGCTGATGGGCTGCGGCGGCAGCGTGGGCGAGGACTACGGCCCCATGATCGTCTCCAGCAAGCCGCTGGAGCCCGGGGAGTTGGGCAGCATCAAGATCGCCGTTCCCGGAACCTTGACCACCGCCTATCTGGCGCTCAAAATCTTCAATCCGGCCATCCAGACCGAGACCGTGCCCTTCGACCAGATCATTCCGGCGATTCTGGCCGGCGAC
>CAWFZU010000122.1:0-7531 GCA_963820195.1 uncultured Acidobacteriaceae bacterium | reverse complement strand
ACAGTGAGATGCCGACGATGCCTTGAAAGAGAATCTGCGCGCCCAGCAATCCCAGCATGGTGCCGTTCAACCCCAGCCACCTGCCAGGCACGGCAAAGGCAAAGGCAAAAGCGGTCATTGCCAGATAAGACCAGAAGATAGGCACGGTAAATTCCAGCGCCTGCAGTGCGGCGCGCAAAGGACCGCCGACGAACATGATGACATAGAGCAGTGCATAGAGGCGCAGGATGTATCCGTAGTGCGCCATCTCCGGCCCGTAGATCAACCGCAACCAGAGGCCGGGCGCGGCAGCCATGACCAGTGCGAACAACAAGGTCAGCCCACCCCACTTGACCAGGATGGAGCGCGTATAGGCCAGCATCGAATGGACTCCGCCCTCGGCAGATGGCGCGCAGTCTCGCCGGGACCACATTGTCCAGGCCTTGAAACCAGACGTGGGTCGCGCCCATCAGATTCTGCGAGGCCTTTAAGAACGCCCGCCGCCGCGGCCCCGTAATAAAACGGCGCGGCGAGCACGAAGAGATTGCCGGAGGTCCACTGCAGCAGCGATCGAAGCGCCCAGCCAGCGGGAGAGCTTCCAGTGGCGCAGCGAAATGCTCTTGATCCACTCCCGGTCGAATTGGAGCGGCTCCATCCAGAACCATCCCGGCACCAGTCCTAGCAACGAGGTTCCCGCCATCATCCACAGCGCGGTCGCGCTGTTCAGATGTCCTGCCCGATGAAACAAGAAGAGAATAGGCAATTGAGAAAGATAGCTGAGAACGTCATCGGCCAGCGCGCGGCGGCTCTGGCGGGTCGAGAATAAGTAGCGCCGAAGAAAGTCCTGCATCAGATATGCGAATGCGGAGACCGCGAGAGGAAGCGCAAGCTGCTGCAGGTGTTTATGGGGAAAAAAGATGTCGGAGAACTTCAGTGCAACGAAGACCAGCACAGAGCAGATGGCAACCAGAGCCAGTTCCTGGATGACCACGGCTCCAAAGTAGGATGGCCTGTCCTTCTCCTCCTGCTTGGGGCCAATGCTTAGCATGGGCGCAATAATCAGCGCGCTCTGAAAGCTGGCGACAAACTGGACCGACATCCAGGCGAGCAAGAAGATGCCAGACTCACTCCACCCCATGAAGCGGATCAGCATTATGTTGGTTAGAAAGCTGGTTCCGCTGACCACCGCCTGGTCGGTTAGCGCCCACATCTCCCGCCCTAGGAATTGCCGCAGAAAACCGCTCCGAATTCGTTCAAAAAGCGTAAATTCTGCGCTCATCCTTCTCCTGGTAAGAATTGGTTATAACAGCGCCTGAATGCAGGAAGCGCAGTAGAACCACGACGGACAGCGGGCCATCCGGCCGGTAAAATTATTGATGGATGATGGCCGCCGAGGCCGCCGCCGAGATAATCCCCGTGGCCGTGGAAAACGTGGCCTTGATTTTGCTCATGGGCACGTAGACGATGTCCTGCGCTTGCAGCAGGAGAGGCGTCTGGGTTCCCTTGGTAATGGCGCTATAGGAAATGGGAAAATCCAGGACGGTTCCGTCTGGATTGCGGCGAATCACCCGCAGGCCGCCGGTGTTGGCTTGGAGAACCGTTCCTCCGCTGAGCGCCAAGGCCTGGGCGACATTCAACTTACCGTCTTCCTGCATCACATATCCGCCGGGACGGTTGACCGCGCCCAGAATATAGACAATGCCGGCGCGCGGAACGATGACCGAGTCGCCGGGGCGCACGAGAATGGAGGCTGCCTCCCGGGTAGCTCTGAGAGCGAGAATAAGGAACCTCTTCCTCCGGCGCGGCGTCACTGGCTCCATGGCGGATCTTGATGCGCGCACCTGCCATTGGAGTCACGCCTCCGGCTTCGGCAAGGATTTCACCGAGCATGGTGGGGGCGATCAGCGGCACCCGCCCCGGGGTGACTACCTCGCCCATAACCGTCACGAATTGGCCGGCATACTGCGCCACATCGACATTCACCTGCGGCTGGAGCAGGATCTGGCCGTCCTTGAGAGCCGCCTCAAGGCGCTTGGCCGCCTCCGGCAGCGTCAGCCCGAGAAGGTTCACTTTGCCGCAGAGGGGAATCGTCAGGTCACCGGCGGGGTCCACGCGATACGCATTGGTGAACTCGGGAGCGTCGTAGACGCTGACGTTCAACAAGTCTCCCGGCGCGATGCGCAGCGCGGATATGTCTTTGGGAACGACGACGGGCCCCTGCCCTTGAGAGGTGGGTTGGGTCTTGACGGAGGAGGAAGCGGGGCCTGCCGTGGGTAGCGAAGAGGTTGAGCCGCCCGCCGTCGTCTGGGCATTTCCCGGCACAGTCATCATCGTCGGCAGCAAGGAGGCGCTGAGCAGAAGCAGAAGGCCGCTGCTGAAAACGGCCTTAGGTTGACTTTTCGCCATAATAGCTCTGTACATTGTAGCCATACACGCTCCGATACTCAGTTGCGGACATATCCACCGCTTCAATCACCAAGCCGAGAATATGGATGTGGTTCCGGGCAAGTGTCTGGACAAAGCGGCGCAACGCCTTTCGAGAAGTTCGACCGGCGCGCAGCACGCCGATGGTTCCATCGCAGTGCGTTCCCACGAGAATCGCGTCGGCGACCGGCAAGACGGGCGGGTTGTCGATAAATACCAGGTCAAACCGCTGCCGGGCGGCTTCAATGACCTTTTCGATCTCGCCCGCTCCCAGCAGCTCAGAGGCAAGCGGGGAGTTGCGGCCGGAGGTTAACAAGAAGAGATTCGGCTCGACGGGATGCGGCTTGATGGCCTCGTCAAACGATTTCATGCCGGCCAGGATATCCGTCAGCCCATCTTCGCGCCCCACGCGGAAGAGGGAGTGCAGCCGGGGCCGGCGAAGATCGGAGTCGATGAGGAGCACGCGCCTGCCGGTGGCGGCAAAGGCAAGCCCCATGTTGTAGACGGTGTAAGATTTGCCTTCTCCGGGCAGAGCGCTGGTAATGGCCAGAACTCGAAGTTTTTGCCCCACGCCGGAGAGCATCAACCCGGAGCGCAAGCTGCGGAAGGATTCCGAACGTGGCGCTTTCCGGAGTGAGAAGGAAGGGGCTGGATTCGGCTGCCATGGCGCCTTCCCGCGGCCGGGCTTCCATGCGGTGGTAGGGAACCATGCCCAGGACCGGCAGGTTGGCCACCGTTTCCACCTGAAAGCTGTCCGCCAGAGTGTCATCCTGGCTTTCCAGCAGATAGGCCAGACCGACGCCCAGGAAAAGGCCGCCAAAAATACCGAGAGCGATAAACAGAACAGGCTGCGGCATCCAGGCTTGGCCCGGCGGCCGTGCGGGATCGGCGACGGTGACATTCGTCGCGCTGTTGCCGGCGTCGATGTTCGCTTCCTGCAGCTTGCCGTAGAGAAGGTCATACAAGTCGCGGCTGGAGCGGGCCTGCGCCATCAGAACGCCCAACTGCACGACATCATCGTTCATCTTGCTGGTCACGAGCTTTTGCGCTTCGAAGGCGGCGCGCAGAGCCTGTTCGTTCTGCTGCGCAAGGACGAGATCGTTTTTTGCCCTCTGTTTGATCTTCCCTATCTCGTTTTGAATCTGCTCCTGAATTGACCTCACCTGATTGGCGATGTCAGCCAGGCGCGGATTTTTGGGGCCATACTTAGTTTCCGCGCTGGCATACGCCACCCGCGCCGTCGCCTCCTGCTGGCGCAGAGCATCCAGGGTTTCCAGGCCGCCACCCTGAGAGAGGACTGTAGAGCCGGAAAGTCCGGGAAGAGAACTGGAGCCGAGCGAAGAGATCAGATCCGGATTCTCCGTCGCCGTCAGGCGGTAGATAGCCTCGCGCCCCATGCGTGCGGCTTCCGCCTGGGTCACCTCGTCGTTGAGCGTCGTGAGACGCCCTAGTTCCGGTATGGACACAGAACCGCCGCTACCGCCCCCGCCGCCACCGGATGAAGATGCAGAGCTGCCTCCTAGTGTCGCAAGGCCCAGCATCGCGGCGGAGAGATTGTGAGAGCGCTCGAACTCCGCAACGGCCTGCTGGGTTTTGGTTACCTGACCGGAAAGATCTCCCAGCTGGGCAGAGAGCCATTGCGAGACTTCCTTGGATGAATTAAAATTCGAGTTCAGTAGATAAGACTTGTACTCGGCAACCACTTCATTGGCCACCTGCGCGGCCTGGACCGGATCCCTGCTGGTATAGGTAATGGCAAGGAGGCGTGAACTCCCAACCTCGGCAACCTTGAGATGCGCCTCGAAGCTGCTAATCAGGCTTTCGCGCTGCGCGGCGGGCAGGTCTTCCGGTTTATTCACCAGGGGCCCCGGCTCCTTGCTGAACCGGTCAGGATTCTCCAGCCGCAGCATTCCCATCTTGTCGAGCACGGCCAGGGCGATCGAGTCGTCCTTGATGACCGCGGTTTCGGTTTCCACCTTCACTTTCAGCTCATCCGAGGTATCTCCCTCTATGGAGGCCATCGTGGCGAGGATGTCCGCTCCGCTGGACTTTTCCGCGTTGGACTCGATCATGGCGGTAGCGCGGTATCTCGGATGCATCAGAACGCAAACCAGGACCGCCAATAGCCCGCAAAAGACCGTGCAACCGACTACAAGATATTTCCGCTTCCATGGAACCAGCGCCAGCCTCGCGCAGAGATACCTGGTCTTCGGGATCGAAGAGGCGGCTTCCTTCAACAAGCCGGCCACTGGGGCTGCCCGATTGCGTTTCATTCTGTTCTGTCAAGTGGGTTCCTCTTCACCGTTCTTCTCTTCGGAGGGCACATTCTGTAATAGGGCTAAACGCTTCTGGCGGGGGTACCGCGAATCCGGCACAACTACAGGGAATCTATCAATAGTTACCACATCACTCATATTTTGAGCAAAGCTTCGCTATCCTCAGTTGGTAGGAGGAGTTTCCCACAGACCGCACACGCCAGAATACTGCTCGTGACGACCGTACCGCCCGCAGGATGATAAAATCAGCCTTCGTCCCGCACCTCGCGACATGCCTCATCGGCAGATCCATGCAGCTAAGCTTTAGACTAGCAACGGTTGGCGTATCAGTCAACTTACGCAAGGGTTAGATTTGCGCTTCCGCACGAGGCGGGAGGCGAGCTGCCCCGCTTTCATTCATTGACTTCCGCATTAGGGCATTTGCTGTTTTTTAATGAGGTTACGGCAATAGATCACTCGTGGGATCCGCAGCGTCCGGTTGCGCAGTACCAGATTGGGATGGCAGCTCTTCCCCTTGACCAGGATCGGAGCCGCTGAGGCGGTTTTGGCTCTCTCCCGGATCTACAAACGAGACGGGAACGCTGGACGGTTTCGCCGCCGTATCCTGCCGCCGGGCCTTCTTCCGCTCGTCCACCACAATTGTCTCCGCCAGCCGGTCGTGCGCGCACATCCGGTTTGGGTTCCAATAGTACTGAATAAATCCCAGGCCTCCCTCCGCTATTGAAGCGCCATAACCCAGGATGCGCTCGGCGCACTGCCACAACCCCAGCCGTTCATGCTTCAGCGAGACAATCCGCGTGCGCGTGATCCACTTGCCCACAGACTTACCGTTGCTCAGATAGTTGATCAGAGCGATGCAAAACAGTCCGGCCACGATGAACACCCATTCATTCGATTCGGAAGCGCCGGAGAATCCAGTGCCAATGCGGACAGTGGCTCCGTGCCACTTCCATTCGCGGTGGAGAACGTCAGCGAGAAATCCATAGTGAGCCCATAGCCAGGCAATCAAAACCACCAGCGGAAGCATCAGAAGGAGGTCGATCCAATAACCGAGCATCCGCCGTCCAAAGCCCGCCAGCGGCAAGCCCTCCAGTTCTTCCTCACGAGCCGTCTCATGTGCATGAAAATAGCGCCAGGCCATCGTCCTCACCACCGGATGAATTTGAATTTACTTTAACGTAGAATTGTTCCTCAGCGAGCAAAAACAGCTTCCCAAAGCAACCGAGGCGCATCTTATAAGCCATGAGAATAGAAAAGGCAACCTTTGGAGCTGGGTGTTTTTGGGGCGTTGAGGCGGCCTTCGCGGCCATCCCCGGCGTGACGGCAACGGCTGTCGGTTATGAGGGCGGCTCGCTGGAGCGGCCCAGCTATCAGGACGTTTGCACCGACCAGACCGGCCACGCTGAAGTGGTCGAAGTGGAGTTCGACCCGGAACGGGTCAGCTTCGAGCAGCTTCTCGACTCCTTCTTCGCCCTCCACGACCCCACTACGCTCAACCGCCAGGGTCCGGACTGGGGCACACAATATCGATCTGCCATCTTCTTCCACTCGCCGCAGCAGGAGGCCGAGGCACGCGCCAAAATCGAGCAGCTCACCGCCGAGGGCCGCTTCCAGCCGAAGCGTATTGTGACGAAAGTTGAGCCGGCGCAAACCTTCTGGCGCGCCGAGGAGTACCACCAGAAGTACCTCGCCAAACGCGGCCAAGCGAGCTGCCATATATAGGGGTCAGGGATCAGGAATCTGACACATCAAGACGCTGGCGCAGCCCCCTCGGCTCATTTCAGATTGAAGCTGAAATCTTTATTGGGCTGGCGATTCTCCAGAAACGCCGCGCTATTCTCAATGTCGATGCGCAAAAGAGTATCCCCTGTCGCCAGATGCAGTCTCATCTGGCCAAACTTCTCCGCCAGAGCGCCGGCCTGCTCGGCGGTGATTTTGCTCGATTTTGCGTCAAAATTGAATTTTTTAATCAGGCCGAGGATGACGGCAACATCTTCCATCGGCTTGTCCTCCATCGCCTGAAGATTGGATTGAGCCTGATAGATGTTGGTGTAACGCTCGGCTTCCTCGTAAGGCATATAAGCTAGCGCGCCGGTCGATTGCGCCGTTCTCCAGGCCGTGTCGTCCAGGGTGACGCCACCGGAGTGGATTGCAAGGCTGGCGTGCTGGGCCGCCGGGTCGTTCGGATGCTCCTGAATGCGCTTCATTACCGCCAGATCGGCATCCACCTCCTCCTGCCATGTCTTCAGCCCCGGCTGAATCCCCCACAGAGCTTTCAGGTTGTTTTCGATCTCCGCGCGCAGCGCCACGCGCGCCTCCTCGGCCAGATGCAGGTGGTGGCGCCATTCGACGAAATTCTCGATCTACACAGCAATCAGCAGACCGACGGTAATCGTAAAGAGATGAATCAGGAACTCGGAGAATCCACGGATAGACTTATGCGGAAGATGAATGTCGAGCATGGGCGAGCAACCTCAAGTGAAATCATCCGTACTCCCGTTCAATCCTGGAGAAAGAGCGGACAATCACCTTATACCACGAAGCCCCGGCTTATTCGGCAGCCAGCGGCGGCTCATCGTCCGGCGCGGGCGCAGCCATCTCCGGCGTCGCCTTGGCCGCTCCTGGCTCGTCGCGCCATAGCCAGACGATCCACCACAGCAGCGCGCATAGGTAGACCAGCCTGTCGGCGTTCACCAGATTGTTCACCAGGCCGACGACGCGCTCATAC
The DNA here is from genome assembly GCA_963820195.1 of uncultured Acidobacteriaceae bacterium. GTDB lineage: Bacteria > Acidobacteriota > Terriglobia > Terriglobales > Acidobacteriaceae > Telmatobacter. The sequence continues at coordinate 124 of CAWFZU010000122.1, read as the reverse complement.
TCCTGCTGGGAGTGGGGATGCGCCGTTTGGATGATGGATTGCACAGTTGCCTGCAACGCCAGCAAGGCGATGGCCACGGTCGAGAGTCCGATGGCAATACGTAATTCTACCAGTAGCCATATAG
>CAWFZU010000121.1:0-7598 GCA_963820195.1 uncultured Acidobacteriaceae bacterium | reverse complement strand
CGTGGCCACGGTGCGCGTCGGCAAGGCGCAATTCGAAATGACACCCGCCGTCGAGCAGCTGATGCAGCGCGTCACCACGCTCTTCGAGCAGTATGTCAAGCTCCAGCAGTCGCTCAACTACGAGACCATCATCGCCAGCGTGCGCATGGACGAGCCGGCCAAGCTGAGCGACACCATCGCCGCCAATCTGCAACTGGGCATTGAAGAGAAGCAGGATTTGCTGGCGCTCTTCGATCCCGCGGTCCGCCTGGCGCGCATCGCCGACGTGCTCGATATTGAGATCGAAAAACTTGATCTCGACCGCAACATTCAATCGCGCGTCAAGCGGCAAATGGAGCGCGCGCAAAAAGAGTACTACCTGAACGAAAAGATCAAGGCCATTCAAAAGGAACTGGGCCGCGGCGAGAAGAGCGAGTTCGACGAGCTGCGCAAAAAGATAGAAGCTGCCGGAATGCCCAAGGAAGTGCTCGACAAAGCCATCCAGGAACTCAAGAAACTGGAAGCGATGCCGCCCATGTCGGCTGAATCCACCGTCAGCCGCAATTACATTGACTGGCTGCTGGCCGTGCCGTGGAAGAAGCGCTCCAAAGAAACCCGCTCCATCGACTACGCCGAAAAAGTTCTCAACACGGACCACTACGGGCTGGAAAAAATCAAGGATCGCATTCTGGAATTCCTTGCCGTCCGTCAGCTCGTAAAGAATCCCAAGGGTTCGATCCTCTGCTTCGTCGGACCTCCGGGCGTGGGAAAAACCTCGCTGGGAATGTCCATCGCCAAAGCCACTGGCCGCAAGTTCGTGCGGCTCTCGCTGGGTGGCATCCGCGACGAAGCCGAGATTCGCGGCCATCGCCGCACCTACATCGGCGCGCTGCCCGGACAGATCATTCAGCACATGAAGCGCGCCGGAACCAAGAATCCCGTCTTCCTGCTCGACGAAGTCGACAAGATGGCCTCCGACTTCCGCGGTGATCCGGCTTCGGCGCTGCTCGAAGTGCTGGACCCGGAGCAGAACACCACCTTCCAGGACCACTATCTCGATGTGGATTACGACCTCTCGCAGGTACTCTTTGTCGCCACGGCAAACGTGCTGCACACCGTTCCGGCGGCGCTGCAAGACCGCATGGAGGTGCTGCGCCTGCAAGGCTACACCGAGCAGGAGAAGCTTGAGATCGCCCGCCAGTACCTGGTGAAGAAGCAGCGCACGCAGACCGGGTTGAGCGAAAAGAATCTCATCTTCAAGGACGACGCGATTACCGAGATCATCCGCAACTACACGCGCGAAGCCGGCGTGCGCAACCTGGAGCGCGAGATCGGCAACGTCTGTCGTAAGGTGGCGCGCCGCGTGGTCAAGGGCGGCGACAAGCACAAGGAAGAGCTGACCGCGGCCAACATCCACGAGTTTCTCGGCGTGGCCAAGTTCCGCGACTCCGAGGTGCATGAGAAGAGCGAGGTCGGCCTGGTCACCGGCCTGGCCTGGACCGAGGTCGGCGGCAGCATTCTCACGACAGAAGTACAGGTGCTCGACGGCAAGGGAAAAATGACTATTACTGGCCAGCTCGGCGACGTGATGCAAGAGTCGGCGCAGGCCGCGCTCAGCTACATTCGCGGGCGCGCGCAGGCCCTTGGCCTCAGCCGCGAGTTCTATCGCAACGTGGATCTGCACCTGCACGTGCCCGAAGGCGCCATCCCCAAGGACGGCCCCTCGGCCGGCATCACCATGGCCACGGCTCTGGCGAGCGCGCTAGCCAAGATTCCCGTGCGCCGCGATATCGCCATGACCGGCGAGATCACGCTGCGCGGCAAGGTGCTGGCCATCGGCGGATTGAAGGAGAAGCTGTTGGCAGCATTGCGCGCAGGAATCTTCGAGGTCATCCTGCCCCGCGCCAACGAGAAGGACATTGCTGAGTTGCCGGACAACATCAAGAGCGCGATGAAGCTGCATTTTGTCGATCAGATGGATGAGGTGCTCAAGCTGGCGCTGGAAGGCCCGCTGCCCGCCGCGCTGCCCGCCCCCATCGATGTGCTGACCGCCGTGCCGCCGCCCAGCGAACTGACCGCGAATCTGCCCGCGCCGCAGTAAATATATGAACGAAAGGCCCGGTGATGTTTGAACGATACACAGAGCAAGCCAGACGAGTGGTTTTCTTCGCTCGTTATGAGGCGTCCTGTCAATCCGCTGAGAAGATTTCAACTGCGCATCTTCTGCTAGGTCTCGTGCGGGAAGGAGGTTCGCGGGCGGAAGCAGTCGGCTCTTTCAAAGATAATGCGGCTCAGATTCAAAACGCTATCGGTATTTCGATTTCAAAATATAAGCCGGACAAAGCCTCGCTGATGCGGGAAATGCCTCTCTACGACAACTCCAAGAAGGTTCTGGCATACGCCGCTCAAGAAGCGGAAATTGATCAAGAGTATTGGATAGACACCGACCATCTTCTGCGTGGTATTTTACGATTCCCAAATGAAGCAACGGTCGCTCTCCAATCCATTTCACTCGATCTCGACAAAGCCCGCGAAGCGTCCAAGCGAAATCGCGCGGATTTTCCTTCAAAATCTCCTCCAAGATTTCTTTTCCTTCATCGGCACTTCGCAATCCCATTCCGAAAGTTCAGATACTCGATTAAAGCGCAGATTATCTTGGCGGCCATTGTCCTTTTGCTTTCGCTGCTCATTCTCTGGACACACTGACTAGGTTTAAGCAAGACAATCTACTGACTGCTTTTCACATTGACTTTGACCCACACGCGGGCGTTTCCCTTTTTGTTGGGAAGATAGTTGACTGCTGTGATCACGGCTGTGCTGCCGGAGCGGGCGGCTCCTAGAATTGAGGCCTCGCCGGGTTTTTGATTCTGCGCCGCATCGGCGCGCAAAAAGACATTATCGGCAAAAGTGATAGTCTGGCCAACGCTCACGGCAGGAGATGCATTGGCAATCTTCGGCCTTGTCGTATGCGTCCATTGCTGATGGGTGGAATCGGCGTTGCCCAGAAGAACCCAGCCACCCGCTGTCGGGGTCTGCTCACCGGATGGCGTGCCCTGGGCCGCGGATTGAAGAGTCAGCACCGAGTGGGCCAGGGAGCTGTTTGCGGTTTCGAGAGATGCGATCGAGCTATCCGCCTGGTTGGCGGCGTCGGTGGCCTGCTTCTTGATATTTGGATCGGAGCTCTGGCTGGCAATGTCATCCAGGGTGGATTTGATCTCCTCCAGCGCATCGGAGGCCGATGAATTTGATTGGGCGGCGTTGGTGCTTTGTGTGGTGGCTTGCTGCGCCTGAGCTTGCCATGTGAAGATGCCGCCGTTGAGCTGGGTGATTCCCGCTTTGCTCAGCATCGAGTTCAGTTGGGCTGGAAAGCAGAGCAGGATAACGAACAGAATCACGAGAAACACATCCCGCAGGACGGTAAACAGACTCTGGGTTGTGGCGAGAATCGCATTGATACCGCTTTGCTTGTCTGGCATGGGGGAACCTCCTCGGCGTGAGTGATGAGGAGCCGATGGGGTCACTATACAAAAGAGAGAATCAGTCTGTCACCTTGAATCTACTTGTGCGGAGCCACGGAAGATCAGGCCTTCAGCGCTCTACTGTATCCTCAAGGTTGATGCGCTATGCGGCACAATTTCTGCTTTCAGCGATGGCGGCGGAGCAATTCCCTGCGACGGATGTGCCGGAGATCGCCTTTTTGGGACGCTCGAATGTGGGCAAATCAAGCCTGCTGAACACGCTCACCGGAGAGAAGCCGGCCAAAGTTTCCTCCACGCCGGGGCGTACGCGCGCTATCAATTTCTTTGCTCTTCTCGATCAAATCCAGCGGCGCAAATTCGTTTTTGCCGACCTGCCCGGCTACGGCTACGCCAAGATATCCAAGTCTATCAGCGCCGGCTGGCCAGCCTTCATCGAGCCATATCTCGCCATTCGCTCGACGCTCAGGCTCTGCGTCTGCCTGGTGGATTCCAATGTTCCCGCGCAGCAGAGCGACCGGCAGTTGATCGATTGGCTGCGCGCCGCCGGCCGCGACTTCGCCGTAGTTGCCACCAAGATCGATCGCCTCAGCGGCAACGAGCGCACAAAGAACCTGCTGGCGCTCAGGACGGGGTTGGGACTGGATGAGATTCTGCCCGTCTCCGCCAAGACCGGATACGGAGTGAAGGAACTGTGGGCGCGGATTGAAGCGGCAGGCGGCGGGGAAAACTGAGTCCGGCAAAGGGAAGTCTCTCTGTGTTCTGGCTTCATTGAGAATCTTATTATGTAATCTATGTAATTAATGTAAGTATTTTCTATTGACTGGGAGAAGTAAAGCTGAGTCGATCCAGGAACCCTTCGCCCCATCGTTTGATATCGACGTCAGCGCCGATCTCCCCGCTTTCCACCTCTTCGCGCACCCGTTCGATAAAGTTTGCCGCGGCGCTTTCACGGCAGCGCATCACACGCACCCCCTGCGCCAATCGGCCCAGGTAGCGCGGAGCAAGGCGCAGCCAGCGGCGCGCTGAATCCCAGGTCTCAGAATCGAGAGCTGGGGCGCCCAAATTATCTTTCAGGCAATCGAGGGCGACGGCGTCCAATTTCGGCAGCCAGATGGAAGGCGACGAAGCAACGCGCCAGCAGAACAACGTCTGACCTTCCCGCAAATCCGCCGCATCCGGTCTCGTCAGATCGGGCGCAACGCCGCGCTCCAGCATCTCCTGCTCCACGGTCTCCGGTTTCAGCGCCACGCAGACCGCGACCGTCCCGCGCTTGCGAATCTCGTTCTTCAGGATGCGCAATGCTTCGTCGAGCGTGATCACTAAAAAATCCACGACGCCGTCGCGCAGCGCCTGCTTGCCAGTGGCCACATCGGCGGTAACGCACAGCGAGGCGGCGCCAGCAATGTTTGCCGCTACAAGCAGCGCGCGGGTTTCCTCCTCGAGTTCTCCCGCGTAAAGAAGTTTGCCGCCCATGCTAGGTTCTGAATCCCTGGTCTCAGAAGCGAGACCTGGAGTACCCGCAGTTCGTATCAGGACTGCATAGAATCGTTCAACCTGAAGGGCAAAGCCTTCCGCCTGGATGGGATCAACCGCCAAGAGACTCTCTCCTCCGCAATCCCGTTTGCCGCACCGGCTCAGTGCGAGGATTCATCTTCCTGCATCTGTTCCCGCCAGTTTTGTTTGCGGACAAAGAAGACAAATTCTCCAGGTTTGGCGGCACGTTTGAGTTTGGCGGCTTCCGCGGGTTTTACGCAGCCGTTGGGCGCGGCAACGCCTGAAGTCAGAATCTCCGCGATCGAGTACCAGCGGTCGATGGGGTTCGTCTTCTCGCTTGCCGAGTCGCAGTTCACATAGATCGTCATGGAACTGTCGTACGTCCCTCGAATCGAAAGCAGAGAAGCGCTCCTGGGCACGCTCAGCTTGCCTGTGCCGTCTTCATTCGGCGTTACCCAATCAGCATGGACGGTTGGTTCGTGATCCACGCGAACCAGGAAAGTCGAGGTTGTGATCAGCTTCCCGCTCTTGCCGTCCATCATGCGGACGGTGATGGCCTTCCCGGTTTGCGCGCACAACAAGCCACCGAATGTGGCCATGCACACGAGAAGGGTGAGTACGCGATGTGTCAGTCGAAACATAATCCCTCTAGCTTACCAGGTGGAGTAGGGCTGGCCGTCGGAACCCAGTCTCCTGCGAGCCGGAGTGAACGTCGTCGATGCCGGGTTCGGTCTGGTCCAGCGAGTGCAGCGCGTCGCCCGTCTCGGTCACCCAACTGTCCTTGGTCTGGGTAAACGGATCCACCGGAACTTCTCTCAGGTAGCCATCCGTGATCAGGTCGTCGAGCGTCTGCGGTGCCTTCTGTTTATCCATGGTATAGGAGTCGATGGCCGCGCGCAGCACGTGCAGATCTTCCTTGAGCACCGCTTCCCGGGCCATCTTGATGGCGCCGGTAAAGCGAGGCACGGCGATCAACATGAGAATGCCGATGATCGTCATCACGATCATCAGCTCCATCAGCGTAAAGCCCGCGTCTTGTTTGCGAATCCTGCTCAATGAAACTTGCTCTACCAGTCAGAATACTTGGTTCCATCCAGCGCCGTGCCCGTGGACTTGGAATACACGTCGAAGACGCTTTGCCCGCCGAAGGAGTCCGATGTCGGATCGTCCTGCATCGAGCGCAACCCCCACTCCGCCTTGCCGGTCATCGGGTCCACCGGAATGTGGCGCAAAAACTTCACCTTCTTGGTCTGCACTTCCACGCCGTTGACCAGCGTCTCCAGATCGGGCGGATAGCCCTGGCTGTCCAACTTGATCTGGAAGGCATTCTTGTCGGCCGCGTCCTTGTAGTGGTCGATGGCGTCGCGCATCATCCACAGGTCGTAGCGCAGAATCCGCTCGTTCAGGCGCTTGGCTTGAAAGCGCGCCATGGGCACCGCGGCCGAAGCAAGAATCGCAAGAATCGTGATGGTCACAATCAACTCGACCAGCGTAAGCCCGCGCTCCCCAGCGTGGCTGGTCGGGTTTGGCTGTGCTTCCCTCATCGATTCTGGTTTCATCGGATCACTTCACCTGAATACTGACCCGCCCGCCCTGGGCCTGCAACTGTTGCTGCTTACTGTTGACCGCACCTGGCCGGGTGAGGACAACATCGCTCGCTCCGGCGGTCTTGGCCTGGAAACTGAGAATGCAAACCACGCCCGTGCCGTTCACCCCAGCCGCTCCCGGCGGACGCGAGGCGTTGATCAGAATCAAGCCCGGACCGTCGTCACGGTGAGTGAGTACCACAGCCTGTCCATCCCGGCTCAGGAACTCCCCGCTATCCACATTGACCAGCGAAAGTTTGGCCGGATCGTAAGTTATCTGCAAGGGAACGGAAGCGATCTCCGCTCCACCACTCAGCACCACCGGAACCTTGAAGGTGGCGCCCACGGCAACAGGACCAGCTGGCGGCGCAAGCATGAAGCTCACCCTTGCGGGTTGCGGCGGAACCGGCAGAGAAGGCATTGCAGGCGTGCTTCCATTCATCTGCGCGGCATCGTTCAATTGAGCCAATGCCGCCGGGGCTGCCGCCATCGCGCTCTGCCCCGGAGCCGTGCCCACATTGGGCCGCCCATGGGCCGGTGGTTGAATTGCGGGAGCGGGAGTTGATTCCGGATTCGGAGCTGGATTCGCGCTGCCGGGGGCTTCGCTGGGAACGTGGCGAATATCAATCGACTGCTGACCCGCGCCGGTATCGACAGTGCGCAGATTCAGCTCCTCCAGGGATTGCGAACGAACCACGTGCGGCACCACCAAAAAGACCAGCTCGTCGTCGTTAATGGTGTGGTCCTTGGAGCCGAAGAGGTACTTCAATACGGGAATCGAACTCAACCCCGGAATTCCTGTCCAGCTCACAACCTCCTGATTGTCTTGAATTCCGCCCAGGATGCCGGCTTCGCCCTCGCGCAGGCGGATCACCTGCTCGATTGTCTTCTGCGCGATGATCGGCTCTGTCACCTGGCTGATCGTCACCGAGCCGTTCTGCGAGGTGTCCTCGATTTTGATCTTCAGCGTCACGTCGCGATTGAAGTGGATGGTGGGCGTCATCTCGATGGTAACGCCCACATCCTGATAGGTGAACTGTGTGTTGACCAGCGAACTAAT
>CAWFZU010000120.1:0-12961 GCA_963820195.1 uncultured Acidobacteriaceae bacterium | reverse complement strand
ATCTGTTCACTGTCCACTACCTTACGACGCCCGCGCCAGCTCCATCACGGGAGCCAGCCGCTGCGAGCCCTTGCGGGGACCGCGCTTGCGGGCGCTCATCACCTTGATGCGCTCCAGCAGCTCCTGAGGCGAGCAGTTCTTCTTGGCCAGCAGGGCATCGGCGGCGTGCATTTCGCCCGCCATCCTCTGCGGGTCGCCCAGCAGAATCATGGGCACATGAGAGGCAATCTGCTTTGAGCCGCTCCACCAACTGGCAGCCGTTCATCTGCGGCATGGCGTAGTCGGCCAGCACCAGGTCCACAGGAGTCTCGGTAAAGATGCCGATGGCCTCCTGCCCGTTAGAGGCCGAAACCACCCGGTATCCGTTGGTGGCCAGCATGAACTTGAGTACGGAAAGCTCTTGTTCGTTATCGTCTACACAGAGAATGATCTTTTTGGGCCGCATGGTGGGGGGATAACTCCTTGGTGCAACTTAGTTCTGGCGCATGGGAACACGAACATTACACCCCCGCCCGCACCAACAGCGGGCTGGCGAATGTGTCTTCAAATCGGAGGCCGGAAGCGAGCCAGCTCATCCTGGTGCATCTTGCTGCCGGATTGCCCTGCGCGCCGCGCGTAGAGCCCTGACGGGCACGGCGAACCTGCAATGCGGCAACCGGCTTTCGATGCTCAGGCGGATGCCTTCGCCCCGGTCAATGATGGATTGATGCCAAGGAAAAAATCCGGCTCATGCGCCGGTCAAAATCCTTCAATGAGAGCCAACATTACGGCGAATGGAGGCCGATGGGAAGGGGGAATTTTTAGCGAAACGATTTTATTAAAAAATGAAAGGAACGTGAGTAAACGGGCTAGATTTAACACATACCATCACTTGTAATGATGAATTCCTGTTGAAAGCGTGTGCAAACCGGCAGGAAAAGCCGTCCAGATGCCACAAGAACGGTGCTGCCCGCCACGCGCACATCCGTGATCTTCGCTGATCTGGATTGCTCCGACACATTTTGAAAATGCGCAGTCAGGTAGAGATCGCTGGGGCGGCCGATCTCGACGCCCTGCCGCACGTGGATGCGCACACCGGGCGCGACGGCGCCGCGCTGGACCAGGTAGCTGATGGCGCAGCCGGCCGCCGAGCCGGTGGCCGGGTCCTCCCCGCCGTAGAACTGCATCCGGGCGCGGTAGCGGGGCGCATGGCCGTCCTCTTGTCCGAGAGTTGGAGCGAGTACGAAGAACCAGCGCCCGCCGCGCGCCCGCAACCACGCCGTGGCCTCTGGCTGGTTCACTCTGAGCCGGGCCAGAGCTTCTGCAGAGCGCAGCGCCACAATCGCGAATGCTGTGCCTGTAGAGACAATCTGTGGCGGCAGGCTGGGGTCCAGGTCGTCGACGGCCAGCCCGGTGAGCCGAGCCACTTCGCGGGGATCCAGCTCCGCGCCAAACTCCGGATCGCGCTGCGTCATCTCGCCGAAGAGCCCTTCACCGCTAAACCGCACCGGCACCGCGCCCACGTTGAGGCTGAGTGTGACGGCGCCGTCCCGCACGGTCTCCGGCGCATGGAGCTTGAGCACGCTGGCAGTGCCCAGCGTGGGATGGCCGGCAAAGTTCAGCTCCTCCTGGGTGGTGAAGATGCGCACCCGCACGCCCTCGGCCTGCTCCACCGCGGCCGGACGGCGCTCAACAAATGTGGTCTCTGAAAGATTGAATTCGCGGGCGATCTGCTGCATGCGCTCGGTCGTCAGGTCACAAGTATTCATCACTACGGCCAGCGGGTTGCCGGCTAGCGCGGTATCGGTGAAAACATCGGCCACGAAATAATCCAACTCCATGCAAACCGCTCCTTCCCAGAACGGCATAGCGGTATTATCAGGCCTTTGGAGTGTGGATCGGAGCTGTGGATTTGGGATACATTGTGGATTTCCATCGGCCATCTTCTATGATGGAACCCTTCAGTGTCGCTTTTCGTACACCCTCAGCAGATGGAAGAGCATTTCAGTTGGGCGTGGGTTGAGGCGCAGGCTGCGCAGAGCATCGCGGCGTGGAAGGCTTGCGCGGCGCGCTCCCTGCCCGCGCTTCCGCGCCAGACGCGGAACGAGCAGCGCGCGCACGAGAAGGCCTACGACCAGGGCCTGAGCGCCGTGGAACGCGAGGCGCGCCGGGCGCGGAGCAACCCGGTTGAACGGCATCGGGCGCAGCAGCGCATCGTCGCGCTCTTTCCCGGCTTTGCCGCCGCCGCGCTGGGCCTCGAAGCAGGGGCCATCGACCTGCTCACCAATAGCTTTTTTCCGGTGGGCACAGAGCTGGCGCGCTGGACACGCAGCTTTGACCCCACACTGAGCATGGCCGATACCATCCAGGCCTGCCGCAATGCCTGGATCGCCTGCGGTATGCAGGCGCTGCTTGGCCTGCGTATGGAACTGACTCCGTCGATCCTGGCTTACAGCCTGCTTTACCCCTATAGCGACAACTATCTCGACGATCCATCGATCTCCACCGCGGAGAAGCTCGGCTTCAATGAGCGCTTCCGCCAGCGCTTGCGCGGCCAGCCCACGGACGCCGGCGTTCCTCGTGAAGCGGCCGTGTGGACAATGGTGCAAATGATTGAAAAGCAGTATCCGCGGCAACGCTGCCCTCAGGTCTACGAGAGCCTGCTGGCGATTCATCGCGCCCAGGGGCAAAGTCTCGCGCAACTCAACCACGGCGGCCTTCTCGATCGCTCCCTCGAGGCTGATGAGGTGTTGCGCATCAGTTGCGCCAAGGGCGGCAGCTCCGTTCTCGCCGATGCTTGTCTCGCGCAGCCCTGGCTTACTCCCGAGGAGTGCCAATTTTCTTTCGAGTGGGGCGTGCTGCTGCAACTGGGAGACGACTTGCAAGATGTGCGCGAGGATCTCCAGCGCGGATCGCTCACGCTCTTCACCCGCGCCGCCGCGCAGGGTGAGCCGCTGGACACCCTGGTCGCGCAACTGCTCCACTTCAGCCAGCACGTGGCGAGCCGCATGGACAAGCTGGAGAACGGCACGGCTGTGCTCAAAGATCTGCTGCGCATGAGCTGGCGCACGCTGATCGTCATGGCTGTGGCCGAGAACCACACCTTCTTTTCGTCCGCATTCCTGGCCGAACTGGAGCCTTGCTCGAACTTCCGCTTCAGCTTTCTGCGCTCCCGCAACCAGAAGCTGGCCGGCCGTCAAGCTCTCTATGCCACCCTCTTCGACGCCTTCCTCGAAGCCGGCGAGGGCGATCCAGGCGGAATCCCTTTGCCGGCAATGAACCGTGAACCGTGGCCAGTAAAGAGTCGAAGGCAGACGGAAGACCTCGACAGTTGCGCAGCCGGAGTCATCGGCTTCATCTGTCCAGGAACTGAAATCTATTCGAGTCAAATCTGAAATGCAAACGGACCACAGTTCACTGTTTTGGATGCGGCAAGGGCCGCGCTTTATATAAGAGGCGCGGCCCTTGCCGTTCTATGTATTTTTATACACTGTGAGAAATCAGAGCGCGATCATCGGGCGGGACCGGCGGTGTTCGCGCGATCGAGGATGAGCCTCATGCGCAGTGCTTCGGCCCGCTGCAGGGCCACAAGCCGCATCTGCCTGCGAATGTGGTCGTCGTCCTCCAGCAGGGCAACCTGCGCTTCGTCGATCTCGGCATTCTTCTCCAGGCGCGCAATCTGCTCTTCGACAGTGTGGCGAAACCGGGAGCTGATCTCAAAATCTTCACCGACTTCACAATTGGTCATCAAGGCTTGCTCCTAGGGGAAATCTTTAGCCCTGAATGAATACTTCTTAAAAAGGCTAAAGTATTTTAGACCTGTGCCGATCTTAATGAGGAATTAAGAGCGACGCCAGATTACGCATAACGAATCAAAGGTAATGAGTCTGTCCAAAAAACGATACACTATCGGATTAGGATTATGACCCTTTTGCGCTACCCGGCCAGCCCGCCGGAAGACTCCGTACTCCACCTCCCGCTCCTGAGTTGCTTACTCGACCGCTACAGTAAGCGTTCCCTTCGCCGGCGTAAGATGCGTTTGTCCTGGAATGCCGATGGCCGCCGGTGCTTTGCTAGAATTGAGGCCATTATGTTAACTGGATATTCACTTCTCAACGGCGAGCCTCGAGAGGGAGCCGGGACTGCATTCGCAGGCTTCAACCCGGCGACGGGAGCCCGCCTCGATCCGGTCTATCATTGCGCTTCCACGGAAGATGTCGATCGCGCGGCGAACCTGGCGGAAGAGGCCTTCGCAATCTACTGCCAGGCTGCCCGGCATGGAGAAGGGCCGATTCCTTCGCCACATCGCCATGGGAATCGAATCGATTGCGCCGGAGTTGGTGGAACGAGCCCATCAGGAAACTGCGCTGCCGGAAAAGCGCCTGCAGGGAGAGGTGGCGCGGACCGTCAATCAGCTTCGGCTTTTTGCCCAGGTGGTCGAAGAAGGCTCGTGGGCCATGGCGCGCATCGATCCCGCGGAGCCGCAGCGAATGCCGTTGCCCAGGGCCGATATTCGCTCCGTGCTGTGTCCGCTGGGCCCGGTTGCGGTCTTTGCCGCCAGCAATTTTCCTCTGGCCTTTTCCGTGGCTGGAGGGGATACAGCCTCCGCACTCGCGGCGGGCAATCCGGTAATCGTCAAGGCGCATTCGGCGCATCCGGGAACCAGCGAGATGGTGGGGCAAGTCATCTGCCGCAGCTTGCGGGAGTGCGGCCTGCCGGCGGGCGTCTTCGCGCTGATCTTCGGCTCCGGCGCTCTGGTTGGGTCGGCGCTGGTGCAGCATCCGGCCATCAAAGCTGTAGGCTTCACGGGATCGCTCTCCGGCGGCAAGGCGTTGATGCAACTGGCGGCGGCGCGTCCCGAACCCATCCCCTGCTTTATGGAGATGAGCAGCAGCAATCCACTTTTCGTGCTCCCGGAAGCCCTGCGCACGCGCGGCGCGGAGATCGCGAAAGGGCTTTTTGCCTCCTTCACGCTGGGTGTGGGGCAATTCTGCACCAAGCCCGGACTGGTTTACTTGCCTCGGAATGAATCCGCGGATGCGCTGGTGGCCGAACTTGCGGCTCTCGTGCGGCAAGCAGCGCCGTCTCCCATGCTGACCCAAGGAATCTGCAAGAGTTACAATTCCGGAGTGGCGCGGCGGCAAGGCCATGGCGGCGTGGATATCCTTGCGCAGCCGGCGCCCGAGAACACCGGCGCAGTCGATGTTTCTCCGGTTCTCTTTCAAATCGAGGGAGGCGAACTGCTCCGCGACCCCGAGTTGATGAAGGAGATCTTTGGACCCAGCACACTCATCGTTCGCTACGCAGACCGGCAGCAGTTGACCGTGCTTGCCTGCGCACTCGAAGGACAGCTCACGGCGACCCTGCACGGAAGCGAGGCCGACCTGGCCGATTTCGCCGATCTGGTTGGAATTCTGGAGCGCAAGGCAGGAAGGCTCGTCGTCAACGGCTATCCCACCGGCGTCGAGGTCTGTCACGCCATGGTGCATGGCGGGCCGTATCCCGCCACCAGCGACAGCCGCCACACTTCGGTTGGCACGCAAGCCATCTATCGCTTTGCGCGGCCTGTCTGCTATCAGGATTTTCCCCAGGCTGCTCTGCCGGATGAACTGAAAGATGAAAATCCTCTTGGCATTTGGCGGCTTGGTCAATGGCGCATTCACGCGCGATGCGCTCTGAGGCGAGCCGTGTCCTCTCTCAGGAATTGCTGGCGGCTTCGCGTCCTTCAGCCTGAAGATGATTCCGCCGGCCAGCATGAGCAGCATCGACATCAGGAAATATCCGGCGCGCGAATTGCCGGTAAGCGCCTGAAGAAGACCAACCAGCCACGTTCCCGCGAAGCCGCCCAGCGCCCCGCAGCTATTGACCAGGGCCATCACTTCACCGGCCACATTCTTCGGCAGCATCTCCGGCACAATCGAGAAAAAGGGTCCGTAGGGCGCGAACATGGCGCCGCCGGCGACGATCAGGAATGTATACGCCAGCCAGAAGCTGTACCCAGCGGTCATCGAAGAGATGAAGAGCGCAACTCCTGCAAGCACCAAAAACGGGCCGATGTAGCGTTTACGATTGAGCGTCCGATCGGAGATATACGCGATCACCATCATGAGAATGATTGCCGGCAAAAAAGGAACGGCGCTGAGCAGGCCTACCATCTCAATCCCGCGCGACGACCCAGCACCGATCATGGTGGGAAGCCAGAGCACAAAGCCGTAAATTCCAGCGCTCCAGCAGAAGTATTGCAGGCACAGCAGGAGCACGCCATGCACACGCAGTGTCGCCCGGAAGTTCGCCATGGGCGGAAGCGTCTTCTGCTCCGACTCCAGCTCGCTCTCCAGATGGCCACAGCACTCCCTGCTCATCCATTGCGCCTGATGCGGATGGTCGCGCACGATGAGAATCCAGATGAACGCCCAAAGAATCGCTGGAATTCCTTCGAGAACAAAGGTCATCTGCCAGCCGACGGCCTTGATCAGGAATCCGGTGGCCGCGGACATCCATAGGATTGTCACCGGATTGCCGAGCAGAAGAACCGCATTGGCCCGCGAGCGCTCGGCGCGGGTAAACCAGTGGGTCAGCAGTATCAAAATCGCCGGAAAGATCGCGCTCTCCGCCACGCCCAGCAGGAAGCGGTCCAAAGCCAGCAGCCAGAACTCCCGGATCACGCCCGTCAAGGCCGCCGCCGCGCCCCAGCTGATCAGCGCAAAAAAGATCAGCCGCGTAGCGCTCTTGCGCCGCGCGTAGGCCGCGCCGGGAATCTGAAAAAGGAAGTAGCCGAAGAAGAAGAGCGAGCCGAGAAAAGCAGACCGGGAGTTGTTGATGTGCAGCGCATCGGCCATCCCGGCGGCCGCGCCGAAGCCGTAATTTGCCCGATCCAGATAAGCAAGGCTATAGGTAACGAAGACTGCCGGCATCAGGAAGATCCAGCGGAGCCGCAAACCCGGCTGGCGGGGCGCCGAGTTTGGCGGGAGTTTATCGACCACACAAGTTTTATACCACCTCCATGGTGTTCCAGCATCCTGGGAGCCGCTACCCCAATGGGCGCGCGGTCTCTATACTTGAGAGCGAAAGGAAACTCCAATCGCCACTATTTCGCTCACATCGGTGCTGGAGACGGCAGACCCCGGTCTTCTCAACGTAGCCACGCACGCACGAGGGCCCGCGGGAACGTTGCCCCTCACATCGGAGATGCTGCTGACACAGCCCTCCGGAAATCTCTTCGGCCTGACGCAAAACGCCGGAATGGGCTGGAACCCGGATCGGCTGCTCGACCCCGAGTTTCTGATCCTGAGCACGCACGGCGGACTGCGCGCCGAGAATGGTGAACCCATTGCTCTCGGCTTCCACACCGGGCACTGGGAAGTCGGCTTGCTGGTGGCGGAAGCGGCGCGCGAATTGAAGGCCCTGCACGCCGTTCCCTTCGCTGGGGCTTGCACCGATCCATGCGATGGCCGCACACAGGGCACGGCCGGAATGCTGGACTCTCTTCCCTTTCGCAACGATGCCGCGATCGTGCTGCGCCGCCTGATGCGCTCGCTGCCCACCGGCAAGGGAGTGATCGGCATCGCCACCTGCGACAAGGGTTTGCCCGCCATGATGATGGCGCTGGCTATCGGCGGGGAAGCAGCCCGCCGTTCTTGTTCCCGGAGGCGTCACGCTTTTGCCCGAGTCGGGAGAGGATGCGGGAAAAGTTCAGACCATCGGCGCGCGCTTCGCTCAGGATCAGATCACATTGAAGTACGCTGCCGAGGTGGGTTGCCGCGCCTGCGCCTCTCCTGGCGGCGGCTGCCAGTTCCTGGGCACTGCGGCAACCAGCCAGGTAGTTGGCGAGGCGCTGGGACTGGCTCTGCCTCACACCGCGCTCGCGCCCTCCGGTCAGCCCATCTGGCTCGATGCAGCCCGGCGCTCGGCCCGCGCGATTCTGCGCTTGCACCAACTGGGAATTGGAGCTGAGGATGTGTTGACGCCGGAGGCAATCCGCAACGCCATGGTGCTCCACGCGGCCTTCGGCGGTTCCACCAACCTTCTGTTGCACATTCCCGCCATCGCTCATGCCGCCAGGCTGCACCGGCCCACGGCTGGCGATTGGGCCGAGGTCAATCGCCAAATGCCGCGTCTCGTCGATGCTTTGCCCAACGGCCCGCTCAACTTCGCTACCGTGCAGGTCTTTCTTGCCGGCGGCGTGCCTGAGGTGATGCTGCACCTGCGAGAGGCTGGACTTCTCGACACCAGCGTGATGACAGTCTCCGGAGAGCCACTCGGCGCGTCACTCGATTGGTGGCGCGAAAGCCGCCGGCGATCCGAATTGCGCCGCAACCTGACTGAGCTGGACGGTATCGATCCCGACGATGTCATCCTGTCGCCTGATCGCGCCCGGTCCAGAGGGCTGACCTCTACGATTTGTTTCCCGGTGGGCAATCTCGCGCCGGAAGGCTCGGTCATCAAGAGCACCGCGATCGATCCCTCGCTCGTCGATGAGAAAAACGTCTATCGCCATCTTGGTCCAGCCAGAGTATTCGTCACGGAAGAAGCGGCCATCCAGGCGATCAAGAGCGGTCAGGTCGCGCACGGCGATGTCATCGTTCTCATCTGCGGCGGGCCGGCAGGCGCCGGTATGCAGGAGATCTATCAAATCACTTCGGCGCTCAAGCAGCTTCCCCACTGCAAGCACGTTGCCGTTCTGACCGACGCGCGCTTCAGCGGCGTCTCCACCGGGGCCTGCATCGGCCACATCTCGCCAGAGGCGCTCGCCGGCGGGCCGATCGGCAAGATTCAGGAAGGCGACCAAATTGAAATTGTCATCGATCGCGAATCGCTGACCGGCTCACTCCAGTTTGTGGGAGACGCGGATGAGATCTTCGGCGCCGAGGAAGGTTCGCGCCGCCTTGCGCAGCGTAAGCCCCGCGCGGATCTGCGTCCTCATCCCCAACTGCCCGACGACACCCGACTCTGGGCTGCACTGGTTCATGCCAGCGGAGGTGTCTGGGGAGGCTGCGTCTATGACGTGGACAAGATCGTTTCGCAACTGAAGGAGCAATCGTGAAACTTTACCGCACCAGCAACGGACCTTACATGGAGCAAGATGGCAGCTACTACCGTGTCCCCTTGTCTTCCTGGGATGCGCTCGTAACGCATGACGATCTGCATGGGTATCTTCTCTCCATCGTCAATAAGGGAGAGCCAGCGAAGGATTTTCCGTCGGCCAAGATCGAAGCCCCCATCGGTAGCCAGGAAGTCTGGGCCGCGGGCGTCACCTACTACCGCAGCCGCAGCGCGCGCATGGATGAGTCAAAAACCGCGGGCGGTGGCGATTTTTATGATCGCGTCTACTCCGCGGAACGTCCCGAACTCTTCTTTAAATCGACGCCACACCGCGTGGCCGGCCCCGAAGGTTACGTGCGCATTCGCAAGGATGCTGCATGGTCGGTTCCAGAGCCGGAACTGACGCTGCTGATCAACCATCGGGGCCAGATTATCGGCTATACAGCCGGAAACGACATGAGCTCGCGCGATATCGAGGGAGAAAATCCGCTTTATCTTCCCCAGGCAAAGGTCTACGACGGTAGCTGCGCATTGGGCCCCTGCATCCTCGTTAGCAGTGAGCCTCTCCCAACCTCTACTCCCATCAGCCTGGAGATCGCGCGCGATGGACGCACGGAGTTTTCCGGAGCTACAACGCTTGCCGAGCTGAAACGCGCGCCAGCCACTCTCGTTGAATACCTCTATCGCGACAACAGCTTTCCCTGCGGCGCATTCCTGATGACGGGGACTGGAATTGTCCCGCCGAATTCCTTCACCCTCGCCAGCGGAGATCGGATTCGAATCACCATCGACCCGATCGGCACGCTTGAAAATGAAGTTGTACAAGGAAACTGAGAGGAGCGCACAGTGGCCTGTGCGACTTGCATCAAATTGGTGGAGGCGGCGGGAGTCGAACCCGCGTCCGAAATCGCTGTCAGCCAGGAGTGTTCATGCTTTGTCCGGTTCCTTTGGTTTCGCCCCCGGCACTCAGAGCGGACAAGATGTGCCGAAAACTAGTCCGATGATCTCGCGGATGCAACACGGACCGAGCCGCAGCCGCCAGCCTACTGTATGACGTCCGCTCACAGCCCATAGGCGAAGCCGTGGAAGACGGCAGCTTATTTAATTAAGCTGCAAGTGGCAGACTGTAGTCGGCAACTTTGTTTTTGCAGGCGATTACGGGTGCCCACACCCCGGCATGACTCCTAAGCCGCAATCGATCCCGTCGAAACCGTGACGCCCCCAAATCAGGGAAGTACCGGGCCAACTGGCTCGTGCTGCTACATAGATTTTACGCCAATTCGGGATTTTCTGCCGGCCTACTGCTTCTCCAGATCGATGCTCTCGTACTCGTGGCGCGCGATGGCGGCGCGAATCTGGGCCGGGGTCTTGCCGAGCTTGGTCTGCTGGTAGGCGAAGAAGCCCTCCTTGGCGCAGGTATCGCACTCGGTGCTATGCGCGTTCTCATAGCAACTGCGCAGGCTGGTGTGGCCCAGGGCGCGATCGCAACGGCAGTTGCAGGGAAGCTGGTAGATGACGCTGCTGACCTTGGCCGCCACTTGGTAGGCGTGGACCTGCCAGGGGTAGCGGAAGTGTTCGCCGGTCAGTTGGGCGCCGGAGAGAATCGGCGGCAGGGCTTTTAGATTGAGCGGCGCGGAGGGGTGATAGGCGGGAACATCGTCGGCCGGGTTCGACCACTGCGCATAGCTGGCCACGGTTACGGCAAAGACCGCCAGAGCCAGAACCCAACGGCGCTTCATCCAGTTTTTCGTCATACGAACCCCTTGGCTCCTATTTTAGACCGAAGCGAGCAAGAATCGAAAGCCGGTGCGGTCATGAGAGGGACTAGCGGCGTGCGGGCGTTGATTTTGGCGCAAAAAAAAGGCGGCACGAACGGTCGAGCTGTTCGTGCCGGGAGGCCAGTGACGCAAACTACTTCCTGCTTCGGAGGCGACAGGTTCAGACGCCTCCTCAACTGGAATATATACACCATAGCATAGATTCAGTCGAAGTCAAATACAAAAATTTAAATATTTGCTCAATCTTCAGAGAATGATCCTTCGAGGTATCTCTGTGTCCCGAAACGAGACTTTATCTGTTATTAATCGGATGGCTTGAAGCTGAATAATCTGTGTCATGCTATTTGTATTCTTAGACTTATCAAGCATCGTCGACAACCATGTTGCAATCACCGGCAGGCGCAGGCCGGAGGGATAGCAACTGCTTCAACGTCGGCGAAGGATGAGAGGTTTTCCTGTAGAGTGGGACAACAATCCTAAATATATACCGAGAAGATACGGGAATCCCAAATCCAGATTTCAGGATTGCCGAGTGCGATTCAGCCGGCGAAACCCGACTTGAAGCCGGCTGAACCGCCTCTGCGGAGTCAGAGCAGCCCGTCGATGACTGTCGCAAGCTCGAAATCCTTCGCCGTCAGGCCGCCGGCGTCGTGCGTAACCAACCCCAGACGCACCCGGTTGTAGCGAATGTCGATGTCCGGATGGTGGCCGGCCTTCTCGGCTTGCTCGCCGACCCGGTTGACGAAGGCCAGCGCGGCAAGGAAGTCCTTGAAACTGAAGGTACGCGTCAACTCCCCCTTATTGATTTGCCAACCGGGCAGAGCGCCGAGACGGGAAGCGATTTCCTGAGCGGTCAATGCGGTCATAGGTCTACTCCTTATGCCGGAGGGCGCGGCGGGCCGCGGTCCAGCCTTCCTTGGTGAGTTGGCGAGCACGGCTCACGGCCAGTGCTCCCGCGGGCACGTCGTGGGTGATGCAGGAGCCGGCGCCGACGTAGGACCCATCGCCCACCTCAACCGGCGCAACCAGCGTGGAATCGCTGCCGATGAAGGCCTCCTTGCCGATGCGTGTCTTGTGCTTGTTCACGCCGTCGAAGTTGCAGGTGATGACCCCGGCGCCGATGTTGCTTCCCGCGCCCACTTCGGCATCGCCCAGGTAGGTGAGGTGGTTGGCCTTGGCGCCCTTGCCCAGCTTCGCTTTTTTGGTTTCGACAAAGTTGCCCACATGGGCGTCTTCGCCGATCTCGCTGCCCGGACGCAGGTGCGCGAAAGGACCGATT
Organism: uncultured Acidobacteriaceae bacterium; assembly: GCA_963820195.1. GTDB lineage: Bacteria > Acidobacteriota > Terriglobia > Terriglobales > Acidobacteriaceae > Telmatobacter. The sequence goes on along the minus strand of CAWFZU010000120.1, from coordinate 883 downwards.
TTGGCGCCATCCGCGACCGTGCTCTCTTCCAGAACACAGCTTTGACGAACGAGCACGCCGCGGCCCAGTGTGCAGTTTTCTATCACCGAGTAAGAGCGGATCCGGCAATCGCCGCCGATGCGAGTACGGCCCAGCAATTGCACAAAGGGCTCGATCACCGTATCGGCGGCAACCTCGACTTCTGCGTCGATCACGCAGGTCTCGGGCCGGAAGATGGTCACGCCAGCGGCCATCAGTTGGTTGGCCGTTTTCAATCGTAGATTCGCGTCCAGAGCAACCAATTCGGCGATGGTGTTTGCGCCCAACACTTCAACCGCCTCGGCGGCTTGAATGGCGACCACGCGCTGGCCCGCGGCGCGCAGCAGGCCAGCCATATCGGTGAGAATCACTTCCTTGTTGGCGTTGTCAGTAGTGAGCTTATCCAGATGAGCCAGCAGCGGCGCGGTCTGGAAGGCGTAGATGCCGGAGTTGATTTCGCCGATGCTCTGCTGCGCGGCGGTAAGCGCCTTCTGCTCGACGATGGCTTCCACTTCCGGCGAATCCGGAGAGCAGCGCACGATGCGGCCGTAGCCTGTGGGATCGGCGGGCGCGGCGGTCAGGATGGTCATCGCCGCCTGCTCGGCCAGATGGAAGCGCCAGAGCTGGTCAATCGTCTCTGGCCGAATCAGCGGCACATCACCGGAGAGGACAAGAATGTTGTCGTATCCGGCGATGGCCTCGCGTGCGCACTGAATCGCGTGGCCAGTGCCGAGCTGCTCGGTCTGCTCGACAAAGCTGACGCCGGTGGAGGCCACGGCTGCCCGCACCTTCTCCGCCTGGTGGCCGATGACGACGAAGATCTCGGCAGGCGCGACAATCCTGCTCGCGGCGGCGATCACGTGGG
>CAWFZU010000119.1:0-5531 GCA_963820195.1 uncultured Acidobacteriaceae bacterium | reverse complement strand
CTCCACGACATGGAGGACTGACAACCGAACAAGTCGCGCAGATTCTCGATCTACAGCCAGGGACAGTCCGGGTTCGCCTGCATCGGGCACGCCTTTCCGTGCGCAAAGAGATGAACAGGATTCTGGACGGCACACCTCATCAGCCGGACGGCGCCAAGCGAGCCGGGACAAAGCCTCAGGCTCCGGAAGCTAAAAGCGGACAACGCCCCTCCGAGTGCCGCGAACTTTTCTTGAACCTCTCGGAGTATCTGGATGGCAAAGTGGAAGCCCGCACTTGCGACCAGATGCGCCAGCATATTGAGGCGTGCCCAGCTTGCATTGCATTCCTGCGCGACCTGCGCGCCGCCATCGACCACTGCCGCTCACTGGAGGTTCCCTGCGATTCTGAGGTAGCGCTTCGCTTGCGTTCTATCCTCACGCAAGAGTATCTTCGCCTGCTGGGCCTTCCAGGTACAGAAATAGTTCCCGCAGTTCTGTAACGAATCGGCTCGGTTCTAGCCTAGAGACGGTCGAGTCGCCGCTTGCAGAAGAATGGGAGAAGCCATTGTCATGATTGAGTTTACCAAGCGATTGCCGTTTGGTTTGCTCCGCCTCTCGGGAGTGGGCTGCCTAAGTTCTCAGATCGATTGTGACAATCTGAACGATCTTCCCAGAGGTGGCTCCCGGAGCTGTCTCTCTGATTGTGATTACATGAGAATAGTTACTTTTATGAAAGATATGAATATACATGCAACCTTTTGGCGGATTATATTGTCAAATTGATGTATTCGACGGTCGAGCCGGAGCCACGTGTGTTCAGGCGGCAGGTTCAATCAGAATTCGATCGGGTTGGATGACTTTGCATAGTTGGGGCAAATATCGGAAGATCAGTCTCTTTGGGAGCCTCGCGTTCCTGGGATTGGCCTTTTGCGTATTTGCCTGGGGCTTGGAATACAAGCTGTCCCTTTACGATTCGCCTCAGACTGCTTTCCATCAGATTCCAAAGGCCAAGCTTCTATCCAGAGATGAGCAATCGAGCACCGCGGAACACCCGCTGGTCATTCGATCTAAAACATCCACAAGTGTGATTTACACCGCGCCTACCGCCGTTTTCTTGATTCTGTTGCTGGCCATCAGAGTGTTGAACCCGCCGGTATCAAGAAGAGTGGAGAAGCGGGCTAATAAGTTATTGCATCTACACCGCTCTGTCTTGAACACCCTCTTCGTTCGTCCCCCTCCCGTTCTCGCCTAGACACTCCTTCATCCTCCATTCGGAAGCATTCGATCAAGATATGTGGTCGCGTGCAAGAGGCCATGTTCTCCATCGGAGAATGTGACTTGTCGTCGTGAACCTAGCAATCCCAACTTCATTTTGAGGTGCATGCGAGATATGCGAAAGCGAACCTCCTTGATCGTCGCCGCAGGAATCACGATTCCTGTTTTGGCGGGCATCGTTGCGTACATTGTCATGAATCAACACCCGAACGCGCGTGCAGCCGAGACGCCGTCGGCGAAGGTGGCCGTGGCTGCCAGGGGAGATATTGCGCACACCTTGAGCCTAGCCGGGCAGTTCCAGCCTTACCAGGTGGTGGACGTACATCCCAAAGTCAGCGGCTTCATGGTGAAGATCAACGTGGATATCGGCGACAGAGTCCGTAAAGGCCAGACTCTGGCAGTGCTTGAAGTTCCAGAGTTGACGGCGCAGTTGAAGGGCACCGGATTCGAGATGGAGCGGGCCAAGGACGATCTGCTGCGCGCGCAGCATGAGATCAAGCGAGCAGAGGCCGTTCACTCAGCGCTTCACGCCGATTATCAGCGGTTGCTGGAAACCTCCAAGGCACAGCCCGGCCTGATTGCGCAGCAGGAACTGGACGACGCCGAAAGCAAAGACCTGTCATCGGCGTCGCAGGTGGATGCGGCCAAAGCTGCCGCCGCAGCAGCCGAGCAGCATACCGAGGTGGCACACAGCGACAACGACCGGGTGCAAGCGCTTCAGAATTACACCAATGTGGAGGCTCCGCTGGACGGCGTAGTCGTCTGGCGTTATGCCGACACCGGCGCGCTGATCCAGAGCGGGACGAATTCAAACGAGCAAGACATTCCGATCGTCAGGCTTTCGCAGAGCGGCCTGTTGCGCCTGCGCATGCCGATTCCGGAAGACGATGTGCAGTATGTGCATATCGGCGACCCGATGCTGGTTCGCGTGGATGCCATCGGCCGCTCGTTTACGGGGAAGATCGCGCGCTTTACCCGCGATGTGAACTTTGAAACGCGAACCATGGAGACCGAGATCGACGTCGAAAACGAGGACCTCTCGATCGACCCGGGCATGTACGCCAACACGCAACTCGAACTTGCTCATGCCCACAACGTGACCACCATACCGGTTGAAGCGCTGGTGCTCAAAGGAGATCGAGAAGCGGTTTACTCGCTGGATGCGAGCAATCGCGTTCGCATCCGCAACGTGGAGGTTGGGCTGCGTGGATCGAGGCTGGCCGAGATCAAGAGCGGCCTTGAACCCGGCGATCGCGTGATTCTCGGAGGCTCAGGAGAAGTACTTCGAAGGCGAGCAGGTTTCTCCGATGCTCACTGAGGAGCCTGCCTCAGATATCACTGCGCGAATCCGGCGGTGTGATCGACATGAAAGCAGAAGCAAACGAGAACAACGGAGGTGCGAAGTAATGCCGAAGTTTGCTCTCAAATATCCGTTCTTCATCATCATGCTGTGCCTGATCGTCTCGCTTGTAGGGGCGGTCAACATCGTTCGCATGCCGGTCGATCTGTTTCCCAAGATCGATATGCCTGTGGTGGTTGTGGCAACGTTCTACAACGGCATGCCGCCCGAGCAGATCGAAGCTGACATAACAAACACGTTTGAGCGCTTTTTCACGCTGGGAGCAAATATCGACCACAGCGAATCGCGATCGCTAACGGGCGTGAGCCTGATCAAGATCTACTTCAAACCGGGCACCGATCCTAATGCTGCGCTGAGCAACATCGCCAACCTGGCCATGGCCGACCTGCGCCGCCTGCCGCCTGGTACATTGCCTCCGGTTGTGCTGGGCATGGACGCTTCGACGCAGCCGGTGTGCCTGGTGACATTGAAAGGTCAAGGGCTGAATGAGACGAATCTGAAGGACCTGGCTCAGTTTCAGGTGCGCAATCAGATAGCTAATGTTCAGGGTGCTTCGGTCCCGCAGCCCTATGGAGGAACCTACCGGCAGATTCAGGTCTACGTGGATCCGGTAAAGATGGAAGCGCGCAACCTCAGCCTGAACGACGTGGTGCAGTCGGTCAACAGCTCGAACCTGATTCTGCCGGCCGGCGACGTGCGCATCGGTTCGAAGGACTTCAACATCTACGCGAACAGCCAGTTTCCCGACGCGAACTCGATGAACTCGATGCCGCTGAAGTCGGTAGGAAACGCTTCGGTCCTGGTGGCCGACATCGGCAAGGCGGTGGACTCGGGCGCGCTGCAGTACAACATCGTGCGCATCGACGGACAGCGCTCGGTTTACATACCGGTCTTCAAGCAGGGCGGCGACAGCAACACGATCACCATCGTGGACGGAATGAAGGCCGCCATCAAGCATCTTGTCGACATTCCGGAATCGCTGAAAACGGCGGTGGTCTTCGACCAGTCCGTCTTCGTCAAGCTGGCGATCAGCAATGTCACACGGGAAGCCACCATCGGACTGGTGCTGGCCGGGGTGATGATCCTGATCTTCCTGGGCAGCCCGCGCGCCACAGTTGCCGTGCTGCTGGCCGTGCCGCTCTCCATGGTGGTCTGCCTGCTGATTTCCAATTACATGGGCGGCTCCATCAATACCATGATTCTGGGCGGGCTGGCGCTGGTCTTCTCGCGGCTTATCGACAACGGCGTGATCGTGCTCGAGAATATCTTCCGCCACATGGAGATGGGGGAATCTCCGGTGGTTGCCGCGGAGAACGGCGGGACGGAAGTCTCGATGGCGGTGCTGGCCGCCACCTTCACGACCGCCATCGTGTTTTTCCCGGTCACCTTCTTCAGCGGCGTCAGCAAATACATCTTCACTCCGCTGGCGCTGGGCGTGGTGCTGTCGATCTTCGCATCGTATTTCTTTGCCATGACGGTGGTGCCGCTCTACTGCGCCAAATTCATCCGTCTGACGGACGATGGTGAGTTCGGCACTGAATCGAGGTCGTCCTTCTTTGCCCGATTCGACAGAGCGTTCAACGAGAAGTATGAGCGCATGCTTGACTGGTACGAGAGCCTTGCCAAGCGGGCAATGCGGCGGCCCGGCTTTACCGCCGCGGCCATCCTGGGCGGCGTGGCGCTGCTGCTCGTTGCGGCCGTCCCCTTTCTGGGCCGCGCATATTTTCCGCGCACCGATCCCGGCCAGTTTGTGATCGACGTGCGCATGCCCAGCGGCACGCGCCTGGAGACTAGCAACGACTACATCGCCAAGGTCGAGACGATCATTCGCGGCGTCGTGCCTCCCAAGGATCTGGACATGATCGTCTCCAACATCGGCGTCTATCCCGACCTCTCCGCTATCTACACCACCAACGCCTCGATGGATACGGCGTTCGTGCAGGTCAGCCTGAAAGAGGACCACAGCGTCGGCAGCTACGAATACATGCAGCGCGTGCGCGACAAGCTCTCCCGCGAGATGCCGGAGCTTACCGCATACTACCAGGCGGGCGGCCTCGTCGATAGCGTGATCAACCAGGGTTTGCCGGCTCCGATCGATATTCAGGTCAGCTCGATGGATATGCATGGAGCCTACACTCTGGCCACCAGTCTCGCCGAGAAGATCAAATCGATGCCGAACGTGAGCGGCGTCTACATCCCCCAGAATCTGGACTTCCCGGGAATTGAGCTGAACATCGACCGCGAGAAGGCCAGCCTCATCGGACTCTCCGCTAAAGACGTGGTGGACAACGTCATTACTGCCATGACATCGGACGGCATGGTCGCCCCCAGCTACTGGATCGATCCCAAGAGCGGCAACAACTACATGGTGACTGTCCAGTACGCCAACCGCATTCTCAACAATATGTCCATGCAAGACTTCGAAAGCATTCCTCTGCGCGGCGTTCAGCCGGCCGGTTACAGTCCCATGCAGGATGCTCGCCAGGCTTCCGTTCATTCGGCTGCGTCCTGGAGCGGCGATCACACATCCGGATATACCCCCTTGAGCTCGGTTGCGGATATACAACTGATCAATACTCCAACGGAGGTGGATCACTACCAGATCCGGCGCGTGATCGACATTTATGTCTCCACCAAAACAGAAGCGTTACAAGGGGTGGGCAGCGATATCAATAAACTCCTGGCGAACACCAAGACCGAAAAGAACACGGTTCTGAAGGTTCGCGGAGCCGTGGTCAGAATGAACCGGTCGTTCGCGGAGTTCGGCCTAGGGCTGATCATTGCTGTGCTTCTTGTGTATCTGATCCTGATGGCGCAGTTCGCCTCCTTTGTTGATCCGTTCATCATCCTCATGGCAATACCACCCGGACTGGCAGGGGTGGTCCTGATCCTTCTTGTTACCGGGAGCACGCTGAAC
>CAWFZU010000118.1:0-3745 GCA_963820195.1 uncultured Acidobacteriaceae bacterium | reverse complement strand
AACCCGGCAGCGGCCCGATGGCTCACGATTTCGTTGCCCCTCTCTTTCAGCTCGATCATGGCGGCGTCCTCTCCCCGCCCCGGGCTCGCCGCTGAGAGCCCGGTTTCCCCTTCGATGCCAAATGACAATCTCAAGTTTACACCGTGCGGTGTTAAAATGGGGGAAAGACAATGGAAAGAATGGCCGGGTATGCGTCAAAACCGGATCGGGCTATCCTCTCCAAACCGACAACCACCGGGGTGCACATGGCGGGCGATTTGACAGGGTCGGCCGCGACCGTGCTGTTCTAGCTGGCCTGCTCCATCATTCCAGGTAGCCTTGCGTATCGTTCATGACTGATGCTGCGCCCACCCGCCGCTTTGAGCCGGACCAGCGTGGGGCCGAAGAGCGAACGGGGATGAAATCTCCAGGCCTTCCATCTCGCGGGTCGGTCAGGGGCGAGACCGGCGGCGCCACCGAGGCGGGCAAGCTGAGGGCCGAGAGGTTGACCGAGGCGGGGATATCAAACGCAACAGTGATGAATGCCTGATGCTTACAACGGCCTGAAGTGCCAGGCTGAGAGCCTGAAGCGATTCTTCTTTCGCCGGCGGAAAGCTCGGGGCAAGGCGAATCTCCGGCTTGCTGACCAGGAGCGAGTCGCAGCCGGAAGGATCTCCAGGCCGTTTTCGCGGATGCTCCGGCCCGTCTCGGTGACGACCAGCACCGCTTCGGCCACTCCGTACTTCACGCACATCTCTTCCGATCCGTCAATCCGGATCATCCGATGGTTGCGGTGCAGGCTGGTTTTGGCGAGGAGAATCTCGGCCAGCCGGGGAAGCTCGCAGGCGACCCGGACCGGCTTGCGATGAAGTGATCGGATCCGGATTCTCCGCCGGCGCTGGCGGCATCGTCACCTCAACTCTAGGCGCCGGCACCAGCGTTTCGTCGTTCGATCCCTACCTCACCTTCCAGGGCTACGTCGATCACAACGTCACCCAGGAAGCCAACGAGATTCTGACCGGCGTGCCGAATCCTGAAGACCAACACGATTGAGGTCCTGTCGACCTATTCCCAGTCGTTCCCCATCGGAACGGGCCTCCAGGTCAACTATCTCGGCCAGCGTGTCGCCAGCAACACTCCTTACAACCTCATCAATCCTGAACTGTATTCCAATTTTCGGGTGCAAATCGCCCAGCCCCTTCTAGCCGGCTTCGGAGTCGCCACCAACGAGCGCTTTATCCGCATTGCCAAGCGCAACTCCCAGATCACCGACCTTGCCTTCAAGGCACAGGTCATCGCCACCGTGACTCAGGTCGAGAATATTTACTGGGACCTCGTAAACGCCTACGAGAGTGAACAGATCAGTGAGCGCTCGCTCGGCTTCGCCAACAAGAATCTCTCCGACGATCAGAAGCAGCTCGAACTCCAGGCCATCCCCGCGATGCAGGTCATGACGGATCAGTCTGCCGTGGCACAAGCCGAAGGCAACCTCACCGTGGCGCGCGCCAGCCTTCGGCTGAACGAGCTGCTGATGAAGAACGCGCTCACCAAGGTCGATGATCCCATGATCGACGAGATGCCGGTCATTCCGCTCGACATGCAGGCGAGATCCCGATCCGAATGCCGGCAAATCCATCAACGAACTCATCTCCGAGGCCGAGAAGAAGCGCCCCGAGGTCGCCATCTACCAGATGCAGGCCGAAGTGCAGAAGCAGGCCCTGAAGGACATCAACAGCGAGCTTTTGCCGACTCTCAACTTGTATGGCCTTTATGCCGGCGCGGGCACCGCCGGTCCCGTGAATCCCTTGTGCAACCCCAGCACGCAGGATTGCTCCACCAATCTGCCCACCGGCTTCCCCAGCATGTTCGTGAACACATTCAATTACTCGTCCCCTGAATACCAGGTTGGGATGACGCTTTCCATCAATCTGCGCAACCGCCAGGCCAAGGCTGATCAATTCCGCGCCGTGTTGCAGTACCGCCAGAGCGAGATCTCCTCCGAGCAGCAGCAGAAGGGCATTCGCTTCGACGTGCGCAACTCGAAGTTTGCTCTTGAACAGGCGCAGGCCCACGTCGAAGCAGCCGAGAAAGCGCGCGACCTTGCCCAGAAGACCTTCGACATCACCAAACAGGAACGGTTGCTCGGTGCGAAATCCGGTCTCGATACCCTGAACGCGGAAAGCGCGCTGGCCCAAGCCGAGTCCGCTTTGGACACTGCAAAAACGGCCTACGAGAAGGCGAAGGTGGATATCGCCCGCGCCACCGGGGAGACGCTGGAGCGGACAGGCGTCTCCATCGACGACGCGAAATTGGGCGTAGTGACTCATTAGCCGTAGAATCACGGAGAGGGACCATGCTCGCCTCAACACAAACCGTTTTGCATCGCGCCGCCGAGCCGATCGTTGCAGCCGCAGGATTCGCCGGAGTAGTGGAGGCAGACCATCACGAGTAAGAATGAGCCAATTCGCGTTCTGGTTGCCGACGATCAACCGCATATCCTGGAGGCCGTCGAACTGCTGCTGGTCCCGCAGGGCTTCGCCGTGGACTGTGTGCGCTCGCCCCAGCTGCTGCTGGAAGCGCTGGGCGAACGCGACTACGATGTGCTGCTGATCGACCTCAACTACACCCGCGACACCACCTCAGGCCAGGAGGGCCTCGACCTGCTGGCTCGCATCCGGGAATTCGACGCGCGGCTGCCGGTCATCGTGATGACCGCCTGGGGCAACATCGATCTGGCCGTCGAAAGCATCAAGCGCGGCGCGCGCGACTTCATCCAGAAACCCTGGGAGAACGAGCGGCTTCTCTCGCTGATTCGCGTCCACGCCGAGTTGCATCAAGCTCTGCGCCGCGCCCGCCAGTTGGAGATGGAAAACCGCCTGCTGCGCTCCGAAGGGATGCCGGAGTTTGTCGCCGGCGCGCCCTCCATGCAGCCGGTCCTGGAATTGATCGCGCAGGTCGGCCCCTCTGACGCCAACGTTCTCATCACCGGCGAGCACGGCACGGGCAAGGAGATCGTCGCCAAACTGCTGCACTCGGCCTCGCAGCGCTCGCGCATGGCCCTGGTCGCGGTCAATGCCGGCGGATTGCCGGAGGGAACCTTCGAGAGCGAGATATTCGGCCACGTAAAGGGCGCCTTCACCGACGCCCGCAGCGACCGCATCGGACGCTTCGAGCTGGCCAACGGCGGCTCGCTCTTTCTCGACGAGATCGCCAACGTTCCGCTGCGCCAGCAGGCCAAACTGCTGCGCGTTCTGGAGACAGGCGAACTGGAACGCGTCGGCTCCTCGCAGACTCGCCGCGTCGATGTGCGCCTGCTCTCCGCCACCAACGCTGATTTGCACGAAGAGGCCAAGGCGGGCAACTTCCGCGAAGACCTGCTATTCCGCATCAACACCGTGGAAATTCACCTGCCTGCCCTGCGCGACCGGCGCGAGGACATCCCGCTGCTGGCGCAGCACTTCCTGAGCCGCAATCGCGCGCGCTATCGCAAACAGGTAGACGGCTTCTCGCCCGACGCGATGCAGCAGATGATGCAGTATGCGTGGCCGGGCAACGTGCGCGAACTGGAACATACGGTGGAGCGCGCCGTGCTGCTCTGCCGCGGCGAACAAATCGAGCCGGTCAACCTGGCCATCGCCCCCGCGCGCTCCGCCGCTCCGTCGTTTGAGAACATGAGCATCGACGAGGTCGAAGCCCTGCTTATCCGCAAGGTTCTGCGCCGCTGCGACGGCAACATCTCCAAGGCCGCCGATGCGCTCGGGCTTAG
>CAWFZU010000117.1:0-13532 GCA_963820195.1 uncultured Acidobacteriaceae bacterium | reverse complement strand
AACCAGGTACACATATCGCTACCGAGGCTTTTCGCTTCAGGTAGCGAAGTCGCTGACTTGGGCGTCCCCAAACGTCGAAGAAGGATGGCAAGTACGAAACCCGTTAGCCTGGTGGGCGCGTGACATCGAAACGATTTCTGGCACACGATCGGCATGAATGTGAGTGTCCGCGGACCGAGCCTGATTACCCCCCGGGTGCTTGGCGGCTGACCACCAGTCATTCTGCGCTTTGCACGGCCCAACCGCTGACGTCCAGCTTGGGAAATTAGTCGGCGTTTGTCAATAAAAGACTTATGCGTCCAAGGCGTTGATACAAGGCAACCTAACTCACTGATTCCTCGTGACCGCTTCCTGAATCCGTTGTTAATGGAATAAATGGAATAATAACTGCCGTCAGGCTCGACAGAAAGATCGACAAGCAGTGACCCCAGCTCGCGCTTCGCACGTCGATCAGGAGCGTGCCGGCGGACAATGGGGATCGGGCCACCCCCCGAGCACCGGTTCACGCCCGCAAGCACCGACCAGACGTTTACGCGGGCTGGTTCCATGTCTCAAGGAATCGCCCGCAGGTTCGAGACCGCCGAAGCCCCCGCTCTGCTGATGTTTCAAGAATGGTAAGGTTTGGAGCCGGGGCAAAACCAATCCGACTCCCGTTCTTGACATGGCCTTCAACCGAAAAGAGGTTCCGGCGGGCGGTGAGTCGGGTAGAACGTCTTCGAGAACGTAAGTGTTTGTAGGAACGAAGCGCCGAAAATCGTCGGAATTGTAATATCCAAGGTACAGGCGCGGCGGCTCCTCGAATGACAGACCGAAAAACAGGCCCTGCCGCCGAAGATCCAAATCCACGAGGAATAATGCTGGTTTCACCGGATCGCCCCCGATCGGCCCGTTGAAAATGAGAAGTGCAAACCTTCCGGTCTGCTTGTTGATCACTGCGGCCGCGAAATCGGTCTTGCCATCGTGAGCGAAATCGCCCGTCGCGGTATAGGGATGTGCGCCCGGATTTAATCGAAGCAACTCATCGCAGGCGCAGTCCGCGTCCACCGCGGCGCGATACTCAGGATGCTGCGCCAGCCAGGCGATGAGCACTTTCTGCTCCGTCCCACCGCGGGAGTGTCCTTGATCGTCGGCGGCCGATGTTTTGACTTCCTTACCACCGCCCCCAATCATTACGAGCGTTTTTTTGGCGGGATCGAACCGGAAGGCAAAACCGGCGTTCTTTACGGCGCGGAGGGCAAGGAAACCAACCGCCAGCGTCGCGCAGACCAGGAGGCCGATCCCGCCGAGAATCCACACCAAAAGCTTGATCTTTCTTGCCGGAGCTGTGCGCGTTCCAGCCGGCAGATCCGGAGGTGTTGGGCTGGACATGACGAGTTCATCCCCCTGCGCCCCATCCTAGCGGATAATCGCCGCTCATGCGGCACGGAGCTTCCAGAGATATACTTATTTCAACATGAAAAATTGCGTGTTTCCAGCAAGCTGTTTAGCCGGCTTGAGTTTCCTGCTGGCTGGATTCGCAAGAGAGACGCAAGCGGCGCCGAGTTCGGAGTATCCGACGCCCAGAGTTCGTGAAGAACAGAAGGTTATGGTGGACGGAGTCAGCGAGACCTGGCGTCTGCAGTGGATGACCAACCCCAAGCCAGAATGCGAACCGAACCAGGACTCTCTGTACTGTCAATGCACCGGTTTCGCCTACGGCGAGGCTGGCGAACTCGATCTTGTTCGCCTGCGCAATGGTGTCGAGATCGATCGATTACATCTGACGCCACTGTTCGCCGGCGGACCATTCCCCAGCGAGAGCGCCGTCATCCGGCGGTGGGAAATTGACTACGACAAAGACCCCAAGGATTCGCAGCGTCAGGATTTCCCGCTTCTTGTCAGCAAGCGCCCGACAGTCCAGGTGATGAATTTTGGCGATTATGACCACAACGGTTGGAAAAACGAATTCTACTTGCAGAGCGGGGCTGTTGCTTGCCATACCGAGGGTTTCGTGGTTGGTGTTTCCAAGAGGAACCCCCGGCTTCACGTGCTCGGCACCGCTTCATCCCCGGGTAAACCACTCTATCTGAGTTATGGGGAGTGGGAGGCGCTGCGTGGCGCATCTGGTCCTATCGAAGTTGTGGACTGGAGTTGCGGCTCTCATGGCGCTGACGCCGAAACTACTGTGCGGCTCGGTTGGACGGCTAACGGTATCACAGGAAGCTGGTGCCACTACACCTGCCCTCCTGACCGCAAGCTAATCGACGAAGAACCCATAAAGTAATTGGGGTTGCGCCGAAACCCGCAACGGAATCCTCGTCGCCGTGAGCGTGACGACGGTTCCTGCGGCGAAGCTCAGGCAACCTGAGCCGCACGAAGTCCCAGCGGGAGAAGAACTGACTGAGCCGCTGCCTGTGCCCTGCGTCGATTTGGTCAGGGTTGCGGATCCCTGGGTCGAGCTACCGACGTCAGACCAGTTGTGCCGGTGACCGTGCCTGAGGTAGCCGTGATCGTACTGCTGCCGGCTATTACACCAGTTACCAAACCCGAACTATTGATCGTGGCTATGGCAGTATTGGAAGACCTCCAGCTCACCGCATTCGTCAAATTCTGTGCACTCCCATCTCCGTAAGTGCCCGTGGCGGCCAACTGCAACGTTGTCCCCGCTTGCATCGTGGAGTTACCCGGAGTTACTGCAAGCGATACCAGAGTTGCCCCGTTGCTTGCGGAAGCTGTCACAGAGAGATTGTCAAAGTAGATCGAATCCGTCCCACCAAGCGGGCTTCCACCCTGAGCGTCGAATGCATATAACCCAAGCGTAGTACCGGTCGAAGAGAAAGGGGCACCTTGAAGAACCGGGGCGCCGTTGTAAAAGCCGCTCACCGTATCGTTGATGAAAGTAACTTGGAGTGTATAGTTATTCCACACGCCGCGCGTGACGGATACTCCTGTAGGGTGGTCTGTCCCCATAATGAAAATGTGAATTTGGCCGCACCGCGGGGCGATCGCTGCCGATCTGGCTGGGTGCGTGCCCACTGTCCCCAACTGGTCGCTATGGTCTTCGGCCTCGCAAGCGCAGCCGGTGTGCGTGGTCCGCAGAGGTAAACCGGCCTCTTCCAAAATTGATATGAAGGCCCGCTCCCCGCATCAGCGCAGGCGCCATCACTGCTGGGTCGCGCTGCAAGTCTCGGTTGTGGTCCCACCTGTGCAAGAGGGCACGGGCGGGGGGATACACGAGATGGCAAAAGTGGCCGAGGTGCTGGTCACCGCTGCCACATTACACGAAAAGGATACACAACCGGCCGCACCTAAGGCGGCATCCTCAATGGCGCACACCTGCGAAGTGAATTGCGAAAGCGAGGTTCCTGGCACCAGCGTAAAGCCGAATGTCCCTTGGGTCGAAACTCCGGGAGCTGTGGCGCAGAATCCAGTCTCCGGGTCGCAGCACGTTGTCGCGGAGACCTGAGCGGCACAGGCCCCCGAGTACGTCCCAGGCGATGGCAGAGTCGACGGCGGGGACTGGATCACCGCAACCACCTGATCCGGGGTGGGGAGTGTCGGTAGGCCATTCACGATCGGGCCGGCCGTCATGATCGCCTGTACGATCTGCGCCGTGGTCAGATTGGGGAAACGCTGCGCCAGTTGGGCTGCGAGGTTCGCGACTTGCGGCGCGGCGAAGGAGGTGCCATTCGCCAGGCAGCCCCCAGTCTGCGGGATCACCACGCCGAGACCGGGCGCGTAGAGCATCGCGGCTGGATTGCTGGAATGGTTGTACCCAAGATACGGCTGGCTGCCTGCTCCAGTGGCTCCCACAATCAACATATGAGGAAACGCATTCGGAAGAAGCGTCTGGATGAGGCCGGTCTCATACGTCAGATCAAGGCCCGAGTTGCCGGAGGAGACCGCCACCAGCGTATTGTCCCGCAAACTGGCCGGCATAAACTCCAGCGCGCCGGCGATGCCCACCAGGAACGAAAACTCATCGGTCTTCCAAGAAGCGTACCCTGCGCCTGGGACCCATGTGGATGTGGCGCTGTTCCATACCGCCGAGCATTGAGGGTATTGTGGGTCATTCGGATGGGTCTCGCAAATACTTCTATCTATTCCATCATTCGGCTGGCCACCCGCTTGCAGCGACACGTTCACCACGAGTTTTTGCCCGCGATCCAAGGCACCCTGGGCTGCTCGCGCCAGGCCGAATCCGATGTCCGAGCTGTGCGCCAGCGCGTTCAACCCCTCGTCCAGAGCCACTTGGTTCGTGCCCTGCTGGAGTTCCGAGATGTCATAGCCGGTCGCGGTCAGCCCGCCCGCTTCCAAAAGGGTATTCACTGCTGCGCCATGAGACTGGCCGCAAACTTGATGTCCCACCGGTTGGAAATTGTCGAATTGTGCGATCAGACCGTTTGGAATCAGAGGTATCAGAGAGGTGGCGCCCGAGAGGTCTACAGCAGGAGCTTGTGAGCCGGTCGCAGGAACGTCCGGCCCCACAAATATCACCGCCGGATTGTTCTCGACCGCCACAATGAACGTGGCCTCGGCACCAACTGTCACCCGAACCCAGTACAGGCCAGAGGTAGGGATCTGCGCGATGATCGAGCCATTATGCGCTGCGACCAGTGCGGTCGCAGCGCTGACATCCATCTGGTTCGGCGCTACGAAAAGGAAGATCTGGCCCGGATGCGCATGGCTCGTGATGGTCTGGCCTGCTTGATTCGTGTAGACAACAGGTCCGGGCAGCGGATACGGTCCGGGAAAACTGAAAGCGCCCGCGAGCTGCGGGGTTATGTCCACCGTCGGGTCAAACGTGGCGGTAACCGCCTGGCTGGAGTTCATCGTCACCGTGCAACTACCCGTCCCCGAGCACGCGCCGGACCACCCGGCAAACGTGGAGCTGGTGTTCGGCGTCGCCGTGAGCGTGACCGTCGTTCCTGCGGCGAAGCTCAGGCAACCTGAGCCACACGAAGTCCCTGTAGGAGAAGAACTGACTGTGCCGCTGCCGGTGCCCGACGTCGTTATGGTCAGGGTTGGATTAACAGTAACGGTCAGGTTGAACGCGGCGGTAACCGCCTGGTTGGAGTTCATCGACACGGTGCAACTGCCCGTCCCCGAGCACGCGCCGGACCATCCAGCGAATGTGGAGCCGGTGTTCGGCGCCGCCGTAAGCGCAACGACTGTTCCCGCAGCGAAGCTCAGGCAACCTGAGCCGCACGAAGTCCCTGCCGGAGACGGACTGACTGTGCCGCTGCCAGTGCCCGACGTCGTTATGGTCAGGGTTGGATTAACAGTAACGGTCAGGTTGAATGCGGCGGTAACCGCCTGGTTGGCGTTCATCGTCACCGTGCAATTGCCCGTTCCCGAGCACGCGCCGGACCAGCCGGCGAATGTCGACCCGGCGTTCGGTGTTGCGATCAGTGTGACCACGGTTCCCGCCGCGTAAGACGGCCCTGGCGGACTCGCGGAGATGGACCCGCTCCCCGCTCCCCGCGGTAGCCGCGGTCAAAGTGAATTGCTGTGCGCCGCCCGATTGCACCACAATGTCGGCCGTCGTCGAGTTGCCGCCGTTGGAAAGCACGAGCGGGGCCGCACTGGCACTGACCGCGTTCGCCGGCACCTGGACATTCACCTGGTAGAGCCCCACAAAACCCGGCGCCAAGCCCGAATAGGGGACGTACGCCGAAAGTCCCTCGATCGTCACTGTCGAGTTTTGAGCCGTGTAGGCGAGCGGACTAAATGGCCCCGGAGCGCCGGTGGGCGGTTCGTTTGTCACCATCCCCAGGCCGGTGCAGTAAATGCGCAGATACTCTCCTGGTACAGCGGGCCTGGCGGAAGTTACAAGGGTGCTATCGGCATCATGCGTGATGACGAAAATCCCAGGCGCGGTAGTAGCCAGAGCCGCGGCAACCACATTGGACGGCACGTCGTTCGAAAACACCTTGACCGTAAGATCAGTCGTAAACAGCCCGGTGACCTCCCAAGGAACCTGGGCGTTGATCTGAGAGGGGGAGACGTAAAACAGCGGAGCTGCGATTCCATTAATCAGAACCTGGGTACTCTGCAGCGTGGTAGGGAGCGAAGCCGTCGTCGCCTGCGCGGTTCCACTGGCAAGAACGGTGCCAAAGATGGAAACGATGGAACCCGGGGCTACGGGACCGGGCTTGAAGCTGGCGCCATCCACAACACCACCGGCTGAGATGGTAGGGCCGCTCACCGCCGGGGTGCTGACGCTGAACGATACCGAAAAGAGAAGCTGACCGTTATCGTACACGCGAGCCTGCCAGGAACCGAGCTGGCTGGCGGGGAGATTACTGATGCTCAAGCTAGCCCCAGTGAAGCAAAAGTTGCCAGGACTCGAGTTCCAATTGGAGGCGGCGACAACCGTGCCGTCGGGCGCCAGCCAGTTGTTGGTGAGCGTATCGCTCGTTGTAACTATGGCCTCGAAATAGAGGTAGACCGTGTTGTCCGTGGTCAAGAATGAGGTTGCTGGAGTTGGCCGTACGCAACCCGTGGAAGGCGGAGCCTGAGTCGTGACAACCTGGTTGCTGAAGGTCGCCTGTGCCAGCGCCGGGGCCCCAGCCAGAAACAGACAAACCGCCGCAGCCCAAAGCAGCTTGGCACTAGAGCTGATTTTCATTTGTTCTCCCTAGGTCGTGTCCCTTTGCCCGTAAGAACTCCGTCATTCCCAACACGGCGGAGGCTGACGCCTCCTCAGTCTTCTGCAGGACCACCTTCTGCTGCGCCGGGGACTGCGGAGGGGCCGCGCTGGGAGCCATGTAAAACTCCTTCAGGGCTGCGCTGACCACCTGCTCCGCCTCGGGTGCGGGTCCCCCCGCGGCGCTTCTCGCGGCAGTGTCGCAGGAAGCCAGGTTGCAGGCGACCATCGAGACAACGGGTACACCACAAGAACGCCTCCACATATTGGAGCGTACATCCACATTGGATTTCTGAACAGAGATTTTTCACAGTTTGACGCAAATTTCGGCACAGCATAGGACTGAGAGGTCCTTATATCCCATTTTATAGCTTCGCAATGGGCAGTTTGCCGAAGAACACCACACCGTGCCGGCCCGCCGAAGCACGCCCAGCGTGGAGGTTGCGCCTTCGCGGCGATCTCGCAAGCGCGCGCGGACATCGGAGACCGGCAGAACGCCAGTTTGAGTCGGGTTTTCCGACATCAATCTTGCCTCACCGCCTGGGCATCATGTTTCGGCAAACCGCCTAGCCGACATCGCGAATGAACGTGGGACCGTGCGGGTTTCCCCAATTCTCCCGAGCAATCGAGAGCCCCGCCATGCCCGGGCGGCGCACCACATTTTGAAGCCGGACATTTGGCACAGGTCAACCCCGCGATTGGCGCGGCTTCGGCGAATGGGTCCAAATTACTGTGGATAGTACCGGGACTTTGGCAAACGGCGATACATTTACTTGCCCAATCGCTTTAGCGCTGCCAGGGCTTGAGCGTCGCCCCCGTCCGCCGCCTTGCGATACCAGATATCACATTGCCCCCATCCGCCGCCTTACGCCACGAGGCGACCGCCTGAGCCTCGTCCTTCGGCAAACCGCCGCGCCCGATCGCGCACATGTTGCCCAGATTGCTCATGCCATTCGCATTG
The DNA here is from genome assembly GCA_963820195.1 of uncultured Acidobacteriaceae bacterium. Classification (GTDB taxonomy): domain Bacteria; phylum Acidobacteriota; class Terriglobia; order Terriglobales; family Acidobacteriaceae; genus Telmatobacter. Next base: position 5,943 of record CAWFZU010000117.1, on the reverse strand, counting down.
CCCCATCCGCCGTCTTGCGATAGTTGTGTGAGATCGCTATTGATCAAAGCCGTTTGATCGGGTTACGGGAACATCGAGCGCGCGGGAAAACTGTCGTCCACGTCTTCCCAGAGCCCCGGCTGTGTCTTTTGCCGCGCGACCCAACGGCCGCCCTCGAAGTGATACCGGATGAGCGTCGTATCAAACTCCACGTTCCGTTGGATGCACACCCTTCTCCAGCGATGCCGCATTCGGATAACATGACACAGCCAGCAGCTCCTTGCCGCCATCGCTGCTCGCCGCGATCCGCCATCCCGATTTCAGCGTCGCGCGCAGTTCCAGCGGGTACTGCTCCCGCGTCCCCTCGTTCTCGACCCGCAGCCCCACCAGCCGCTCGCCATCCAACTCGACCGGATAGGTGAAGGGACCGGTATACGAGCCCATCCCTATGCTCTTGTCCACCGTGACGAAAAATGTCGGGCGTTCGTCGACGTACAAATGCTCGACCGATACATCCGCGAGATACGACCCCACCTCGAATCCGCGGGCGTCGATCGCAACCAAGCCGGCGGTACTCTGGACCGCGCCGCCCGGAAAGGCAACCGCGCTCCCAGGCGCGCCCACCAGCCGCACGATCGCCAGCCGCAGCTGTTCCTTCGCGATCGAAGCGCAAAACTCGGGAGTCCCCGCACCGATCTCGCACATCCCGTCCAACTGGCCAGTGCCCCACGCCTCAGTGTGTAATTCCGGCGTGATCCGTGCGTCTTCCAGAATCTCGACGAACCATCCGTCCGCGCGCGGCACTCGCTGTAAAGTGTTTATCCGGTACCCGGCCACATCCCCGTCGCCTCCGATCGCCACCAGCGTATGCTTGCCGGGATCGAACCCGAAGACCGTGACCTTGCCAGTACTCTTCCCCCACATCGTGATCGTGCCGGCCCGCTCGTCCATGGAAACCGTCTCTAACTCCGGATGCTCGGCAGCCGCCAACGCGGCCATGCCAGGCCTTGGATCCTTGCGGCCCGACTCCGCCGTGGATGCCGCCTTCGGACTCGTGCGGCCGCCAAAGTGACCAGTCACGGCGCCCGTGATCGCGACCGCGAGCAGTAACACGCCGATCGCGGCCGGTATCCACACCCGAGCTTGAATCCTTCTCACCGCAGTTTCACTTCCCACTTTCCCCAGTCTCCACAGCGCTTCTGAAACTCTTCCACCCAACTCTTCACTTTCGGCAGCTCCGCCAGCCCTGTAGCTCGCGGCTTGCTGAATACCGAGATGACGTTCATGCTCTCGCCGGCCGTAACGGCCACCGCCAGCCGCCTGCCCCCATTCACCGAGACGATCGCCTCCACGGCGCAGTTCATGTTACGCATGTTTCCCGTGATGGTGCCAGGATCGTCAGGAAGGTAGACATGTACAATCCCCATCGCGTCTTCGAATGCATTGTACGTATCCCCGAGCAGTGACTTCAGCTCCTGAAGCAACCCCGGCAATAGCCGGAACCGCCATGGATAGCGCGTGAGAAACGCCGTCATCGCCATACCATTCACACCAATATCGTCGTGCGCCGCTGCCTGGTATTCCTTCAGAAACGCGATGCGCTCGTCGTACTGCTTCTGCAGGCATGCCCCGTCCTTGCACGTGGCATTCTCCCGGGTCCACTCGATTTGATCCCGCTTCAGATTTGCCGCGGCATCCGGAAAAATGTTCCTTGCAAACGTTATCGATCGCCCGTACAGCACCGCCATCACCGCGTCCGCATTGGACAGCGCCGGGCTCGAACAGATCAGCTTTTCGCTCCGCGAGACCGCCTTCGAACAGTCGAAGCTGGCGGTTGGCGCCACAGCCGCTGGTCCGGCGGCGGACATCGGCGTCCCGGGACAGGCGTCCATCGCAAGTGCCTTCAACATATCCGCCACCACGCCCTGAATCTGCGCGGGCGTATAGAAGCCCTCCTTGCCCAGCGCACGCCCAACCCGCTGACTTCCGTCCCACTCAGTTCCGCCCCCATCGAGCACCATGAATTGAAAGAGCGCCCCAGTACTTACCGTACGCCGTGCCGCGTCGCGAATCTCGGTGTTTTCCACATATGTCGCCAGCACCTTAGAAGAGTTTCCCGCCGATTTCTTCCGCGGGCTCGTTCCTGGCAATACTTTCCAACAGGTAAGATGTTCCAACTGTTTGCTGATCGCATCCGCGAATTCAGCGCTTGCTGCCCCATTGACCTCCGGGGCTGGATGTGTGCCCATCGCTCCATCCAACACAATCACCTCGCGAGTTTTCTTCAACTCCGCCACGTTCTTCTCCGCCACCACGACAGGAGCGTTCTGTGATTGTGCCGGCAAGAGTGCCGCCATCGTCAACCAGCCAGCAAACAGTGTAAGGTTCATGCAAATCGTTACCTAAGTAGGACAGGCCTCCCGGCCGGTCCCAGCGTCAGCTTCACATATTCAGTCCGTAGCGAAGGACAGCAACCTCGGCGAATCCAGCGCGTTCAGGGGAGTAAGCAGGCAACGGATCCCGGGGCTTCGCCGGTGACGGCGGGCCAGCGGCTTCGGCGTCGTTGAATTACCCCTACGGCGTTGCCGTGGATGCTTCCGGGAATCTCTTCATCGTAGATTTCCCGTCGTGATTATGCCCCTTTGCCCGCTCGCTAGGCGAGCAAAACCCAAGGAGAAAACCAGTACACAGATGGCTAGCCGATTCATTCCAATAACTCCGAAGACCAAGTTGTCGGTCGCCGCCGGTCGGAACTTGGCCGTGCCCTCAGAAAGGCCATCGCCGAGAAGGAGCCTGCGCCAGGCGGTCTGGATTTTCGAGCTAGATCCCCGTACGGCCTTTGCGAGCCGTGAAAGCACCGCCACAAAGCGAGTATGCATCTGCGAGCAATATCCTTCCTGCAATGCTCTAGAGTTTGCGGAGTGGACGAGTCGCGAGAACGTCGCCGGGTAGCTGGGCAAAGACCAAAGTCGACTGAGTGTATCACCTCTTCTCTCCCGTCAAGTACTCGACTTTCGAGTTTCGAGTACTCGACCCTTCGAGCCGAATCGCGTTTTATTGACCGGTGAGCGTGAAGTTTATCGTAACGGGCGTGTTCACTTCGACTGCGTTCCCGTTCACCAGGGTCGGTTTGAAGACCCAGTGCTTTACGGCTGCGAGTGCGGCGGGAACCAGCAGAGGATGGCCCGAGACCACCTGAAGATTCAGGATACGGCCATCCGTTCCGACAGTGGCCATGAGATGAACCACACCCTGGATGCGCGCCTGTTTGGCAAGCGCCGGGTAAGTAGCGTTGATTTTGGTGACGATGTTCGCCTCTGCGACTTTCGGATCGAGCAGGATACGCTTGCCAGTCGGATCGGGCAATGGCTCATAAGTCACAGAATCAGGCCCGAGAGGAAAGGCGAAGCTCGAGATGGCGATACGCAAGGTCGCGCCGCTGAACGCTGGGAAATCTGGTCCGAGGGTGACACTCACCCGGGAATGCTCGTCGATCTGACGGATTTCTGCCGCGACGCGGCCGATCGTCTCCGGGGTGGCCGGATCGCCCACATGCGCCCAGAGTCGACCGCGCACCATCTCTGCGACATGCTCCGACACGCCGGCGATCTCGATTCTCCCGATGGTGGACGACATGCGAAGCGCTGGAGGAGGCGGAGGTGGAGGAGGCGGGGGCGGAGGTGCGACCAGAAACCTCGCGAGCGATTCGACGGTGGCGCCCGCGAGAGCCCCTCGTCCAGGCCCCTGCGCGCTTGTTCGCCTCGCGTCCAGCGCCCGCTTCACCCAGCCATCCGCTTCCGCGACATCGCGGCTGAACTGCTCCGGGGTGTCACGATACTGCGCGCGTTCTCGTATTAGAAGGTTGAGGTATGTCATCGCGTCGGCGTATTGCGGGTCGAGCTCGATCGCCCGGCGCAGGTGGGCGATCCCGTCGTCGACCATCGATCCGTACTTAGTCGACAGTTCGAGTCTGGTAGCCGCCGATGGTATCAGTCCATCTTCGGGCTTCAAATGAGCATTGGCGCGAGCGGCCATAAGCGCCCGATGGAGATCCAGCCATATGATTGTACCGGCCCAATAGTGTGCTTCTCTATTTTGGGGATCGACGGCGAGCCATCGCCGATTCCACTCGCGAGTCTCTTCCAGCTTGCGTATCCTTTCGTCACCGGAAGCGCCTCCTCCGGCACGCGAATAGCTCATCGACGTGAGCAACGCGAGCGCCGTCGTATTGTTCCCATTGAGTTCGAGAACCTTTGTGAACACGACTTCGGCGCGGCTCGCATACGCAATGTTCCCGGGCGATGGCTCTCCGGGAATGTACATCGCCATGTAGGAGGTTCCCATGTACAGCAGGGCCGCGACATCCTGGGGGTTCATCATTGCGGCGCGCTCAAATGCATCCGCGGCCGGCTGATACCTCGCATTTGCAAACCACGCGACGCCGTACTGCTTCCAGCCGTCGACATCGGTTGGCGGTGGAGGCAGCACCTTAACCATCGCATCGAACCACGCGGCCGTTCCGACCGCCGCTGGTTGCGGCCGCAGCGATTTCTCACGCCGGACGTCGATCGCGCGCTGCGTCCAGGCGGTAGCTTCCGTAATGTCGCGCGAATAATGATCGCGCGCATCGCGAAGGTCGGCACGCTCACTCACCAGCGCGCTCGCGAAACCCATCGCAGTCGCATCTTGAGGATCGATATTGATGGCTTGGCGGAGGTTGGCGATGCCGTCTTCAATCAACGGCCCGTATTGGCTCAATAGTTTTGTCCGTAAAGCCGCGGCATGCAGTGGCCCCGCGTCTTGCGGCTTCAACCCATCGGCCGCGCGTGCTTCCAACCAAGCCGGAGAGAACTCCGCCCAGGCGATCACGCCGAGCGAGAGGTACGCCTGCTTGTTCGTCCGGTCGGCTGAGATCACTCGCCTGTTCCAATCGCGAGCTTCATGGAGTTTGCTCAACTTCTCGCTCCCCTGAAGATCTGCGGCTTCATAAAAGCTCATCGCCGCCAGGCCGGCCAGCGCCATCGGGCTTTCGCCGTCCAATTCGAGCACGCGATTGTATTCGGTCCGCGCCCGGCTCGCATTCGCGACGTTCCTGGGCGACGGCGCCCCGAACGACATCAGCATGTACGCGCTACCCAGCCACAGGTGGGCGCCCGGGTCGTTGGGTTTCAAATTCGTGGCGCGCTCGTATGCAGCGGCTGCCTCTTGAAGATGGCCGGCCCCGAGTAACCCAAACCCGCGACTCTTCCAGCCCTCGACATCGGTTGGCTGCGCAACCTGGGCTTGTATCGAGATCAAAGATACTACCAGGCCGATAGCGATACGCATTCGCACCTCCCGCTCAATCTTAGCGCCGATTCAAATCTAACGTGGGTATTCCAGAGCTTGGACCCTTACCGCAATGAGCCGGCATTCGCGAGGAACTAAGGACAGGCCTTGATTGTGGCATACCTTCACCGCGGGCCTTCTTGGTGGCTTCGTCTCGGCGTTTTCGGTGGCGGGCGCCGTTTCCGCTTGCTCTGTATTAGATGTCATGTTTTCTCCTGAGGCGGTGATTACCGCGATCAGGACGTGAAGTTCCAACTGGAGGGCCAGGAAAGCAAGCGAAATCTGACGGGAAACGACTCAGACGATGGAACGGCAATGCGAGACGGAATTGTTGCGCAGATGACCGGATACGGAGCGAAATGCCGATAATGCAGAGGATTTCAAGCTTGGCGATCGTGGCCACACAACTTCGCCCCAGCGTTTCGTGGCTGAGGCTTTGGACCAGATTATCCAATACCAGATTCACTACTTCTGCTTCCAATCGGCATAACGTGCGCCGGTCACCTGGTGCATCACGAGTTCCTTTGTGTGCCTCGACAGGATCGCTCCATCATCGTTCATGATGTCTTCCAGGAAGTAATAGCCCTTACCGGCTTCCAGGCTTATGTGAAGGCTACTGGCTGTGTTCTTAATCTC
>CAWFZU010000116.1:0-3147 GCA_963820195.1 uncultured Acidobacteriaceae bacterium | reverse complement strand
GAGCGCCCCCAGCCTTGAGTGTGTCAAGGCTGAAAGGCAGATAGTCAAGGTGATACTGACCCTGCTGAGCCATCGCCGGCGAAACTGCGCTCAAGCCAAGGAGGAGCGTAAAAACCGAACAGAATAGTTTGCTGAACCGTCTCATATACGACCTCAAAAGAAAATACTTTCACAGGTTCATGCGACTCTTAACGGGCGCTAAACCGCTGGAAATACATATAAACCTTTCCAGCAGCATTGTCACGAAATATCCTGCGCGACAATCGTAACGGGCGTGGTTCTTACTCCACTTCCAGCACCAGGCACTTCAGGTACTCGGTTTCCGGCAGGTTGAGCACGACGGGATGATCGGGAGAGGCTCCGCGCCGTTCCAGCAGCCGCACGCGCCGGCGCGCATCGGCGGCGGCCGAGGCCACGCTGGCTTCGAGCTCACTCCAGCCTACATGATGCGAGCAGGAGCAGGTGACCAGCAGTCCGCCGGGGCGCATCATTTTAAGCGCGCGCAGATTCAGTTCTTTGTATCCACGCAGCGCGCCCTCGACGGCGCACAAGCTCTTGGCGAAGGCGGGTGGATCGAGCACGATGGCGTCGAATCTCTCGCCGGCGTCGGACCAGTCGCGGAGGATTTGAAAGGCGTCTCCCTCCACCCAGTCGACCTGGGCGGCGAAGTGCGAGCGGTTAGCCAGGAGATTTCTCTCCGCCACCTCCAGAGAGGCGCGAGAGGCGTCGATGCCCGTCACCTGAGCGCAGACCTGGGCCAGGTGCAGGGCAAAGCCGCCCTGGTAGCAGCAGACGTCCAGCGCCCGTCCGCCTCCATCGCGGCTGGCAAAACCCATCCTTCGCGCCCACTCGGCGGCGGCGGCGTAGTTGGCCCGCTGGTCGAGGAATGCGCCGGTCTTCTGCCCGGAGTTGGCGTCGAAATGAAAGGTAAGGCCGTTGAGCCGGAATTCGGTGCTGACGACTGCGGCGGCTTTGGCGTAGAGCGGCTCGGATCTCGGCGCGGAGAGACCTTCCAGTTCGCGCACACGCGGGTCGGGCCGTTCCAGAATGGACGCCGGCGCCAGTTCTTCGCGCAGAACTCGTACGCAGGCCGCTCGTACATCCGCCGAATCCAGCCCTTTGGTCAGGAGTTGAAGGATAACCAGATCGCCGTACTTGTCCACCACCAGGCCGGGCAACTCGTCGGCCTCGCTGAAGCAGAGCCGGCAGGCGTTGGTTTGCTCGTCGAGCAGCGGACGCCGCCGCCGGATCGTCGTGCGCAGACGAGCTTCAAGTAGTTGGAGCCACGCGGCCTTGTTGATAGCCTCCCGCGAAATCATACGCAGCGCAATCTGCGAGGTGGGGCTGTAGAGAGCCGTGCCCAGCAGCATTCCGCGGCTGTCGGCCACCGGCAACAGCGCCGGAGGGTCGCCAATGGGAAGTTCTACGGACTCAATGTCGGAGGCATAGACCCACAAATGGCCCGCGCGCAGCCGGTCGGCGGCGCGGCGGCTGATGCGGGCGCCGAATACCTGGGCGTCGGCGGCGGCTTTCTCGTGGATCCGCTCCACCTGCGGCGCGGGAGGGGCCGTCTTGAGCGCCTTTTGGGTCGTAGTAGTTCGGGATGTGCGCGGCTTGATCATGTACTCCTATTGGTCTGATTCATCTTACATCCCCCATCCTTACCAGGATCGAATTCTATCGCGACTACGAGGCGAGCAGCTATCCATTTCTCTTTCACGCGCGGCGAACGCAACCGGCCTATAATGAGACATGGCGACTGCCCATCCGACCGAAGCGGCAGAGGTTCACGGCGCCCTCGCGGCTCCCGCGGGAATGGCGCAGGCGGAGCAGCGCGGCCATGACCGGCCCATCCCCGTCCAGCCTGCCCCCGTGCCTCCTGTCTTCGACCAGCACGCCATCGACAAGCGCGTCGAGGCTCTGCTCAAGAAGGTCCACGCCAACCGCCCCAGCGATGACATTGCCCTGATCCGCAAGGCGTGGGAGTTCTGCGTCCGCCATCATGAGGGGCAGATGCGGGCCTCGGGCGAACCTTACATTGTGCACCCGCTGGAGGTGGCCGAGGTGCTGGCGGATATGAGGATGGACTCGACCTCGATTGCCGCCGGCCTGCTGCACGACTCGGTCGAGGACACGCCCGCCACCACGGAGGAGATTGAGGCCGGCTTCGGCCCGCAGGTGGCGCGCATCGTCGAAGGCGTCACCAATATCGACAAGATCGAGTTTGCCAATCGCGAGGACCGGCAGGCGGAAAATGTGCGCAAGATGCTGCTGGCCATGGTCTCCGATGTGAGAGTGGTGCTGATCAAGCTGGCCGACCGGCTGCACAATATGCGCACGCTGGAACACCTCAGGCCGGAGCGCCAGGAGGCCATCGCAAGGGAGACGCTGGAGATCTACGCGCCGCTGGCACACCGGCTGGGCATGGGCAAGGTGCGCGGAGAACTGGAGGATCTGGCCTTCCGCTACACCGACCCGGTCAGCTACGAGCAGGTCACGGCGGCCGTTGAAGCGCGCCGCATCGAGGGCGAGCAGTTTTTGCGCGGCGTGGAAGATACGCTCACCGAGCAACTGCGTGAGAACAACATCGAGGCCCGGGTTGAGTGGAGAATCAAGCGCATCTACTCGATCTATCAGAAGCAGCAGCGCTCCAAGGTCTCTTTCGATCAGGTTTACGACTTGCTGGCCATTCGCGTGATTACGCAGGACGTGGCCGCCTGCTACGCCGTCTTCGGGCTGATTCATACGCTGTGGCGGCCGGTGCCGGGGCGCATCAAGGACTTCATTGCCATGCCCCGCGCCAACCGCTACCAGTCGCTGCACACCACCGTGATGAGCCCCACCGGCCACCAGTTCGAGGTGCAGATTCGCACCGAGGAGATGCATCGCATCGCCGAGGAAGGCATCGCCGCGCATTGGAAGTACAAGGCCGGCGGCGGCGTGGTGACGGCCCGCGACGAGGAGCGGCTCAACTGGATCAGGCAGTTGGTCGACTGGCAAAAGGAGATGACCGACCCCAACGAGTTCCTCTCCAGCCTGAAGATGGACCTCTATCCCGACGAGGTCTATACCTTCACGCCCAAGGGTAAAGTGGTGGTGATCCCCGCCGACGGCACGCCGGTCGACTTTGCTTACACCATTTTTTTT
>CAWFZU010000115.1:0-3774 GCA_963820195.1 uncultured Acidobacteriaceae bacterium | reverse complement strand
ACCGGCGAGCCGGAGTTGCCTCCAATAATATCTCCGGTAGAAACGAAATCGAACGGCGTGGCCAGGTCCAGCTTGTCGCGACCCGCCGCTTCCTTGGCCGTCAGGTCGAAGGGCGGCTTGTTGCTGAAGCTGGCCGCGCGGTCATAGAGCCCATAAAAGGTGGTGAAGGGCGGGGCGATGGTGCCGTTATACGGGTAGCCCTTGACCGTGCCGTAGCTCAGACGCAGCGTAAAGGTGGCGTCGGGATAGGCGTCTTTGCCGTAGACCAGGAAGCGCGCCTTGCCCAGCTTTTCGCCCGCCGGGGTGAGCACGCTGGTGATGGTGTCCTTGATGCGGCGGTTGCTCTCGCGCAGGATGGGGTCAGCACGGCGCGCGGCCATGATCATCGGATCGGTGGAGGCGGCCACGGCGGCCTCGCCGCCATCGAGCAGCGATTTGCGGAAGGCCGGATCGGCCATTTTGGTGCCATCCACCAGCGCGTTTACAGTCGCATTCACCTCGCCGCCTTGCAGGATGGCCTGCGCAAAAGCGTCGTCTTTGCCCATCTTCTCCTGGCATAGATTGAGCGCGGTGGTCATGAACAGCTTCTCCGTGGCCGGATAGATTGGAGCCGGAGAAAGCAATTGGTACTTGAGCGATTCCAGGCCCGCCTCGTGGAATCCTTCCAGCCGCTCCCCGTCCGGCTTCTTGACCTCGGCCACGTACTCCACGATCTCAATCGCCGTGCTGAGCATCTGGCCGCCGGTGCGGCGGAACATCTGTGCCCTTGATCTCCGGCTTCATCTTCTCTTCCGCGCCGGCAATCTCGTCCCAAGCGTTGCCATAGGCTTTCTTCCACTCTGGATTGGCATTCACCTTGGCGCGGAAGTCATCCTCCTCGGCCTGCTTCTTGGCCAGAATGGCCGGGTCGGCGAGCGCATCGCGGCGGCCCACGTAGACCTTCAGGCTGTTTTGCAGACCGAAGATGCGTGCTTCCCACCAGCCGCGCCTGCTCCGGCCCCTGCGCGGCAAATGCCTGGGCGGCGGCGATGCGGCGCTGCAAGTACTCGGTCACCGCCGGTCCGCGCACATCGCGCTCCATCAGCAACTGGGCCACGGTGTCGTCGCGCTCCGTGTGAGCCGGGATGGCCGGAGATGAAGATCAGCTCGCCCGGCGCAGCGCCCTTGGCGCTCCACTTGAGAAAGTTGTCCGTGTGCAGCGGCTTGCCGTTCTCGTAGACGCGGAAGAGAGCCATGTCCAGGTCGTAGCGCGGATAGGTGAAGTTATCCGGGTCGCCGCCGAAGAAGGCCGCCTGCTGCTCCGGCGCAAAGACCAGCCGCACGTCGGTGTAAGCCTTGTACGTGTAGAGCCAGTACTCGCCGCCCTGGTAGAACGAGACCACGTCGGAGCGCAGGCCGGTCTTGTCCTTGCTCTCCTTTTCGATGGCCGCAATCTCGGCGTCGCGGGCCTTCAGCGCCTTGGCCTCGTCGACGAATGCCCTTGGCCGCGCCCTGCACCCGCGCGGTCACGTCTTCCATGCCGACCAGCACGTTAATTTCGAGATCCGGAGACTTCATCTCCTGCATCCGGCGTGGCCGCATAGAAGCCGTCGCGCAGATAGTCGTGCTCGGCCGTCGAGTTCTTCTGCAACTGGCCGCGCGCCACGTGGTGGTTGGTCAGCAGCAGGCCGTTGGGACTGACAAACGAGCCCGACCCGCCGTCGTTGAGCCGCACGCTGGAGAGGCGCAGATGGTCCAGCCAGGCCTGCGTGGGATGGAAGTTGTACTTGGCCGCCAACTGCTTCAGCGGCGGGTTGTCAAAGGTCCACATGCCTTCTTCGGCGTGAATCGCGAGCGCGGCGGCAGATCAGCAGCGCGGCGGGCAGCACAACGGAACGGAATTTGCGAACGAACATTTTGAACCTCATTAGTTTGCGGAGTTAGCGGAGCTAGCGGGGTTAGGAACGCTCTGACTCAATCATCATCCCCACGGCGCATTCCCTCAGGGGCTAAAGCCCGCGCTGATTATACTTCCTTTGTGGCACGACTAAAGTCGTGCCCTTTCAAAACAACGACCATTCAAAAATTCCTTGCCGGACCTAGCCTGCTAACACCGCCAACTCTGCAAACCACGCTAACTCCGCTAACACGCGCACAGCGCCGCTAACACCGCTAACTCCGCTTGATTTACGGCATCACCAGCACCTCCACGCCGCTGGCCGCGTCCTTCTGGCGGAAGACCTGCTCGGTGGCCTTCTGGAAATCCTCCGGCGGGGCGTTGGGAATGTCGGTGAAAGTTTGCGGATTGCGGTCTGTCAGCGGGAACCAGGAACTCTGCACCTGGACCATGATACGGTGGCCGCGGCGGAAGGTGTGAAAAAGATCAGGCATGGTGAAGTCGATCTCGGTCTCCTTGCCCGGTGTCAACGGCTCCGGCTTCTCCCAACTATTGCGGAACTTGGCGCGGAAGGGTTCGCCGCGCAGCAACTGCTGGTAGCCGCCCATGTGCAACGGCGGCGCGTCCAGAATGCGCTTGTTGCCCTGCGAGGTGCCGTCCGGGTCGGGATAGTCTTCCGGGTAGACGTCGATCAGCTTCACATCGAAGTCCGAGTCCGTGCCGGAGCTGGCAATCCTAAGCTTGGGCGAGATTGGCCCGGCGATCGTCACATCCTCTTCCAGCGGTTCGGTCTGGTAGACCAGCACGTCCGGGCGATAACTGGCGAAGCGCTGGTCGTCCACCATGTAGCGCTGCGGCCCGGTGTCGGTGGTGTAGCCCACAAACGGCACCGGATGGTTGGGATCGCTCAGGTACTCGTCCACGCCCTTGGCCTCCGTGGGCGGATCAAAGCTCAGCTTGCCGCCGGCGTGGAAATAAAGCGTCTTCGCCATGGCGTTCTTGGGAGGCCAGGCGTCCAGGTTGTGCCACACATTCGCGCCGGTCTCAAAGACCACGGCGTGCGGCAGCGCTTTCCCTTTGCCCTTCAGATAAAACTCGAAGAACGGAAACTGCACGTTGACGCGGAAGTACTCGCTGGTTTTGGCGTTGAACTGCACATCGCCCAGGTGCGAGCCATCACCGCGCGCCCAGCCGCCATGCACCCATGGGCCTTCTACCAGCGTCGCCGGCGTCTTCGGGTTGAATTTGTTGATCGCGTAGAAGGTCCGGTAGGGGCCGCTCAAATCCTCCGCGTCATACCAGCCGCCCACCACCAGAACCGCGCAATGCACATTCTTCATGTGCCGCGAAAGGTCGCGTGCTTGCCAGTACGCGTCGTAGGTGTTGTGTTTGGCCTGATCGTTGAAAAGCCAGTTGGAGCCTTTCAGGTAGAGCTTGTCGAGGTTGGCGATGTTGCCCGCCTGAAGGAAGAACTTGTAACTGTCCGGCGTGCCGTAGTCGAAGGGGACGGTGGGTTTGGGAGTCTGCGGCCCGTTTTGCGGATGGAAGAAGGGGGCGTAGAAACCGAAAGTGGCCGAAAGCATGAACGCGCCGCCATGATAGGAGTCATCGTCGCCCGCGAAGAGGTCGGTCATCGGCGCCTGCGGGCTGGCCGCCGCCAGAGCCGGGTGCGAGTCGATGATCGAGGCCGAAGTGTAGAAGCCCGGATAGGAGATCCCCCAGATGCCCACCTTGCCGTTGTTGTCGGGCACGTGCTTGAGCAGAAACTCGATGGTGTCGTAGGTGTCCGAGGAGTCGTCCACGTCCTGCGGCGACTTCTTCACGTCGATGTGCGGATGCATCTCCAGGTATTCGCCCTCGCTCATCCAGCGCCCTCGCACATCCTGATACACAAAAAT
>CAWFZU010000114.1:0-9424 GCA_963820195.1 uncultured Acidobacteriaceae bacterium | reverse complement strand
TTAGATCCATGATCGCTTTGAGGATGGTGTCCGGCTGGGGGAGGATGGCGTCTTCGAGGATGGGCTGGTAGGCGACGAAGGTGTCCATGGCGCCGATGCGGCGGACGGGGGCGTCGAGCGAGTCAAACAACTCATCGCCGATGCGGGCGGCGATCTCCGCGCCATAGCCCCAACTGAGCATATCCTCATGAGCGACGATCACGCGGCTGGTCTTGCGGACTGATTCGGCGATAGCCTCCCAGTCATAAGGATTCAGCGTACGCAGGTCGAGGATTTCCACGTCGATGTTGTGCTCTCGCCGGGCGCGCTCGGCGGCCTGCAAGGAGCGCGAAACCAGAGCGCCGTAGGTGATGATCGTCAGGTCAGAGCCGGCGCGCGCAAGCCGCGCCTTGCCGAAGGGGATGGCGAAGTCGGGGCCGGGATAGGGCGCGCGGTCGTGGGTCTCGCGGTAGAGGCGCTTGTGCTCCAGAAAGAGCACCGGATCGTCGCAGCGAATCGCGGTGCGCAGCAGGCCGTTCGCATCTAACGCATTCGACGGGAAGACGACGCGCAGCCCTGGGATGTGCGTGAAGAGGCTCTCGCCCGATTGCGAATGATAGATGGAGCCGCCGGTCAGGTAGCCGCCGATGGGCGCGCGAATCACCACCGGGCAGGCCCACTGGCCGTTGGAGCGCCAGCGCAGCACGGAAAGCTCGTTGTGAATCTGGTGCATGGCCGGCCAGATGTAATCGAAGAATTGAATCTCGACGACCGGCTTCATGCCGCGGGCGGCGTAACCCAGGGCGCGGCCGACGATGTTGGCCTCGGCCAGCGGCGAGTTGAAGACGCGCTCGGAGCCGAACTCGGTTTGCAGGCCGGCGGTGAGCTTGAAGACGCCGCCCTTGCCTTTGACCTCGGCGAGCGCCTCTTCGCGGCTGGCGTCGGCCACGTCCTCGCCGAAGACGACGATGCGCGGGTCGCGGCGCATCTCGTCGTGCAGGCAGGCGTTGATCAGGTCGGCCATGGTGCGGGATTTTGCGTCCGGCGGATCTTTTTCTTTCTGCTCGGCGGCAAAGGCTGAGCTGGTGGGGTCAAGGTCTTCGGAGTAAACGTGCTTTGTGATCTCCGCGACCAGCGGCAGCGGGGCTTGCAGAGCGCGCTCGGCGGCTTCCGCGACCTCGCGATCCAGCGAATGTTCCAGTGCGATGAGTTCATCCTCGGTCAGGATGCCCTCGTGCAGCAGACGCGCCCTCATCTTTACCAGCGGATCGCGCAGCGTGTCGGCTTCGCGCTCGGCCTGCGTGCGATAGAGCCGGTCGTCGTCGGAGAGCGAGTGGGAGTAGGCCCTCATGCAGTGGCCGTGGACAAAGGCCGGCCCCAGCCCGGCGCGGCAGTAGGCCACCGCGGATTGGAAGGCCCGGAAGCTGGCCTCCGCATCCGTGCCGTCCACCTCGGCAAAATAAAAATTGGGATAGTTGGCCACCAGCCGCGATATGTTGCCGCCCGGCATGCTCACCTCGACCGGAGTGCTGATCGCGTAGCCGTTGTCCTCCACGCAGAAGATCACCGGGAGTTTGCAGTTCGAAGCGGTGTTCATCGCCTCCCAGAACTCGCCCTGCGAGGTGGAACCCTCGCCCAGCAATGTCAGCACCACCTCGTCGCCGTGAAACTTCACCTCGCGGAAGGCGCGGTAATCTCCGCTCGGACTTGGCGGCAGCTTCGGGATGGCCGCTGAAATAGCGTCCGGCCTCGGCGCAACCGACGGCGTGCAGCAACTGCGAGGCAGTGGCGGAAGAAGTGCTGACGATGTTCAGCGCGCGGCTGCTCCAGTGCGTCGGCATCTGGCGGCCGCCGCTGGCCGGATCGGTGGCCGCGCCCACCGCCTGCAAGAGCATCTCGTCCGGCGTCACGCCCAGCGCCAGGCAGAGCGCGCGGTCGCGATAGTAAGGGAAGAACCAGTCGTAGCCGGGACGCATGGCCAGGGCCGCGCCCACGCCCAGCGCCTCGTGGCCCGCGCCGGAGATTTGGAAGTAGGTCTTCTGCTGGCGCTTGAGCAGGATTTCGCGGTCGTCCACGCGGCGCGAGAGAACCATCAGGCGGTAGATTTCGACTAACTGCCGAGGGCTCAGGCCGCCGGAACCTGCTGACACGGACTCACGAGCGCTGGAAACTGCCACTTCCATTCTCTTGCTCCTTAAGTGCCTGTTTGATTCAATAACGGGGAATTTGGACCAACTTTGTTCATTGTAACAACCCGGAGGGCAGTGGCAGTCTAGTCTATTAAGAGGAGTTTGGAATGGTTTCTCTTGTGTTTCTGCTGGCGATGCGGACGGGGATCTTTGCCGAGGAGCGCTTCCTGGGGCGTTTGCTGAACCATTGGAGCGCCGATGGCGAGGAGTTTGTCCGAGTCAAGCTGCCGCACCTGCTGGTGGTGGCGGCGATTGCCTTTGTTCTCATACGGCTGCTGCGCTTGATCACCTTTCATATGAACCGCGTGGCAGAGCGGAACTCGGCCACCCCCGCTCACATCGCCCAGGTGAAGACGGTGGCCGGGATCGTCCGCACCACCGGACTCACCATCATCTGGGTGATCGCCGGAATGCAGATTCTGGATACTCTCGGCGTGAATCTGGCGCCGCTGCTGGCTTCGGCCGGGATTGCCGGCATCGCTCTCGGCCTGGCGGCGCAGAACATCGTCAAGGATGTGCTCAACGGCATCCTCATCCTCATCGAGGATCAGTTCAACGTGGGCGACACGGTGCGCCTGGCCGGCCTCAGCGGCGTGGTGGAGGCGATGACGCTGCGCAAGACCACGGTCCGCGACGCCGACGGCACACTGTACATTGTTCCCAACTCGCAGATCACCACCGTCGCCAACCTCAGCATCGGCTACTCGATGGCCACCGTCAACGTGAGCGTGGACTTCTCCGCCAACCCCGACCAGGTGCTGGAGCTGTTGAAGGGCATCGCGATGGAGATTCGCACGAGCGAGGATTTCCGCGATCTCTTTGTAGCCGACCCGCAGATTCTGGGCGTGGATGCGATCAAGGGCTCGGAGCTGATCTTTCCGGTTATCTTCAAGACGCTGGCCACCAAGCAATACGCGCCGGTGCGGGAGTTCCGGCGGCGGGTTCGGTTGGCGCTCGAAGAGCATCATCTGCTGCCCGGCGACCCTAACCGCGTCTTCAACACGTTCATGGACACAGCGGCAGGCCGGCGCGTTCAGCAAACCACGGAGGCCGCACCGGGAGCTGATCCCACCACGCTCAAGCCGCAGGATGGGAATCCCTTCAGCGGCGACTCGGCGAGTTAGCGGGGAGAGCCGCGCCCATTCAAAGCAATGCCTGCCGCAGCGTTTCAGCGTCGGTGATTGGCGGCAGGCAGGTGCGTCCGCGGCAGACGATGGCCCACGCCGCTGCGCCTTCCGGCCTGGGAACCTGAAGCAGGGTTTCGGCCAGCGCTTCGGGAAGGCCTCCTGAAACCAGCCGTGCAGGATCGATGCGCATCACGGTTTTGTTGACGGCGAAGCGGCCCGCGGCCATGGCTTCAAGACGCTCTGCCTCGGGACCAGAACCGACAACCAACACTTGCATCGGATCGAACGAGCAGCCGCTCCAGGGCCAGCCCGTAACTGCCGGCGTAGAGGCCGAAGTGCTCGACGATCCGGCAAAGGAGGCCAGCGTCTCCTCGGCAATCTCGCGATACTCCTTGCGTCCGCTCAGGGTTTCCAGGCGCAGCAGAGCCGAAGCGGCGGTGGGGTTGCCGGCAGGGGTGGGCGAGTCCTGCAACGGCTTGCGCCGCGCGGCCAGAGCGCCCAGTGGCACCGCTTCGCCGGAAGGAAGAGCGGAGTCGAAGAACCCTCCACCGTTGCGGTCATAAAAGCGGGCAATCATCGCGTCGGCCAGCTTGACGGCGGCGTGGTAGTAGCTCATCTCGCCACTGGAAAACCAGCCGTCGATGCAGGCGTGAATGGTGAAGGCGTAGTCGTCCAGCGTGCCGGGAACTTTTTTCGGCGGTTCGAAGCTACGTCGCCATAGGCGATCACGTGGCAGAGCGACTTGCCGCCATCCCAGGCCTCCCGCAGCAGCCGGTCAAGCGTGAGCAGGGCAAACTCCCGCGCCGTGGCGATGTTGAGCACCCGCGCCGCCTCCAGAGATGCTGTCACCGCCATGGCGTTCCAGCCGGTGTAGAGCGTGCGGTCGATAAAGGGTGTGGGCCGCTGCGCGCGAGCCGCCAGCAGCGCGCGGCGGGCCGAGTCCAGCAACAGTCGCAGATCTTCCACGCTTCTCCTTGTTTCCGCCGCCAGTTCCTCCAAGGTACGATCAAGGTGCAGGACATTCTTGGCCGGGTTGTGGTGCATATCGCCCAGTTCGCCAATGCCCCAGTAGCGCAGGCCATCTCCGCATCGTCCTCGAGAAAACTCCGCTGCATGCAACGCCTCACGCACCTCAGACAGCGTCCAGGTGAAGTAATCGCCGTCGTCGTCGAGGTTGATGTCGGCGTCCTGCGAGGCGATAAATCCGCCCCGCTCGCGGTCGCTCATCGTGCTCTCCAGCCAACCCACAATCTCTTTGGCGATGCGAAGAAAATCCTCGCGCTCGAAGCTCTGGTAGCCATGCAGATAGTTACGCAGCAGCTCGGTGTTGTCGTAGAGCATCTTCTCGAAGTGCGGAACACGCCAGTGCTCATCCACGCTGTAGCGATGAAAGCCGCCGGCCAGTTGGTCGTAGACGCCGCCTCGCGCCATCTCTTCGAGCGTTGTGCAGAAAGCCTCTACGGCCCGCTCGTTGCCGCGATTCAAGCCCACTTCCAGCAGCAGGTCCAGAGCGCCGGGGTGGGGAAACTTGGGCTGCGAGCCGAAGCCGCCGTTGCGCGGATCGAATTGCGCGAGAATCGAGCTGGCGATCTTATCCACCAGCGCCAGCGAAAGCTCGCCGCCTCGCCCGGAAAAGGTCTCGTTGTGCTCGATAGCGGCCATCGCGCTCGCCGCCGTCTCCAGCGCTTCATCGCGCCGCTCGCGCCACACGTGGGCCAGCGTCGTCAGCACCCGGCCAAAGCCCGGCCGCCCATAGCGATCGTCGGGCGGAATGTAAGTACCGCCAAAGTAGGGCCTGCCGTCGGGCGTAAGAAAAACCGTCAGCGGCCAGCCGCCCTGGCCGGTGATCGCCGATACCGCTGCCTGATAGCGCGCGTCCACGTCGGGCCGTTCGTCGCGGTCCACCTTCACGGCCACAAAATACTCATTGATAATCGCGGCGATCTCCGGGTTCTCATACGACTCCCGGTCCATCACGTGGCACCAGTGGCACCAGACAGCGCCAATGTCGAGCAAAATGGGCTTGTCTTCCGCCTGGGCGCGGGCAAAGGCCGCCTCACTCCAGGGATGCCACTGGACCGGCTGATGGCGCGCCGAGCGCAGGTAGGAAGAGGCGGAGTCTTCCAGCAGGTTGGCGGAGCCGGATTCCAAATCGGAGGGCGTGGGGAAAACGTCCTTGTCCATGCGCTGAGGATACATGGATTGCGCCCATAATGGCCAGAAGCGCATTTCAAAGCTATGCCATAAAAAAGGGGACAGGCCTCAGCCTGTCCCCTTCTTGGTTTTACGGCGGCACAACTCTAGAAGTGATAGGCCACGCCGATCACCGGGTTGTAAATGTTGTACCACTTGTTGGTAGCGATATCGGGGGTGCTGTTTGTCGTCCCCAGGCCAAAACTGGGCACCTTGGTGACCATGCCGCGAAACTCGGCGCGAATGTCGAAGCTGGGGCTGATCTCGTAGGCGATGCCGGCGCCGTAGATGGCGCCGATTGTGGTCTGCCGTCTCGCATCGATGGCCCTTGTGCCGGAGTTGCGAATCGGCAGGAAGATGAATCCGGCCCCCCCACCCTCGACAAAGGGATTGAATTTGCGATAGTTGAAGGTGCGGACGTAGGCGCCCGAAATCTCCTGATTGCGGGTCAGAATGGTCACGACAAGTGGGTTTGTATGGTACGTGATTTTGTTTTGGTAGGTGATGCCATAGTTGGCTTCGAGAGCGCTGGAGGGTGTGAGCATGAATCGGTAGCTGGCCAGCGCGCCATAGGAGGGCGTCGCGTGAACATATACATCCGTTGGCGATCCGATAAACGGTTCGATGAGCCCCATCCCGCTAAGGCTGATGTCCTGGCGGCTTTCCTGGGCGCGGCCTGCTGCCACGCACACGGCCAGCAGAAATACTATTAAGGCGATCTTCTTCATTCGGTCCTAAACCTCACGACTGCTCAACCGTCCGGCTGGCAACGAACTTTTCGATTCCGGCGCTCCGGTTCGAGCCGGGCCCCACTCTCAGCATTGTAACTGGCCGGAGCGGTCCTTGGCATCCGCGGGTCCCCGAAATGATCTGAGGCTTTAGACGCAGGAGGATGCAAACGGGCTTTCGCGAGGTTTTTAGATCAAACGAATGTGATTTTAATAGAGGATATGGGCTTGGACCGCGGAAAACAAGATTAAGATTCCTGATCGCCTCAGGGCGCGTCATTCTTATGCTTTGCGTGCCGGCATACAGATCAGAATTCCCAACTGTGGTACACTGTAGTTGCGCTCAGTGATTTGGCCGTGAGCGGCGGATTTCCCTTCCAAGGCGAGTTTGCCCAGCACAGATTTCCCCAAGCCCCTACAGCGTGACCACAAGAGTCTCCCACCCGGTGACTCTGCTCTGGACCTTGAATGGGTCTGAGAGCCAGACGCCTTTGTATCCTTGATTGCGATCAGGCGCATGAACCGGGAGCGCAAAAGTTGATAGCGCTGGAGCGTGGAGCCATTCGGCAATGTGCCGTCTGGCGATGACGTAGCGTGTGGCAGCTCCGGGCCCCCTTTTTACAGTTGGCGGCCAGTCTTAGCTCGACTTTCGGTTCTCCCTTACGCATATCAATATGCAGGTTCGCGCCCCTGAATGGGTGCGCGCGCCTCTCTGTCCGGTTCTGTTTGCAGGCCGCATTGGCGGCTCCGGAACCCCTAGGAAATGACTTAATTTTGACGACACAGTTTTCGCAGTTCTCTCTTTCGCCCGCCCTGATGGCGCGGCTTGACGCTAACAAATTTGAAATCCCCACCCCGGTGCAGATCGGCTGTATTCCTCCGGCGCTGGAAGGCCGCGACGTGCTGGCTACCGCGCAGACCGGAACCGGCAAGACGCTCGGATATCTGATCCCAATCGTAGAACTGCTGCAAAGGGCGGTAGCGCGCGGCCCCGCCGCGCACGCGCTCATCCTGCTGCCTACGCGCGAACTGGCCATGCAGGTGGAGCAGGCCTTTCTCGCCATCCGCTCCATTTCCGAACAGACCGTGGCCCTGGTGGTCGGCGGGCTGGCCGAGCGGTCGCAACTGGACGCCATACGGCGCGGCGCCAAATTGATCGTGGCCACCCCGGGACGCCTTGAGGACTACCTCAAGCGCAAGCTGGTGCGCCTGGACCAGGTGAAGATTCTGGTTCTGGACGAAGTAGACCGGATGCTCGATATGGGCTTCCAGCCGGCCATTGCCCGCATCGCGGCCACGCTGCCCGCCGTGCGCCAGACGCTCTGCTACTCGGCCACATTGGAAGGCTCGGTCAAGGAAGTGGCGCGCAAGTACCTGAACAACCCGGTGCGCGTCGAGATCGGCTCGGTGCTGAAGCCGGCCGAGAACGTCGAGCTGCGCACCTTTGAGGTCGAGCCGGACAAGAAGCAGGAGCTGCTCGAACACCTGCTGGGCGCGGAGACGGGCAGCTTCCTGGTCTTCGTGCGCACCAAGCATGGCGCGGATCGCGTGGCGCGCAGGCTGGTGCGCAGTGGCCATTCGGCGACGCAGATTCACGGCGACCGCTCACAGGTCCAGCGCAACCAGGCCCTGCGCAGCTTCTCCGAGGGCCGTCATCGCGTGCTGGTGGCGACGGACGTGGCCGCTCGCGGCATCGATGTGGCCAACGTGGCGCACGTGATCAACTTCGATATGCCCAAGATGGCCGAGGACTTTGTTCACCGAGTGGGTCGAACCGGGCGCGCCTCGGCGCATGGCGTGGCCTCGACCTTTGCCGGACCGGCGGAGCGCGGCGACCTGCGCAAGATCGAGCGCACGCTGTCGATTACGATGAAGCGCTTCCGTGTGCGTTCGGCGGTGGATGCAAAGGCAGCGTAGAACAGCTACTAGCTTCGCAAAGAGGGTGTTCCATGAAGTTGGAACACCCGAAACCCACACTTGTTGCCGCGCTACTTCATTGCCGCGCCCTTGAGAATTGCCATAATGTTTGGCTTCTCCAACGCGATTACATCCTGACCGTCGGAGTATTTTCTGCTCGTCACATAGTTGATTGGACCAGTGTACCGTGCGGTTACCTTGTCATAGAAATAGGCCGTGATAGCGAATTGATGTGCTCTGCGCCGGTCTTCGGCATTCGAGATGTTATCATCGCTCCACACCGGATTAGCATTCACAATGATCGGCATCGGCGAGAGATTCTCTATCAACAAATCATCCCATTGTCCGGCATTTGCAGAATCTAATTCAACCTTCGGCAGAAGATTCACCGGTTGTTGGTTCTGTTCATCGAGCAGCACGAGGTCCATAGTCCCATCGCTCCCTCCCATCGATAGCGCGGTAACCAGGAGCAATCTGCCTCCAGACGGTATCTTGATTGGTTTAGCTGTCACCTCGCTGAAACCGTCACCCGCATTCCAGCAATGCTCCTCCTTACCATAGATGAAGCAAACTCGCCCTCCTTTTTCTTCTCCAATATTCCCGACACCTTGGTAAACCTTATAAGCTGCAGGATGCACAGGTAGAGTCTGTGCTGCAAGGGCTTTCTGCTTGCAGGCGGGTAAGGACAAAAGTGCGATTACCAGGCCCAGAAACAAGATCAGACGATGATGAGATGACATCGGAACATCCTTTCGAAAACTAGATCGATTCGAACAGAACGACTTCTGATTTTCGCATTGTTTACAGTCTATTTCGCCTTCATCTCAGATGCCAGCTTCAGCAGTCTGCGCCCAATCAGGAAGAACCAGATCGGATAGAGCGGGCCGGTAATGGCCATGAGCACAACGCCGGAGACAGGCACGAAGAGCCCGCAAATAATGTGGGCAAGATCGAGCGAATGCATCACGATGCCCAGACACGCAGTCGCCTTGCCGAAGACGCTGCCGCGCAACATGACGAAGCAGATCAGCACCGCGCCGCACTGGAGAAGTACTCCGCCCAGGATGGCGCCCGTTCCGTGCCAGATGTCGGTGGCCATGATCGCTTCTCCGGCGGCCAGGAGCTGCGCTCGCGCAGCATCGGTGGTGGCCGCCGCGAACCTGTCGCTCAGCGGGAGCATCGAAAGCGCCGTCGGTGTTGCCAGTACCAGCGTCACGCCCACGAAGGCCAGAGCCGTGGAGAGCAGGGCGTTCGCCGGATTGCTCCGCCGCAATGCCGCGAAGAGGCCGAG
>CAWFZU010000113.1:0-4264 GCA_963820195.1 uncultured Acidobacteriaceae bacterium | reverse complement strand
AAGTGGAAAAGATTGAGTAGTTGCAGCCTCTAGCTATTAGCTTTCAGCTTCTAGCCGGTCATGCCCACCTGGCGGGCGCCGGTTGAGGGCAAACGTTGAAGCGGCAACACCAAAATTCGCACGAGAGACAGATCAGCTGGCAGCTAACAGCCAGGAGCTAAGAGCTGATTCCAAAGGAACCGAAACATGGCACCTCCGAAGAAAGTTACGGGATACGTTAAACTGCAGATCGTGGCGGGCAAGGCCACGCCAGCGCCGCCGGTCGGCCCCGCGCTGGGTCAGGCGCAGGTCAACATCATGGAGTTCTGCAAGCAGTTCAACGCGCGCACCTCCAGCAAAGAGATGGAAGGGCTGGTCATTCCGGTCGTCATCTCCGTCTATGCCGACCGCAGCTTCAGCTTTATCACCAAGACGCCGCCGGCGCCGGTGCTGCTGCTGAAGGCGGCCGGGATCGCCAAGGGCTCAGGCACGCCCAACAAGGAAAAGGTCGGCAAGGTGACCGAGAAGCAGGTGCGCGAGATCGCCACGCAGAAGATGCCCGACCTGAACGCCGCCTCGGTGGAGACGGCCATCAAGAGCATCAAGGGCACCGCCCGCTCCATGGGCATTGAAGTGGTGGCCTAAGCCGCGACTGTAATTCAATTCACATGCAAAGAGGCCCTCCCGCCAGGGAGGGCCTCTTTGTGTGTAAGTTGCGGATTGCCACAGATTCGTGGTTTCTTACTCCATTCGCAAATGAGTCGCAAGTGATTGGAAACCCGGAGTTTTTGGGTTCTATGCAGCCCGCCTGAACGGCTCGATCCTCGGTTGCTTCTTCCGGGATGCTTGCCACAGATCGTAGTCGGTTTGCAACTCATACCAGATTTCTGCGTGGGTGCCAAAGGCGGCGGAAAGGCGCAGCGACATATCGGCCGAGATGCCGGCTTTGCCGTTGAGAATGCGCGAGAGCGTGGCGCGAGAAACCCGCAAATGCTTTGCAGCAGCCGTTACGTTTGTGTCGCCGAGAAATTCCCGTACCACTTTGCCGGGGTGGGGCGGATTGTGCATGCGCATATCGTTTCTCCTAGTGATAATCCTGGTAGTCAACGAGAATCGCGTTCTCGCCCTCAAAGGTGAATGTCAAGCGCCAATTGCCATTCACCCTCACGGACCAATGACGCTTTAAATCGCCGTGCAAAGGGTGCGATCCCCATCCCGGAGCATCCATGTCGTCTGCCGTCTTCGCTCGATTCAACTGAAAGAGTTGAACAGACAGCTTGCTGGCGTGGGATGGCTGAATTCCTGCCTTGCTTCCGGTGGTGAAGAATCTTTCGATGCCGCTGTGCCGGAAGCTCTTGATCATGCGTATAGTGTAGCGCTCCACTATCCGGTGGTCAAATCACTGCGAAGGAACTGAACATCTGAGCCCTTCAGAACAAACGCCCCAGCGTAAGGAAGACCTTGCGGTGGCCGGCGTCGCCGTCAGAGACGCCGAAGGTGAACAGGCCGATGGGCGAGTTGGCGACCAGGCCGATGAAGCCATCCTGGCGGAGCATCGCCCGGGCCTCCGGCGACCAGACTTCTCCGGCCTCATAACCGAAGAAGCTGTAGAGCCCCTCTCCCAGGCCGGTGGGCAGAGCCGCCAGGCGGTGCAGGTAGCCGGCGCGGGCCAGGTAGGTGTCGGTGCCGCGGAACTCATCGAACGAGGAGGCGGAGAGGCGCATCGGTCCGCCCAGCGTGAAGCGGTAGGGCTCGGCGACGTTGGCGCGCAGGTACGAGTTGACCTCCCCGCCCATGCCGAAGATATTGTCCTCATTCCAGGAGCGGGTCGCGCCGAAGGAGAGCTTGACCAGCGGCGCGTTCGACGCTTGCCACGGCGTGGTAGAGCGCGCCGGCCGAGGCAGCAATGCGGAAGCCATTGGGCGAAATGGCGCCGGAAGATGCCCTGTCAATGTTGATGTGCAGCAGGCCGGTCTGCGCGGTTCCCGTGATGTACGGGCCGCCGCCCGAGCCGGTGGTCAGACTCCAGCGAGTGTCCTCGGCGCGCCACTCGGCGGAAATTTGCAACTGATTCGAGAAGGTGCGGCCAGCTTCGAGGCCCGCATCGAGATTTTGCAAAAAGCGATCGGCGACTCGCTTCTGGTTGACCCAGATGTAGACCGGCGCGCGCAGGATGCCGGCGCGCGGCTCAAGGAAATAACCTCCGGGAGCGAGCCGCCGGTAGTATTCGGCGGAAAGATCGGTTTTGTATCCGATGCGGGCGGTCGTGCGCAGTTCGGAGCCGAAGCCGCCCAGGTTCTGATCGACCAGGCGAAAAGTCATCTCTCCGCGGCTGATGTTGGAGGTGGCGGCGGCCAGCTCGGGGCTGAGGAGCAGATAGGGAGGGCCGGAGCGGTTGTTGCTGAGGCGAATCAGCAGACCTGTGTCGGCTTCGGGCGGGCCTGCTGTGGACGAGCCGGGCGCGGGCGGCGCGGCGGAGGTTGACGCGGGCGCAAAGGTCTCCCAGGTTGCGGTGACCCCGCCGTTGGATTGAACGTCGCGCAGCGCGCCGAGGGTGGTTGCGGGCGCGATGGGCTTGCCCTCGAGGGGCTTCAGGTCGGCGAGAACCTCGCGGACGGCGCCGGGCTCCGAACCCGGCTTTGGACCTTCCACGCGGACCTGGCGCAGCACTCCGGGTTGCGGGCGGCGGCGGCTTTCGCGCGCGGCCAGGTAGGCCTTCCAGCCGTCGGCGTCGAGAGCGTAGCGTAGCAGGGCGGCGCGGCTCTGTTCGGCGGCCTGGTAGCCGGCGTCGATCAGTTGGGCGGCATGAGCGTAGTCGGTGGTAGAAAAGCTGCCCACCGGCACGTTGACCACCACATCGGCCAACCGCTCAGCCTGCGCGACATTGCGTTCTATGCCGGCATCAAAAGCGCGCCCGAGCACGCCGACGATGGACATGGTGTCGGCGCTGGCAAGCGGAGCATCCTCAAGGCGAACGGCGATGATGGCGTCGGCGTGCAGATCGCGCTTGAGTACATCCGTGGGCAGGTTGTCGAGGATGCCGCCATCCACCAGGAAGTGGCCGTTTGGCGCCTGAACCGGTGGGAAGACGCCGGGAATGGAGATGGAGGCGCGCACCGCCTGGGGCAGCGGCCCAGAGGAAAAGGTGACCGATTCAAGGGTGTTCAGGTCGGTCGCCACGCAGCGAAAGGGGATGGGGAGCTGGTCATAGTCCAGCGGCTGGCGATTGTAATCGGGCATATTGCCGGAGAGAAACTCGTTGACGCCGCGATCGGTGAGCAGCGCATTGCGCAGGGTCAGGTGATGGCGGAGACCGATGATAAACGCCTGAGGAAGTTCGCGGCGGTCCTGGCGGCGGCGGTAACTCAAGTCAGAGTAAGAGGTTTGCAGAGTGAAGACGCGGGAGAACGCGTCGCTGACGGCCAGCGCGCGCATCTCGGCAGGTGTTCTGCCGGTGGCGTAGAGTGCGCCGACCAGCGAGCCCATGCTGGTGCCGGAGATGCGGTCGACGGGGACGCGATGCTCCTCAAGCCATTGCAGGACGCCGATGTGCGCCAGGCCCAGCGCGCCGCCGCCCTCCAGCGCGACGCCAACGGCAGCGCGGCCGGATGGCTGAACAGCGGGCAGCACCGATTCGGACGGCAGCGGAACTATCTGCGCGGGCTGCTGCGCCGCGGCGGCGGTCAAGAGCAGACTGGCGGCAAGAAGGGTCGTGGCGAATTTCCAGCGCACAGGTACACCCCCTGATGAAGACCATCCTTCAAGATAATGCTCTCGAGGGGAATCTGCAGTGACGGGGGTCAGAACTGCTCAGGGCTGTCGTGATGGGGTACGCGAATCAGGCCGGAGGCGCAAAAAGCTCTCTCAAGGCAAAGAAAGCCTTTCCGCGTCTCAAGCGCGGCGCTGTGGAGCGGGCGAACGGCAATGGTCCTACTTCGGCGGCGGGGCCGGCGTGAACCCTTCGCGTCTTTGGGCGGGTTCCGGTTTAGGCTTCGGCTTGGGCGCCTTCTTGACTTCTTTCCTGCCTTTATCTTTGCTTCCCATGTGTGCAAGTGTGCCACAACGGGGGGCATGGGGGGAAGGCCTTACGGAAAAAATGACCGGCGCCTCGTTCTGAATCCGGCGTCTGGACCTCAATCCGCAAGAGGATCAGTTTCTCACTCGCGCGCCGATTCTTCCGGTGGCGTAGAGATACCACGCCAGATATGCGGGCACGGTCCATAGGTAGTACGGTGAATTCACTCTAACGACATTGAATATTTCGATCTGCGCAACGGCCACGATC
>CAWFZU010000112.1:0-14186 GCA_963820195.1 uncultured Acidobacteriaceae bacterium | reverse complement strand
TTGGCCCGCACCCACAGCACTGCAAAAGCGGCAGCGCCACGACCAGCACCAGCACTCCCGCGGGAAAGCCGACATAGTGGTAGCTGTCGGCGTAGCTCACTGCGTGGTGGCCCAAGAACATTCCACCCCAGCAGCGCGAAGATGGCGACGGTCGTGGTGGCAAAAAAGGTGAAGAAGGCCGACGCGAACGGCCAGCAGCAGGCTGGTGAAGAGCCCGAATCCCTGCAGCGGAAAGCCGAGAACCTTGCCGCCGTCCGCATTGCGCCGATATCGTCATCCCGGCCTCCTTCGTCTAGAATACAGTCTCATGGCGAGCAGCGCACAAATCGAGCTTTGGCACGCGGAGAAGGTGGCCACGCAGGTGGCCGTGACCCAGGCTCCCAACGGAATCCACTACGCCATCTGGGGCGAGACGCGCGTCTCCGATGCGGACCTGGAGCGGCTGGTGGGCGCCGTGCCGGCCACGCTCGCGGCCGCGCTCGACCACCGCGCCTATTACTTTGTTCCGCTGGCCATCGCCGACACCGGCGAGATCATGGTCGCGCCCGGCTACACCGTCGATCTGGGCGACCGCGCCATCTGCCATCGCAACGCCGTCTTCGGCTCGACCGAGGCGGTCTTTCTCTCCACGCGGCTGGTCGAGGACCGCTTCGGCCTGGCCTTCGAGTTCTTCATCAACGTGGCCCACAACTTTGTCGAGGCCGCGGGCGTTCCGGAGAGCTTTTCCGCGCTGGCCTGGTCGCAGGCCGAGGCCCAGGTGCGCGGCGAAACCAGCCAGGACGCCTGGGAGACGCGCCGCCGCGCCCAGGACAGCCGCGGCGGCAATCAGAAGGAGCATCGACGAGCGCGCGCGCAACACCTACTTCGAGTCGGCCTTCTCCGATGCGCTGGCCATTTACATGCTGTCGCTGGCCGTGGACTTCGACTACCACGACCTGCGCGAGCGCGAGTACCCGCTGCTGGCCGCGCCCGCCCTCGCCGAGCGCCTGCGCCACGTGGCCAGCCTCTTCCCCGCCAATCCCGGCTACGAGTTTCAGGTCCTCTACCGGCGCAAAGGCTAGATCGCCGGCAAGAATCCCCATCCGCCGCGCGCGCCAATCTGACCGTGATTGCTCGGCACCCTGAGGCGGTGGTGGAGTCGCTTGCGAGTTGACCACCTGCGGTGGGGCAGACGCTCGCTCTTCGCTCGCAGGGGCGTTCGTGGTCTCCCCGTATGAGAATCCGGTCTTGGCCACCCACCCAACTGGAAAATGATGTATGCTATTGTGTCAATGCTTTTCAGGTGTGGTTATCGCTTGAATCGGCTTGGGCGTTTTTGGCTTTTTCTGCCCAGCATAAAAGATGATTCTGAAAGGTTTGGTTTGTGAAGAAATGAGATTGCTATCCATTAGCGCGAAAAACTTTCGATCATTGCAGGATATACGCCTTAACTTTTCCAAAGGTTATTGCACAATATCTGGCAAGAACAATGCTGGGAAATCCTCTGTAATCCGATTGCTTCTCTTCTGTTTGGCAGTGGTGAGAATTTCCCATGGTCCCGCGATACCAATTCACTCGAATACAAAGACGATATTACGCAATGGGCACGATCAGGTGATTCCATTCAAGTAATATATCGACTCGAACTAGACAAAGATGCTGATCCTGCGCTAATATCTTTCGTTGAAAAGATGGCGTCAAAACACTCACCTAATGCTAATGTTTGCCTAGACATTGAATACCTAGTATCTGACACCGATGAACTAAAGGTTTTTGTAACTTATAATGACGAACAGATTGAGAGTAAAGCCTCAAAAGAGATCAACAAGAAGATACGCGATTCTAATCTGCTTTTTCTTTATAACTCAACAGCTCGCGATGAGCCTATGTACTATAGCGGTGGAAGACACCGTCGTTTCTATGATTTTGTCATGTCACATGTAGAGGAGAAGGAACTAGAAGAGGCTGGAAGAACAGTTGACAAGAAACTCCGTCGCATCGCTAAGCAGCACACGCAGGGTCTTAATGCGATCCTTGGCAGGCTAATCGAACGATTTGATGTCGAATTTTCACCCCCTGGGAAATATTCCACAAGACACACAGCACTCGGAATTAACCTACGAGATAAACACGTAGAAGTTCCGTTAAGCGATTGGGGAAGCGGCACCCAAAACCGAACTCAGATTCTAATGTCTATCCTTCAGGCAAATCGAATCAAGACAACTTATTCACTCGATGACAAGATTACCCCAATTGTTGTTATTGAAGAGACCGAGAGCTTCCTGCACCCATCTGCTCAGTCCGAATTTGGACGTATTTTGGGCGCGCTATCGTCAGAGTTCGGGGTTCAGATAATCGCGACCACACACAGTCCATATATGCTGAATCGTGAAGACCCTGGTTCTAATATTCTGCTCTGCCGCGAGAGTAAAAGAGGGAAACGGAATGAGACCCAGCTAGTCGACACTTCTGGCACTGCCTGGATGGCGCCTTTTGCGGAGCATCTTGGAGTTGATTCTTCTGAGTTTGCTAATTGGCAGCCATTCTTTTCTGCGCGAAAGTCAAACATCCTCCTCGTTGAGGGTGATATTGACAGACAGTACTTAGAAGAAGCTGCAGCAGAGGCAGCTACCGATCGAGCCGCTTTCTAAGGATATTGAAATTGTTCCATACGGAGGAAAAGATACACTGAAGAATACATTATTGGTAAAGTTTGTACTTAGTAAGTTCGATAAAGTGTTTATTACTTATGATCAAGATGCCGATGATGAGCTTAAGAAATCATTATCGCGACTTGGCCTTAAGATAAATGACGACTACCTTCCGCTTGGAGAGATTCAACCAGGGAAAGACTGTATTGAAGGATTATTGCCTCAACGAGTTCATGCAACTGTATTTGGTCGTGAAACCGATCTAGTTCTCAAACTTACTTCAAAAGAGCGGAACATCGCAAAACAGCAATTGAAGAATCTTTGTTTGGAGGAATTCCGAAAAAATACCGACTACACAAAAGAGGAATTAAAGAGCTTTGAAAAAGCGATTAAAATAATCAATAAAAGCTTTGCTAAAAAATAGTTAACTTACAGTTGATAATGCATCAACAGCATTTCGAATATGATATCCTAGGTTCGAAACACTACATATTGGCGCCTAGTTGCCGGATTCTCCAGGTTTTAATCCTGAAACCTGTGAAGGTATAGACCTCAACACGCGTTCCTACATGAATCGTAGAACAATTCTACTACTTTACTTCGTCTCGCCGCCGGGCGCGTAGTAGCCTTCGCGCGTGACTACCGTCAGCTCATCCTTGTCGGCTTTGAGGGCGATCTTGTGGAAGCCGCCTTCCTTGTCCACCACGTCCGGCGTGTAAGTGAGCAGGTATTGGCCGCGCAGCTCCTCGGCGATCTGGCCGTAAATCTCGTCCAGCTTATCCTTGCTTTTGGCCTCGAAGGATCGGCCTCCGGTGCGCGTGGCGATCTTCTCCATAATCTTTTTGCCGTCCACTCCCGGCGCGCTCTGGCCACCACCGCCGCCGCGCCTTCCACCACCCGGATAGCCGCCGCCACCGCCGGGATAACCACCGCCGCCGCCTCCCGGCCATCCGCCGCCACCACCGCGATGCCCACCCTGACCGGGAAAGCCGGTCTGGCTGCGCTCCTGCTCGCCTTTGAAGTAGATGGTATAAACGGCCACGCCGGCGCGATCGGCCGCGTCCACCGCGTCGTTCAGCGTCTCCTTGCTGCCGCGGTCGACACCGTCGGAGAAGACGACCAGCGCCTTGCGGCCATCCTTGGGCTTCATCAGCTCATCGGAGGCGAGGAAGATCGCATCGTAAAGCTGCGTGCCGGCCCGGCCGCCGCGGCCCTGGCCTTGCGTTCTTCCCTCCCCGGTGCTCTCGCCTCCCTGCGAGTCGTTCTGCGCGGCGCTGGTGGGGCCCATATCGTCCAGCTCGCGGTGCAGCTTGTCGCGCGAGGTGGTGAAGTCGCGGAGCAGCTCGACCTCGCGGTCGAAGTGGATGAGGAAGGCCTGGTCCGTGCCGGAGTCGGGCCCCGGCTTGGGCTTCTCCGGCAGCATTGTATCGACAAACTTGCCAGCCGCCTTGCGCTCGTTCTCCAGTGCGCCGGAGACGCTGCGGCTGGTGTCGACGAGCAGGCCCAGCCGGAAGGGCAGATCGGTCTCGCGGGTAAAGCTCTTGATGGTCTGCGGGCGGCCATCCTCGGTGAGGGTAAAGTCTTTGATCTTGAGGCTGGTGACCAGAGAGCCGTGCTTGTCGCGCACCGTGACGGGCAGCACGACCTCGCGGGCCTGAATCTTCAAGGTGGCAACCGGCTGGTCAGCAGACTGCGGGGCAGGGCTGGCCGCCGTCAGGCAGACCAGGGCCAGCAACGAGAGAGAAAGACAGGAAACGAATCGGATTCGCATAGCGGTCAAAGGGCACACACTCTCACTCCATTAGACGTAAGTGCTTGCGGAGTGTTGACCGGGGGTTGATTTGGGCGCAAACTCCATTCCGTTGGCGGCTATTGGTTCCTACACAAAAAAGTCCTTGCGCCGTCCCTACGGGACTCCGTAACGGAATTGTGGAATCCCTTTTCCCCACGCTGAAGCGCGGGGCTAACCAACTCTGCGCCTCCGGCGCGGTTGTGCGGACATTTCGTATGCAGTATTCAACAAAGCCCGCAGTTTTATTGGGTATGTTGCGGCACGACTAAATAGGCTGCGGGAAAAGGCCTGATTCCAAGCGAATCGCACGAAAAGCATACCGCAGGGGCTGAAGCCCGCAGTTCAGTTGGGCATTTTGCGGCACGACTGAAGCCGTGCCCTGACGCTTCTTGCAGCTCCGAATGCGTTTTTCCGCAGCTTGTAAAGCCGTGCCCTTGCAAAACCGGTTGATGAGATCGCTGCTAATAGAAGAGATACTTGCGCCAGCGGTCGTCGGCGCGGCCCAGCATGCGCATGATCTGGCGGCTGGTGTGCAGCGAAAAGGGGCGCGGCTCGCGCAGCAGGATCATGTCGTCGATCTCGCTGAGCATGCGGTTGCCCTTGTGCCGGTTGCAGGAGTGGCAGCAGGCCACCAGATTCTCCCAGGTCGAGTTGCCGCCGCGCGAGCGGGGAATCACGTGGTCCAGCGTCAGATCGGCGGGCGGCAGCATCTCGCCGCAGTACTGGCAGGTGTTGCGGTCGCGCAGCAGGATGTTTTTGCGCGAGAGGGCGCGCGTCTGGTAGGGGATGCGGCGATACTCCAGCAGCCGGATCACCGAGGGCATGGCGATGCGGCTGCGCTGGGCGTGGAGGATCAGCCCGTGCTCCTCCTCGGTGCGCGCAATGCCCTTGAGCACCAGCACCAAGCGCGCGCCGCGCGCCGCAGATATTGATCGGCTCATAGGAGGCGTTCAGCACCAGCACCGGCATCTGCAGGATGTGCGCGGAATGAACCGTCACCTTCTCGCCGGCCAGCGCCGCAGCCCTGGCGATGGACTTCTGCTTGCGTGCATGAATCATGGCTTTTCCCAGCGACATCCTTTATACCCTCGTCAAAAAGATGGTTGGCTCGTGCGATGAAAGTTGGAACGCTCCTTGCATGATGGCAGCCGGCGCGTCGCCGGCAAATTCAGAAATCTCCTCCGCATCGTCAAAGCGGGCCAGAGACCCACGGCGGCCGTAAATGCGGCCGGCCCTGGCCAGTGTGGCCACCCAAACGGAGGCCGCTCCCGCCCTGGCCAGCGCCAGGGACGCGGCGCGGGCCGTCGCGCCGGTGGTAATGATGTCGTCGATGAGCAGAA
Source organism: uncultured Acidobacteriaceae bacterium (assembly GCA_963820195.1). Lineage (GTDB taxonomy): Bacteria > Acidobacteriota > Terriglobia > Terriglobales > Acidobacteriaceae > Telmatobacter. The sequence goes on along the minus strand of CAWFZU010000112.1, from coordinate 8,424 downwards.
TGTGCTTCAAGTTGACCGCTGCCGGATCGGAGACGGTGAAGGCTCCGCGCACATTCTCGCGGCGCTGGTGCGGAGTCAGGCCGGCCTGGCTCGTCGGTGGCGCGCAGCCGCATCAGAGTGCTCGACGCCAGCGTGAGCCGCCACTCCGGATGGCTCTTGCGCAACGCCACCAGCGCAGCAACGGCCAGCGAGCGAGCCTGATTGAAGCCGCGGTCAGCATATTTCGAGCGGTGCAGCGGCACGGGAACCACCAGCATCTCCGCCGGACGCCTCATCCGCCAGTTGAGCGATTGCCTCCGCCAGCATCAGGCCCAGCCCGCGTGCCGCCGCGTGAAGCCGGTCATATTTGAGCGCATGAATAGCCGCCTTCATGCGGTCCTGATACGGCCCATAGGCCACCGCCCGCACAAACGGCGGCGGCGCCATCCGGCAGGCTCTGCACTGCCCGGAACTCGTTGGGCCGGCCTGCACCGGTGCATCCAGCGTGTCGCCGCAGCGCGCGCACAATTCTCCGCTCTGCACGGGAAACTCCGTCCAGCAAACATCACATATAGGCGCATGACTTAGATGCGGCAGAGGGGAGCCGCAGAGGGTACAGGAGGCAGGAATAAGGGCACAACTCAATGAATCCATGGGACTTCGCAGCACACGAACCACCGCGCGCCAACGGGAAGTCCCCGAGGCTGGAACGTCGAAAGTCAGTGATCCAGAGTCACTGCGGAAGACGCACCTCACTTGTGGCCGGCCAGCTTTACGCCCACCGCCTTGCCGTCAGTATACTCCCGAGTGGGCCGCAGATTCCATGAAATTTCGGCACCAGGTTAAGCTCTCAGATGGATCAGCCCGTATTCCTCAGTCCCGCAGCGATGCCGCTAATGGTTGCGGCGATGGCGCGATTAATCTCGGCTGTCTCCTCGCCGGCGTGCTTGCGCCGCAGTAAATCCACTTGGATGAGGTGCATCGGATCGACGTAGGGGTTGCGCAGCCGGATGGAGCGCGCCAGCACCGGATTGGATTCGAGCAATTCCTTTTGCCCAGTGATTGCCAGCAGCGCGCGCACCGTGCGATGGAACTCGGCCTCCATCATTCCGAAGATGCGGTCGCGCAGCTCGGTGTCCTCCACTAAGGATGAGTAGAGCCGCGCGGTTGCCATATCCACCTTGCCCAGCGCCAGCTCCACGTTGCGCAACAAATCAATGAAAAGAGGAAACTCGTGGGCCATGATTTGCAGTAATTCGAGTGAGCCGGGGCGCTCGAGAAATTCGCTCAAACGCAAAACCCACGCCAAACCAAGCCGGCATCAGCAGTCGAGATTGCGTCCAGCCGAAGACCCAGGGAATCGCGCGCAAGTCGGCGAGTTTGGTTGAGGCATTGCGCCGCGAGGGCCGCGAGCCGATCTTGGCCTGTTCCAACTCGGCCACCGGCGTAGACTGCTCGAAGTAAGTCATCACATCAGCGTCGTCGAGAATGTGTTCGCGGTAATACGCGAAGGCGATGGCGGAAAGTTCGTCGAACGCGGCCTCCCACTCAGGCTTCAGCACGCCGGTAAAGTGCCCCTCGGGGTCGCGTGCGTTGGGCCTTGCCAGCGCATCCAGCGAGGCCGCGATCATCAATTCCAGAGTCCGCTCGGCCAGCACCTCGTCCGAGTACTTGAAGTTCAGCACTTCGCCCTGTTCGGTAATCCGCAACTGCCCGTCGAAGGAGTCCATCGGCTGCGCGAAGATGGCGCGGTGCGTCGGCCCTCCGCCCCGTCCCACTGTGCCACCGCGCCCATGAAAAATCCGCAGCTTCACGCCGCATTCGCGCGCCACGACGTGCAGGTCGCGATGTGCGCGGAAGATCTCCCAAGTACTCGTCAACATGCCGCCGTCTTTGTTGGAATCGGAGTAACCCAGCATGACCTCCTGCCAGTTTCCCCAGGTGGCCATTAGTTTGCGATAGTCGGCTCTGCTCCACAACTCGCGGCAGACGGCGGGCGCCTTGCGCAGGTCTTCAATCGATTCAAAGAGCGGCACCGGCATCAGGCCGGGGTCACGATCCGCGCCTTCAAGGCGCACACCTCCGAGCCTGGCCAACCGCACCACAGTCAGCACGTCTTCGACCGTCGATGCGCCGCTGATGACATATTGGCGTATGGCTTCGGGCGAGCAGCCATCTTTGATCTCGGCCACCACGCGGAAGGTTTCCAGCACACGCGCGCTCTCCTCCGACAGGCCGCCCGTCAGCTTGTCGCCGGCGGTGTCGTCAATCGCTTCTTGCAGCGCCGTCTCATGAATCCGCGCGTGCTGGCGAATGTCCAGCGTATGCAGATGCAACCCAAAGGCGCGTACCTGCAAGATCAGCGGATCGACAAGCGTGCGGGCGATGCGCAGCCCGCGATTGGCGGCCAGCGACTCGCGCAGCGTCTCGAGATCGTCGATGAAGTCCAGTACATTGCAGTAGGCGGGCAGCGCCTGCGCCAGCTTGTCGTGGCTTCGCGCCAGGGTGTACGGCGTCACCGGCAGCGAGGCCGCCGCTCCCGGCTGCTCCACCGCCTTCTCCAGCGTGCGCTGAATGCGCGCCTTGAGGCAGATCGCAAAGCGCCGGTAGTATTCAAACTCATATTGCTCGCCAAAAACCTGCACCTCAGGCGTATGCACCAGCGCCACGTAGGCTTCAAGCCGCTGGAGGAGCGCGCCGCTGATGCCAATCTGCTGGGCGCTGCTGGTAACCAGGTCGATGAGCTCATCCAGCCGCCGCTGGTAGTAGAGCAGCAGATGACCGCGCGCAAGCTGAATTGCATCCCGTGTAACCTCTGGTGTGACGTAGGGATTGCCATCGCGGTCTCCGCCGATCCACGAGCCGAAGTTCAGCACCTGCGGCAACTCGTGCGTCTCAATTTCCACGCCATACGCCGCCTTGAGCGCCTCGGCAATCTCGCGATAGAGGCTGGGCAGCGTCGCAAAGATCGAGACATCGTAGTAGTCCAGCCCCATCTTGATCTCGTCGTAGACCGTCGGCCTCCGCGAGCGCACCTCGTCGGTCTGCCACAAGCTGGAAATTTCCGCGCGGATCGCCTCTTCCAGCCGCGCGATCTCCTCTTCGGGCAATGGAATCCGATCCAGTGCGGCGAGAAACTCACCGATGCGCCGCCGCTTGAAGAGCACCGTACGGCGTGCCACTTCTGTCGGGTGCGCGGTAAAGACAGGCACAATCAGCACGCGCCGCAGCGTCTCCAGCGCTTCCTCAGCACGGATGCCCACGCGCCGCATTTTGCTCAGCGTGCCGATCAGCGAACCGCGCTGCCGGTCGGCCTCGCCGCTCAGATGCAGTGCCGTGCGCCGGCGCTTGCGGTGGTTGGTTTCCGCCAGATTGATGAGTTCAAAGTAGAAGGCAAAGGCGCGAGTAAGCAGGATGGAACGCTCGACGGGCAGCGAATGCACCAATGCGAGCGCCGTGGCGGCTTGACTCGCGGCCTCTTCGTCGCGCCCCCCTGCTTCGGCGTCGCGACGGTGAAGCATGCCTTGGCGCAGCGCTTCGACGTGGGAAAAGAATTCATCTCCAGCCTGCTCGCGCAAGACCTCTCCGAGCAGCGTGCCCAGCGAACGCACATCGCGGCGCAGCGGAGCCTCCTTCAGCTCGCCGGATTGCGCCTCCAGTTCCGCCAGGCGGCCGCTCCAACTTTCAGGATTCCATAAAAGTGCCATCGTCTATGTAGGATGCACGAATGCACCTGAGGATTCCCTTCGGAATGTGCCTTTGGTGAAGATTGATCTTGGGCCTGTTCACACTTCCCCGGTGGGCGGCGACGGGAGCCAGTTTTTCTCCGATCGAGGAATGAGGAGTGACGGATACCGGAGGATGCCCATCCCTGGCCCGGATTCCGGATGGTTGGGCCTGCTTCGTTTGCCGTTGAGCGCATTGGCGATTTGGCGCGTGTCGAGAGCGATTCCTGTTGACATCGGCGTTTGTCGGTCGTGATCCGGCACGGCAAAAAGGGTAGCTTCCCATAGTCGGCGATTCGTTCAGGAGCGTACACGAGGGCTGCAATTTCTTTCATCGTCAGAGTATTGGTGACCCCTCCTTTAGCTTCGCCAGTTTTCGACTGCGGCAGCTAGATCGCGCGCAACCGGCGCCAAGACTCCGGAGATCACAGCAATCAGGAGAATGCCCCAAATATCCGCCAAACTGACCCCATTATTGCCAATTACCAGCGCAAGAACGCCGATGACGGCGCAGAGAGCCAGAGAGAGGATTTGCATTAAGCGCTTCCAGCGGAATTCAATCGATGCCTGGATGGCATCAATATTACAGCGCATTTGCGCGGCAAGTCGTGACTTAGCGGCGGCATATTCCTTGATGCTCTTCTTCTGTGCCTCCGTGTGCTCGTGCGGAAGGCTGGAAAGCAACTTGTGGTCCGGAGGCGATAGAACTTGCCGAAAATCGGAAAGCTGGGACTGACTGACGAGGCAAAAGAGCAAACGCTCGTGCAGGGCGGGGTAATCGAGCAGGACAGAGGTCACATTGCGAATCTGAGTGCACATTTGGGCGGCTTCAAGACTGTAAAACGCCTCACTGTCACCGGAGGCAGCAAGATTGATTAGATCTGTCTCCGCCAAATCCGCGTCAGTGGGACCGCTAGCGGAAGCGGCATCGGCATGTTGCCTCAGGTCGCTGGGAAATCCTGGCACGGCCATTGCGATCCACGCTTTCATAAAGCGGCGCTGGTACCGCGCGCGCATGGGAAGGAGGTTCTTGGCGGTCTGAAGGAGGGCCATGCTGAGCGTGCCAATGGCAGCCAGTGGTATGGCCCAGTTGGCAACAAAGTCTCGAATCGCCTTTAGTCCCGCTTCGAGCTGGCTATTGTCCAAGTTTGAAATGGTCATGATTGTACCTTTCTGGTGCCGCGAAAGTCTGGCGCCGCGACTGGTTCGAGTCGCTAGGGGATGACGACGTCGCCGAGGTTGTCGCCGTAGGATCCGGCGTCATTGTAACCGGCGGGCTTCTTGATAGTTTTGAGAGGCGTGCGGTAGCGAATCAGGTCGGAGAAGAGGATGCCGTTCTTCTTGCTGCCGACCTGGAAGACGATCACGTTGACGCTGACGCCGCCGCTGTACCGGATCCAGTCACCTGTGATGACCGCGGTGATCAGGTTTTTGCGGTCCTGCTGCGTGCCGCCGGCGGAGGCAACATTAACGTAGATTCCGATTACGGGTTTTTCGTTGGTTGGGCAATCGAGTTTCGTATTGGCTTGGTCATTCGGGTCGAGGGTGCACGACATCAATGCGCGAACTCGGAAGCCTTGGAGGATGGAGGAGAGGAGGGGTTGGCCGGTTGTTGCGTTAGGAGCGGAAAGGCCGGAGAGAAATGAATTATAGCTCGCGTCGAGACTATTGAAGGCGGCGACGCGCGGGTCCACCGCGCCGGCTGCCTTGTCCTGCGCGGCGGGTGCGGGCGCGGCAGCGCAACAGACTACGGTGGGCTGAGGAGCATGACCGCCGGCATCGGGAGCGGCGGGGGACTGAGGCTGAGGCGAATTCGATTTCTGATCGGGATTTGGATTGGCGGGCTTGGTGTGACGGCCCGCTTGCGGAGGGCCGGATGGCGCGGGCGGCTTAGGCGCCTGCGGATTCTGAAGAGCGAAAGAGACTCGTTGCAGAAGACTGGAGCGCGGTGCTGGGGCATCGGCGGCAGACGCCGGGGAAGTGAGATTCTCTTCATCTCCGGGAGCGTCGATCTTGAACGATGCGGAGCCCTTACCGGCTGGGGGCTTTAACGAGAGCAGGACTTTATTTCTGTCAAGGCTGAGTTCGTTCAATTCCTTGAGCACCGGGAACAGGGGCTGCCGCGGAACTTGGTTCCCATCCTTATCCAGTATGTATCCGGCGTAAACACCCTGAGACTCATCGGCACTGTAGATGCCGCCGTAGTAGGAATTGATGCAGGTGTTATGCTGCTGGTTCTGTGTGCCGAGGTGGTTGAGGAGCATCAGCGCCGCAGTGGGATCAGAAATGGTGAATGACGAAGAAGTTTCCGAGGTAGAAGCGGCTGCCGCGGTGGCGACGGCGTTGGTGATGTCGCCGAAATCGTCGACGCCGCCACCGGCGCCGCTGCCCGTGGTCATTTCGTCGAAGGCGCCCTTGAGGGCTTCGGCGGTGACAAAGAAGGAATCGTAGTTCTGAAGCGCGAGGAGGGTGGGCGCATCGAGGACGATGACTTTGCCGGGCCTTCTGTCGCAGACCGCGGAAGCGACTTTATCGAGGACCTGGTCGAGCGCGCCGTAGGAAAGCATCTGGATTTCGATGGGTGCACTGGAGGATGAGCTCGGCGAGGGCGAGGCTGCGGCAGGTGAAGCGGCCCCGCCTTTCTTTTGTGCGGCGGCTGAGCAGGCAGACAGCACCAGCGCAGCGAGGACGACTGTTAACGAGAGGTTACGAAGTAGGGCAAACATGGGGGATCCTTTCCTTGTCTTAAGAGGCGGCAGTTCCCGGCCTGCTTCGGGCCGGAACTCGATTGCCGGTTGAGAAGTGGACGTTATGAGGCTCACGAATATCGGCATCACGTTGAGCCATCCGGAATGACGAAAAAGAGTCCAGTCATGGAGACAATGGAGCAGTAGCGAATGAGAAATTTCCAGGTCATGCGTTGGCGAGCGCCCCAAGTCAGGCCGATGGGACCGTTTTGGTCGTAGCCGACGAGGAGCATGGCGTGAGCGCGGGCGGGAGCACCGGAGGTATCGGACCACAGCACCTGTTCGCCGAACGTCCATGGCAGGCTGGCATCAATCGATGCCGGCAGGAGGAGCTGCGCATGCGCCCCCGAGTATTGATAGATGGCGTTGCGGACCTGGTCAATATCCATTTCAGTGTCGGGGTAATCGGAATTTGGATCAGGAAGAACGGGTGTATAGGGGCCGTAGACCTGAGTGATCTTGCGCGGGCCGATCCCTCCCGCCGTCCAACCATAGTCTCGCCATCTGCGGAGGGATGAGTTGAGGTCAAGGGACATGGTTCCGGAGAGCTGAGATTCAGTGTTGTATTCCGTAGTGACATCAAATTCGGAGATTGCGGGAACGGGCTTGGCGGCGGCATAGTCGAAGCGAATGGTGTGGTGTGCGCGCGCGACAATCACGCAATCCTCGACGTGGTCGTTACCGAACCACGGAATGGTGGCTGTTGGAAAGGCGGTGTCGTAAGGCAAGTTATAAGAGGGTGTAGGTCCAATCGAATATGGCAATACGGTACCCACGGATGCCTCCTTTGAAGTGATCGAACATCAGGGAGACTGGGAACAGGCACACTCCATCAGGCAAACTGGAAGTGGACAGCTAGATTGTGGCGAGGAGTGGCCGTAAAGTCAAGAGGATTCGGTATGGGAGAGAGTATAAGCTCAGAAAAATGAAGTGTTGATACTTCGCGTTTCAACACTTTGAGATGTCTGCTTTCTCAAACAGACCTATCAACATTGCTATCTATTCCATGCTGAACACCGATTGTCAGCTGAAATGGGTCCTGCATCAATGCAGTCTTGTCAGAGTCTAGATACAGCCAGGGCACGCCGGAACAAATGTACTTTCCAGTTGCGTGGTCCGCAATCCGGAGGTGCCGATTTCTGGCAACAAGGATTGGTACTCAAAAGTCGGCCGGCGTCCATTGATGCGCCTACAGAAGAGTCTCAACTGTCACCAACAGGCCAATGTCCGTATGAGAGTGCTTCAACCGGCTCTAAAAAACCGGCCAGAAAGACCTCCGGTTGATGAGCGATTTCTGTCCTGGCGGCCCTGGCCTGCGGGTGGCGCAGTCCGCGGGTATGTCAATCGGGGTGCCTCAAGTCCGTGGGGTTGAGGTTCGGATTTTTCGGAGTTGGGAATCGATTACCGCAACCGCCTCGTCAGCACAGCCCACGCCCCGGTCAATTCCAATACCCCGCTCACCCTTTGACGGCAGGATCGAAGCCTTTTGGCTCCTTTCCTGGCCAAAAATATGCAAGATTCACTCTATCTATAAGTGGAGCGTTTCTTGCGCGTTTCTCCCGCGCATCTTTCCCTGATCCCTGCAAGAACGAATTTAATCTGATAATGTGATCCAAATCACAGCCCGCGAAGCGCCAAGGCTGCTCTTCTGGAAGAGAATCGTGGCGCTCCATCCCCGGCGCTGCCCCATCTTTTAGAATTTTCTCTGGTGAAAAGGTGGGAAACCCGCTCCGATTCTGTTGGAGGTCTCATGCAACCGATGCACAACATTCCCGCCCGTGGCGGGTTGAACTTTGACGAGACCCCCTTTCTCGCCATCTGGGAGGTCACGCAGTCCTGCGACCTGGCCTGCAAGCACTGCCGCGCCGCCGCCCAGCCCATCGCCCATCCCGACGAGCTGACCAACGCCGAAGGGAAGGCGCTGATCGATCAGATAGCAGTAAATACGTAACTGAAAAGCAGCGTACATAACA
>CAWFZU010000111.1:0-10986 GCA_963820195.1 uncultured Acidobacteriaceae bacterium | reverse complement strand
GTCTCCTCAAAGGCGGCGCGTGTTGGCTTGGATTCGCCTGTCCTGGATGGCAGAACGTAGCACTCATGGTATCAAGAGGTTGTTTGCGCGGTCAACCAGCTTGCACCGGTCGAGGCCGGCGCAAGCTGATTGACCGCGCATGATTATAGCCGCCAGAGGACGTGGTGTTGGGCAGCATTGGAGTTCTGCCTTCCACCCCAGGAAGCGAGACGACGCCGCGCGGAAAGGGCGGAAGGCTTGTCTCAATACTTGAAGATTTGTGAGCTACGATTCCCCGTTCACTTTGGCCAGAGCTTCGACCACTTTCAGATAGCGATCGGCGGCCGTTGGATCCTTCATGCTCTTCAGCAGCGCCGGGTCGTTCAATCCACTCTGGCGCAACGTATCCTCGATGTCGGAGGGCGGAATCTGAGTGACCAGGTCCAGTGCTGACTGCGCAATCTCGATGGGCTTTTCGGAGATGATCGAACCCGTCTGTCCTTCCATGGTTCCCGCGTAGTTAGGATCGGCGCCGGCTTGCAAAAGCGCTTCGACTATCTCCACGTTTCCGTTCCGTACCGCGAAATGCAGCGCGCTCCAGCCATTTGGCGAGGTGCGGCAGTTCGCGTCGGCGCCCAATTTGATGAGCTTCTTTGTCTGTTCGGTGTTATCGGCCCGGACGGCCTTGATCAGCGATGCCCGCATGGCATCCGATTCGGAATAAATAATGCCGAGACCATTGGGCCCTTCGGTATTGTCGGCCGTGATCGGTGATTGCGATGCCTGCTTATCCTCTGAAATGGGGGTGACTCTTGGGGACATTGTCGCCGCTTCAGCGCGGCTGCCTTGTAATGCGGTCATCAGCGAAGCTCTCAACTGTTGTGAGTCCTGCCTGAAGCCAAAGACGTACACCAGGGAGAGTGTGAGGGCAAGAGCGTAGACGACTAAGAGCTTGGTTTTCATCTCAGGGTTCTGTCCTTTCTTTTCTTTTTGCGCCAGGTGGAGCGAGGGAAGTGATTGTTTCGCTACTTCCTACGGCGAGTATTACATAAGTTTTCTCTGGATAACATATTTTACTCTTACTTTCGTAACCAAGTAACCATTCTGTTAGATATTGAAGGAAATAGACTTATTAAATCCAAATAGGGCATTGACACTGCTAGCCCGCCTCCACCAAGCCATAGCGCCGCTGCCAGGCCTCTTTCAGACGCGCCCAGACGCGCGCTCGTTCAGCTTCGGTCGCCTCGCTGCTGCCTGTCCCGGTCGCGTTGGCAAAGCGCGCGGCCTCCATCTTGGCCAGCTCCAGCAACTGCCGGTCGCGCAGCAGGTTGGCCACGCGAAAGTCGGGCAGACCGGCCTGCCTTGTGCCGAAGAACTCGCCCGGTCCGCGCTGGCTCAGGTCCAGTTCCGCCAGCTCGAATCCGTCCTGCGAGCGGACCATCGCATTCAGCCGCTCCTCGCCCAGCGGAGAAACCCGCTCGCCGGTAATCAGAATGCAATAACTCTTGGCCGCGCCGCGGCCCACGCGCCCGCGCAACTGGTGCAACTGCGCCAGCCCAAAGCGCTCCGCGTGCTCCACCACCATCACCGTCGCGTTGGGCACATCCACGCCCACCTCGATCACCGTGGTCGCCACCAGCACGTCGATCTCGCCGCGCTGAAAGCGGCGCATGATGATCTCCTTCTCGTCGGCGTCCAGCCGCCCGTGCAACAGTCCCACGCGCAGTCCGGCCAGCGGCCCCGTGCGCAGCTTTTCGTGCATCTCCACGGCCGACTTCAGCCCCGACTTCGCGCCCGGATTCGCCTCCTGCGCCGCCTTCGGAAACAGCTCCGCTGTCTTTCCCTTGCGGACAGACTTGCCGGGTGCCCCAGGTCCGGATTTTCGAGACCTGGGATCCAGCTAAGAACAGTGGTGCTCTCAATCCCAGCCTCCGGATCGTCGTGCGAGAAATCCAGCTCCGGCTGGTCCTCCTTGCTGCCCTCGATTACAGGGTAAACAATGTAAGCCTGCCGGCCTTTGGCCACCTGCTTGCGCACGAACTCCCACACCTCATCGGAGATCTCGCCGGGAACGCGCCGCGTGACGATGGGCGTTCGGCCCGGCGGCAGCTCATCCAGCACGCTCACGTCCAGATCGCCGTAAAGCGAAAGCGCCAGCGTGCGCGGAATCGGCGTCGCCGTCATCACCAGCACATCCGGCTCCGCCTGATTGGGCTTTTTCATCAGCTTGAACCGCTGCATCACGCCGAAGCGGTGCTGCTCGTCCACCACCACCAGGCCCAGCCGGTCGAACTCTACTTTTTCTTCTATAAGCGCATGAGTGCCGATCACCAGTTGCGCCTCGCCGCGGTTGATCTGCCCGCGCGTTTGGCGCTTGCGGTCTTCAGAGAGCGAGCCGGTCAGCAGGGCGATCCGGTAGCGGCGGCTCGACCGCTCCAGCAGCTTGCGCACCGCCAGATAATGCTGCGTAGCCAGAATCTCGGTGGGCGCCATCAGCGCCGCCTGGTAGCCGTTCTCCATCGCCACCAGCATCGCCTGCAGCGCGACAATGGTCTTGCCCGATCCCACATCGCCTTGCAGCAGCCGCCGCATCGGGCTGGGCTCGCGCATATCGGCCACAATCTCGCCCAGCGCCCGCTTCTGCGCCTGGGTGGGATGAAACGGCAGCACCTCTCTGATCGCCTCGCGCACCTTGTCCGTAGTCGCGAAGCTGATGCCGACGCGCTCCCTCATGCGGCGGCGCTTGAGTTCGAGGCCCAACTCCAGAAAGAACAACTCCTCGAAGATCAGCCGCCGGTGAGCCGGAGTTGTCGAGTTTTGCAATTGGGCAAAGGGCGTGCCTTCGGGCGGAAAATGCGCCTCCCGCAGCGCCGTCTCACGGTCGGGCAGCATCAGCCGCTCCAGCATCGCCCGTGGCAGGCACTCCGGCACCGCACCGCGCAGAGATTCGAGCAGATGGAAGATCGTCTTGCGCTGCCAGCGCGAGGCCAGCCGCGCCCCGCCCAGCGACTCGTAGACCGGCGTGATGCGCCCCACTTCCAGCAGCCGCGTCTCGGCGTCGTCCGAGGCGTCGGGCAGCAGCTCCCACTGCGGCTGAATCATCTTGAGGTTGCTCGAACTCCGCGATGGCTCGACCTTGCCATAGACGGCCACCGTCTGCCCGGCGTGAAACTTTCCCTCCAGATAGGCAGCCATTGAACCAGATGCATTTGAGCGCCAGTCGTCCCTGACCCACGGTAAGTTCGAAGAACGGCGCCCGGCGCGTTCTCAGCAGGGCGGAACCGCGCACTTCGGCGATCACCGAGGCTGTCTCGCCCGGCTGCAACTCATCCAGGGAGCGCGGATTCTGCCGGTCCTCATAGCGAAAGGGCAGGTGGTAGAGCAGATCCTCGGCCGTGAGGATGCCTTTGGGCGCGAGCATCTCCGCCACCCGCGGCCCCACGCCCTTCACATACATCACCGGACTATCGAGATCGGCCACACTCCGGATGCTAAATGGCGCAACTCCCGCGGGACAAACGCAACGTGGAGAATCATGAACTGCGTAATGGTGTGATTGATTCTTCCATAGGGAGCAGGAGCCTTCAGGCTCCTGAACGCAGGCTTGTAATCAAAGTGGCTTCACCCACGGGCTCTTGGCAGAGAAATGGCCCGGGCCTAAATGCCCTGTATTTGACCACTGTATTCATGGGCTTGAAGGCCTCTGCTCCCTCCGCTGGCTGTCCCGGCATTTCGGAACCATTTATCGCAGATTTTGCGGAGAGTTACCGCCCTAATCGCCGCAGAACCAGCGGAGATTCGATCCCTTTACCGGCCTTCCGGCCCGCCTCACGATTTGGCCAGGAAATAAGCCTCGACCGCCTGCGCCATCGATGCGTGGTCCACATGAGGTTTTTTGCCTTCGTAGCGCGCGGCCCACAGGACCTGGTTAACAATGTCCCTGGGATAGCACTGACGCAACTCCAGCTTCAGGACGTTGCGGATGAATTCGATGAGATCTACGCACACTCTGGGTTCATATGTGACGCCATGCTCGTTGGCCACGCGGCGGAAAATCTCGCAGAACTGTTCGTCGGTCATCCCGCTGACCTTGATCTTGGTTTGAATCCTCCGTAAAAAGCAGGCGTCCACCAACTCCGCCGGATCCATATTAGATGCGAAGACCACCAGCATCTCAAATGGAACCTCAAGCTTCTTTCCTCCCGCCAGAGTCAGAAAATCAATTCTGCGATCCAGGGGAACCACCCAGCGGTTCAGCAGATCTTCCGGGCGAAGCCGCTGCCGTCCAAAATCGTCGATGATCAGAACCCCATTGTTGGCTTTCATCTGTACCGGGCCGACATAGAACTTGGTCGTGGGGTTATATTGCAGGTCCAGCATCTCAACCGTCAGCTCGCCGCCCACCAGAACCGCGGGGCGCTCGCACAGTACCCAGCGCTCGTCCCGGTCCGCGGGCTCCGACTCCGCCATCCTCTTGTGAATCGCCGCATCGTAGACGGTGATGATTTCGCCTTCCACCTCAACCGCGTACGGAATCCACACCGCATCCTGCGAAATCACCTGCGACAAGGTCTCGGCCACAGTGGTCTTCCCGGTTCCCGGAGGGCCATAGAGAAAGATCGAGCTGCCGGAGTTGAGCGCCGTTCCGAATTGCCGCAACATACCGCTGTCGATCACCAGGTGCGCAAAGGCTCGCATGACGTCGTCCGCATGCACCTCTACTTTGCGCACACTCTGCATTCGCACCTGATCCACGTAGCTCGCCAATGAGACCGGCGCCGGACCCGTATAGTGATTCTGTGCGAGCAGGTCCGCCCCCCGCGAACGCCCCTCCGAGGTGATGGCAATCTGAGGGACGTGGCCGTGCATTCCCGTCACCTGGCAGAGCAATTCCGTGCGCAGTTGGAAGGCCAGCTCCTTGGCCACTTCGAAGCTGAGACGGGTCTTCTCAGAAAGCTGAAGGACGGAGAGGGAACCGGACATATAGAGAGTCTTTAATGCAAGATCCTCGAGAATGGCTTGACGCACGTCAACTTCGTCGATGGACTGCGGCCTGTGCGCTGGCCCGAGAACGGATTCCGTATTCAAAAAATCGTAAGTTGGCATCGTTAATCAGGCTACCATCTTCCCCCTCCCGGTCACAAACCATTTGCGATGCTGGATGTGCTCTTTGGTCACCATCTTTGCCTCCCTTTGGAATAAACTTATGTCGCAATTCGGCGCACTTTCGTATCGATTGATTCCGCAATATGAATCGAGAAAATTGAATCAGCCGGCGTCGCGGCGGAAAAGACGTTTGAGCCGGCGACCATGGCGCATCGAGAGCGTCCGGAACCTATTTGCGTCTATCCGCGTATCGCTATAGGCGCCATCCGCGCAGTGTGCTTTGCTACACTCCTTGCAGGCTGGCCCACTGTTTCAGAGGGAACCAGTCCTCATCCAGACTGAAAATTGCACGGCGGGAGAATCCATGCCAGTTGTCGAACTCGCGGGAGTGACCAAGGCCTACGAGAACAAGGTTGCCGTCAACAACCTTAGTCTTTCCATTGAAACGGGCCAGATCTTCGGCCTTCTGGGGCCGAACGGAGCGGGCAAGACCAGCTCCATTCGCATGATGATGGGCATCACCATGCCCGACTCGGGCCAGGTCTACCTTTTTGACAAGCCCTTCGAGCGCCAGAGCCTGGAGCGGGTGGGCTACCTGCCCGAGGAGCGTGGCCTCTACAAAAAAATGAAGGTCGTCGACCAACTGGTATTCTTCGGCTGCCTGCATGGGCTGAGCGCGGAGGAGGCGGGCCAGCGGGCCGTCGCCTGGGCAAAGCGCATGGAGATCGCCGACGCGCTCCAGAAGAAGACCGAAGAGCTCTCCAAGGGCATGCAGCAGAAGATTCAGTTCATCGCCACGCTGCTGCACTCGCCTGGCCTGATCGTGATGGACGAGCCCTTCGCGGGCCTTGATCCGGTCAATGCGGTCCTGGTCGAGCGGACACTGCTGGAACTGAAGGATCAGGGCAAGGCGATTCTCTTTTCCACGCATCGCATGGACCAGGTTGAGAAGCTGTGCGACTCCATCTGCCTGATCCACAACGGCGAAGCCGTGCTGGCCGGCAACCTGCGCCAGATTAAAACCGGTTATGAGCGCAACCACGTGATCGTCGAGTTCGAGGGAAGCTCCTCGTTCCTGCTCAGCGAGGAGATCGCCGAGGCCAAGAACTTCTCCGGCCGCGCGGAGATCAAGCTCAAACCGCACGGCAATGCGCAGAAGCTGCTGCATGAAGCCGCGGCCATGGCGACGATCTACCGCTTCGAGCTGGTCGAGCCGTCGCTGGAAGAGATTTTCATTGAGACCGTGGGAGGCAAGAACCATGCGTAACATTCTTCTCATCGCCAAGCGCGAATACCTGGAGCAGATCAGAGGCCGCGCCTTCAAAATCTCTACCATCGCCTTGCCCCTTCTGATCGCCGCGCTGCTTGCCTTCAGTTACTACATGGGTCACAAGGCCGGCACGGGAAAGCATATCGCAGTCGTGGCCGATGACGCCGCGCTTGCCAGCCAGGTCCGCCAGCAGATGCTCGATGACACACACGCCCACTACACGGTGGACGTGACGGCGCCGGCAACTGCAGAGCAGCGCGATGAGTGGCAAAGAAAGGTGCGCGCGAAGACAATCGATGGCGTTCTGAGCATTGATTCCTCCGATCCGGAAAAGATTACGGCCACCTTCACCTCGCTCTCCGCCGCCGATGTCTCCGCGTACGGCGGCCTGCAAAACGCCTTGAATCGCGGCGTCGTCAACCAGCGCATGATCGGCATGGGTATGACCCAGGCCGATGCCGACGCCATGCTCGCCAAGGTATCCATCGAGGCTTTGCAACTGGACAAAGATGAAAAGATCGGCAAGAGCAACGGGAAAGCTACCGTGCTCAAAGCAACCCTCATGCTGCTGATGCTCTCCCTCCCCATCATGCTCTACGGGCTGGATATGGCCCGGGCGATTATCGATGAGAAGACCTCGCGCATCTTCGAGGTGATGCTGGCCGTGGCCAAACCCAGCGATCTGCTGGCAGGCAAGCTGCTGGGCGTGGGCGGCGTTGGCATCACGCAGATCGCCATCTGGGTGGCGGGCGCCACGTTATTCATGGGCACCCAGCTGGCCGCCGCGCTGCTTACCGGCGATATCGCCATCCATTTCTCATGGACCGAGGGAATCTTCTTTCCCATCTATTTTGTGCTGGGATTCGCGCTCTTCAGCGCGATCTTCTCCGGCCTTGCGGCCACCTGCGAAACCGCGAGCGACTTGCAGAAGTTCATGTGGGTGGCGATTGTGCCGCTCTACACCGCCATGGCCCTGCTCGGGATGATGATCAGCGATCCCAACTCCTCCTGGTCCATTGCCGCATCGCTCTGTCCGTTGACCTCGCCCTACGTGATGATCTCGCGCATGGGAATGACGGTAGTTCCGTTCTGGCAAATTGCCCTCTCGGTCCTTCTGCTGGTATTGACGATATGGGCCACGCTCTGGTTCTCCTCTCGCGTCTATCGCATCGGCATCCTGATGTATGGCAAGCGCGCCACCCTGCCCGAGATCGCACGCTGGCTGCGTTACAGCTGAAAAGCGGAGCTAGCGGGGTTAGCAGAAACCTCACTGGCGCTAATGAACAGCTAATTCCGCTAACAACGCTAACCCGCGAACTCCGCTAAGATCAAAGAGTGGCCGCCGAAGACCAACCTAGATTTACTTTCGCCCAGCGCCTGGTGCTGGCCGTCATCCCGCGCGTGGTTTGGGCGCTGTTCAGTATCTGGGGCCGCACCTGGCGCTTTGAAGTCATCGCCGAAGAGGGCGTTACGCCGGTTCCCGACGGAGTGAAATCCCCGGCGGGGATCTTCTGCTTCTGGCACCAGTGCGTGCTGCCCTGCACCGTCTACTTTCGTTACTCCCGCGCTGTCATCCTCATCAGCCAGAGCTTCGACGGCGAACTGATCACCCGGATCCTCATGCTCTTTGGCTTCGATGCCGTGCGTGGCTCCAGCTCGCGCGGCTCGCGCGAGGGGCTGCTGGGACTCAAGCACATCATCGAGACAGGCCGCACGGCCATCTTCACCGCCGACGGCCCGCGCGGCCCCATCTATCAAACCAAGATGGGCCCCATCAAGCTGGCGCAAATGACGGGCGCGCCCATCGGCGCCTTTCTATCTCCTGCCTGAGCGCGCCTGGGTCATTCCTTCCTGGGACCGCTTCCTCGTCCCCAGGCCCTTCACGCGCATCTGTAGTCAGTTGGGCGCGGCAGACACATGTCCCAACCGATCTCGCCCCAAACCAGTTCGAGCCCAAGCGTCAAGAGCTCAACGCCGCCCTGGAGCGCGCCCGCCTGCGAGCGCTCGATCATTTCAAGAAGGCCACAGGATGATCGGCCTGCGCGTCGCCGACTTCGATTACGATCTGCCTCCAGAGTTGATCGCGCAGCAGCCGCCCGCCGAGCGCGGCCAGAGCCGTATGCTGGTGATGAGCCGCACGACCGGCGCTCTGCGCGACTCAAGCTTTGCCGAGCTTCCCGCGCTGCTCCATCCCGGCGACCTGCTGGTCCTCAACGACACCCGCGTGATTCCCGCCCGCCTTTACGCCCGGCGAACGCTGCGCCGCGAAAAGGAAAAACCGACCGGGCGCATCGAAGTGATGCTCACCGAGCCTGTCGCGCCGCAACAGCTCCGTGCCCCATCCATTCCGCGTCCCTCAGCGGAATGGTTGGGAAACCATGAACCCCAACCGGCATCTGACGACAATCTCTGGCGCGCTCTCGTCCGGCCGAGTAGAAAGATCGCCATCGGCGAGATTCTCGTCTTTCCCGCGCCTGACGGCGCCATCGCTCTCGAAGCTGAGGTGATGGAGCGCGGCCAGTTCGGCGAGCGCCTACTGCGCTTCAAGCCGGTCGAGGATTTCTTCGCTATTCTCGACCGCATCGGCCACGTCCCCCTGCCGCCCTACATCCGCCGCGACGATGCCGCCCACGACCGCGAGCGCTACCAGACTGTCTACTCCCGCGAACAAGGCTCGGTCGCAGCGCCCACCGCAGGTCTGCACTTCACTCCGCAAATCCTCGATGCGCTGACAGATCGTGGCGTCGAGATTGCCCGCCTCACGCTGCATGTCGGCCTGGGTACCTTCGCCCCGCTGCATGTGGATAGCGTGAACGAAGTTCGCCTGCATCGCGAGCGCTACACGCTGCCGGCTCAGACCGCGGAAGCTATTAACGCTGCCGCACGCAGTGCTCGGCGCATCGTCGCCGTCGGCACCACCGTCGTCCGGACGCTGGAACACTGCGCGCTTCAGGCCGCCGGCCGCCCGCTCGAAGCCCACTCCGGCGAAACGGAGATCTTCATTTTCCCCGGGTTTGAGTTCCGCCTCGTCAGCGCCCTGCTCACCAACTTCCATCTGCCGCAATCGAGCCTGCTGATGCTGGTCTCGGCCTTCGCCGGCCGCGAGCAGGTCCTCGCCGCCTATCGCCACGCCGTCCAGCAACACTACCGTTTCTTCAGCTACGGGGATTGCATGTATCTTGAGTGACGTATAGAGATGGGTGCCCCAGGTCCCGCTTTTGGGACCTGGGAATCCACAAACCCCAATCAGCCTTACGGCTTCGTCGCCAGAATAAGCGGAGACGGCCCATGCGTCGCCAGCGTGCGCGCATCCGTGAATCCGGCCTCACGCAGCCAGCTGCTGATCTCCTCAAAGGAGAAGGTGTCCCCGCAGTCGGTGTTCACCAGCATATTCAGCGCGAAGGTCAGGCCGTTCAGCGGGCCGGTTCTCTCCGCATTCACCAGGAATTCGGCGATGGCGATGGTGCCGCCGGGAGCCAGTGCGGCAAAGGTCTTCTTCAGCAGCGCCTTGCTGCGCTCCGCTCCTTCGCTGTGCAGGATGTGGCCGAGCGTGGCCACGGTGTGACCGCTGCCGAAGTCCGCCTCCAGCAGGTCGCCCTCATGGAAGGTGAAGCGCTCGGTCAATCCAAAGCGGGCCACAGTCTTTTGCGTAACTGAAATCACGCCCGGCCAATCGACGGCGGTTACGCGCACCTCATCCGAACTTTGCGCCAATGCGATGCCCCATACGCCCGAACCTGCGGCAAGATCAAGTACGCTGGCCGGCCCGCTCAGAGCCAGATGCCGAGCCAGCTCCTGCGCCACCGAATAGCTCATGGGAAAGATGTCGTTGACGAACTGCTGAAAGAACTCGCTGCCCGGACCCTGCTGATTGACGGACTTGGCCGGCCGGCCCGTGGCCACCACTTCATTGAGTTGCAGCCAGTTGGGCAACAGTTGCTCGCTGGTGTGGCGAATCAGTCCGCCCTGAAAGCCCGGCTTGCCGCTGACCAGGAAGGCCGCGCTCTCCGGCGCAAGTGAGAACTTTTCGCCCTCCTTGCGCAGAAAATCGAAGCCGACGAGAAAGTTCAGAATCGCGCTCAGGCCGCGCGCCGAGGCGCCGGTCGCCGCCTGAATCTCGTGCAGGGATTTTGGACCGCTGTCCAAAACATCAAATACATGGTGGCGGATGGCCGCCTCGAGCGCCAGTGGAGGCGCATACGCAAAAGCAAACTGGTAGATGCGCTCGGGCGTTACCGGAGCGCCAACTTCTGCTGGCATTATTTCGACCTCGATTTTGGGAATCGGTTGGGGAATACCGTGGAAAATGTTCGTAGAATGGGGATTTTCTACGGTAGAACTTCTTGTCCTTCAATCGAGATGCAGCATCTTCGACTTTGATTCATTTTCCTCATCCCTCCTGACATTGTTCCTTCGCATAGTCCCAGGCCGAAAATGGCGGATGCACGACAACCGGATCCTCGGTCATGATGAATGGGTCCGGTCCAAAATAGGTATATTGCTTGTATTGATCCGCCGCTGTTCCATCAGGTGGAAGACAGGCCAAGAGATACTCGTCCACCATGGCTTTGCAAGCCGCAACCGCCTCCTCCAGCGTGGCGAAATCACCCAGCTTGTATCGTCCGTCGTTG
>CAWFZU010000110.1:0-17681 GCA_963820195.1 uncultured Acidobacteriaceae bacterium | reverse complement strand
GGTTTCCGGCGATTAAGGAAGTCACAATGTACGCGATATCGCAGTATTAGGGCTCCTGTACCTGCTTGCACCGTTCGTTGTGCTCGCGGCGTTTCTGGCCGCCCCGAACGCGTTCGGGGCTGCACCGCTGGCAGGGCCAAACGGTATTCATACCAACGGCCATAAGTCTTGACCGTTCGCCGTCATTGCGAGCGAAGCGAAGCAATCCAGTCAAGTCACTGACGGTGCTCCTGGATCGCCACGGCGGCAAGGGCCGCCTCGCGATGACGGGGTGTGTTCCAAAGCGGTCAGGACTTTTGACCGTTGGTATCAGACATTTTCAACGGCCACGGGATTTGTCCTTACAATTCACGTTCGTAGTCTTGGCCCTGGCCGCAGTATCTTGAAGGGCGATCCGGAGCGGCGTCTCCAGAGGCTCGGCGAGCGCATGGCCCGGGCGCCCCAGTCCGCGAAACTCTACTTCACGTGCGGCAGGTATCTGGCTGGTATCGAGCGAACCGGCGAGGCACTTGCAGACTTCGATATGGCGCTGAAACTCAAGCCTAATATGAGAGCCGCGCAGCAGGCGAAGGACAATATCGACGGCAACAGTGCCGTTCAGAAAAGCGCTCTTGCCGATTAAGCATTCGCCGCCCGCAACAAATCCTGCGCCGGAGCGGCCATGGAGCCGTTAGCATGTGTCCGAATATCCAGGTTGTACGCAATCTGATTATCGCCTGATGGGGGCGGCCCGCCGGAGCCAACATTGCGAGACCCCTCCATCACTGCCAGTTCCCGCTCGATCTCCGCCACTTTGTCGGTCAGCGCGTCAAGAATGCCTAGCACCAACCGCAACTTGCGCCTTAACTCGCGTATTGAAACGCCGATGTTGATGATCGGCTTCAGCGTAAGCAATTCACTACCCATGGCTGCACTCTCCTATCGAACAACGCAAGCGGCACAATGCATAACCGGAGGTTGTCCTAATAGGGAGAAGCGATTCTGGTGGTTAAAGGTAGCAAATGCGTTAAACCAATATATATCAATGAGTTGTATTGCGCCATCGATTAAAATGGTGAGTTATCAAGTTGAGTTATCAGGCAGAGTGAGAGATAGTCGTTGAGTTATTGAGCTGAAAACGTGCGTGTGGCGTTCCGCAAACCGGCATCCTGGCCCTGGCAGGTACCATTCATGCGCGCGAGCCCATGATTTCGCGCAGCTTCTGCACTCCGCAAAGAGTTGGGCGACTGCCTGTTGAATCTCCTGCATCAGAGATTGTTCCCAGAAGCGGGAAAGTGCGCTCGTATTGTTTTTGGGCAGAGCCAGCAATTGTCTAAGGCTCTCCTCCACGCGCGCCACAGCCTGATAGGTTTCCTGGCTGCCGAAGTACAGACGGTCGCGCATCAAAGCCCGCATCTCCGAGAGCAATCGCGTCAGCGACTCCCGCGCCGCGGCGTTCAATGGAAGCCCGCCGGCGAGCGGCTTCAACTCCTGTTCGCAGGCATGAATCGCATCATCGGCGCGGCAGATCTTGCGCAGGCACTCTACCTGCAACAAGCCCGGCTCGCTGGCGTTGGGCTCGCGCTGGCTATATCCTGCCGCCAGGCCGAAGTGCTGGAAGACGGCGTTCAGTTGTTCGCGCGTAGGCACGCTTGCACCAGGTTCTCTTGCGCCAAACAAGTTGTAGAGCGAACTGAGCACCGAGCGCAGTTCGCGCACGTTTCCCGGCCAGCGATGGCGGCACAAATCGTCCAGGATTTCCTGGGGCAGCCTGTCGTACGAATCGGTAATCTCCGCCCAAAGCTTCTGGGCAATCACTTCCACGTTCCGGGGATCGTCGCGGAGGTCCGGAGTATAGATCAGAAACTGCCGCAGCAGGTAATATAACTCCGCGCTGAACCTGCCGTTTTGTACCATGCCATAAAGGCCGCGATTGGTGGCGGCAATCACCCGCGCGGAAACCGTAATATTCGCCGATGCGCCCACGCGCCGGATGAACCCTTCCTTCAGTGTGTGCAAAATCTTTGCCTGGTGATCCAAACGCAGTTCGCCAATCTCATCCAGAAAGAGCGTGCCCTCGCCCGCATTTTCCCACAGGCCGGCTTTCCCTTTCAGGAGCCCGCCGGCAATTGCGCCCGGCGCATAACCGAAGAGCTCCTGCTCAAACAGTTCGCTCGGAATCGCCGCACAGTTGACCACGATGAACGGCTTGTCTTTCCCTCCCAGCTCATAAATCGCCCGCGCCACCACGCCTTTTCCCGTGCCTGCCTCTCCCAGGATCAGCACTGGATCGCTGCACTTCGCCGCGTGCAGAATCAATTGCCGCACTTCGTGGTAAGCCTCGGATTCTCCCCAGAAAAATCGGCTGAGCTGCGCCTCTCCCTGCAAAGGCGTGATCAAATCCGCCAGGCCGTTCCTACGGGAAGCAGGCTGCATCGCAGCATCCTGCGTGAGCGCGCCGCGCCAAAGCTCCTGAAAGATCTCTCCGCGCACGCCCAGAAGATAGAGGCCCTGCTCGCCGTTCTTCTCGGCATTCTTGAGAAGACTTTCAACGGCCTGTCTCAGCCGTCCCGCTGCTTTGACATTCGCATCGATATAAGGAATCCGCCCGCTCTGTCCGAGCAGATACTTTGACAGGCCCTTCTTCTTGTCCTTCTTGCGGCGGTCCTTGAAGTGCGCCTCGCACTCGCCAAACAACTTCAGCTCCGCAACCCGCACCGCTACCGCACCTGGCAGACGGCCTGTTCCCACAGCCTCTTGCAGCGCAGCCGGCGAATCAATCTCAATCCGGACTGGCGGCTTCTCGCGGCAAATCAATGCGCCTTGAATCGGCATGGCGGGGAATCCTCGCTCTCGATGGTTTACCGAGTATGATAACAGCCGCCGCAGAGATCATCAGGTTGCCGCAGCCTCGATCAGGTCAGTCGCGGCGCTGCGCCACTCGACAAATTCCTCAAGGTTCGGCAACGCGCTCTCGTCGCTGAGCGCCTCGGAGAGCGCCTTCAGGAAGAGGTAATTCGCCTCGCCCAATCGTGGGCGCAATGGATCAATCATCGGACGGATCGTCCAGTCCAGATGAGCCGAAGAAGCGCTGAGAGCCTCTCTGATCTGCCGGACGATCGGAGTGATCTCGGCTCTGTCGAAGATTGCAAAGATGCATTGGAAGAAGAGAATGCGCGGAACCACATAGTTCGCCGCATCTGCGCGAATGGCCCATGCCTCGCGGATTTGTTCGCGGGCCTCCGCCTCGCGATTCGTCATCAGCAGCACGCGCGCCATGTGGCAGCGCGTACTCGGCAACATGAATCCCTCTTCCAGCAGCCCGATCAGCAGCTCTTCCGCGCCCGCATAATCGCCGCTCAAAATGCGATCCGCCGCATCCTGCCTGCGCGAATACGGATCGTTGCTGTTGACGAGCCCGAAATCCAATTGCTCATCATTGCTTTCCTGGCGGCGCATCGAGTTCCATGATTCCTCGCGGGTGAAGGGATCAGAGAGGTCCAGAACCTGCCCTCCACCATAATCGACAATGCTCTGCCAGTCGCATTGCGCATTGCCGCCGGCCAGGCGCTTGATCACCTGCCCGCGAATGCGCGCGCGGCCCACTGCGGGCGGCTCCTTCATCGCGTGTTCGATGTTGTCCACGCCGCTGACCCGGTGACGCAGCACGCCCGCCAGGTCGAGCGTCTCGAAGATTCCCTTGGGACCAAGCTGCCCGAAGCGCGTATCGATTTCGAAAAACTTCTGGCGATTATTGAGCACCTTCCGCAGGTCTTCCGGCTTGTAGCTGCGGGATTGAAGGATCGGCTCAACAAAGGCAAGGTCCTTGGGAATCCGCCGATGCGGCCGGATCGCAAGCGCCAGGGAAATCTCTCCTGCGCGCCCTGTGCGCGTGGCCAGCGCCGCAACCATCTGGTTGATCAGATCGTTCCAGTAGGGCAGATCCTCCCAGCGAATGCCGAGGCTGCGCGCGTGATCGGCATAGAGTGCGCGCTTGATCCCCCAGTCCAGCGTTTTGTCCACGGCTGCGGGCGCGTCTTCCAGCTGATCGAGCACCGCGCGCCAGCGGCGGCAGACCTCCGCGGCCCACGCCGGCATGAAGCTCGCGCTCACATAAGCCTCGACCATCTCCAGGTAGCTGCGCTGAATGTCAATGGCCGTCATAAACCTACCGTCCGCCATTCGCAGCGGACGCTTGCAGGTCGTGTCAGTGGCGATCTTTCGCATCGCCTCCAGCGGATCAGCCAACTGCACCGCGCTGCCGGGAGCGAGTCCCGCATCCGCCAACGCGACAATCAATGCGGTTGCGCCGATCTTCAGGAAGGTCGCGGTCTCCGAGCAGAGGCTCTCTCCGCAGAGCACATGCAGGCGGCTGTATCCCGAGCATAGCGGTTCTGACTTGGTGTGCCAGATGCCGCGTTCGCTGGTCGAGCTTCTGGAGACGACCAGCTCCAGATGCGCCACGCGCGGCGAAAGCGTAAACTCCAGCCCCCTGGAGAGTGGATTGAAGCCGCCCGCTCCGGTATAAATCAGGCGCGTCACCAGGTGAGGAACGATCTGCGGTTGCAGCGCGTCCAGAGCGATGCGATGCAGATAGCTCTCGTGGCAGCCCCAGGTCGCTTGCGTGCCGCTGTAATCCACGTTGTTGCGAAAGCAGAGAATCTCCGTTCCCGGCGCGCTCGAGAATTCAATCGCCGCGGCAAGGCCGGCAAGCGTCCGGTGACCGGCCAGAATGTAGCGCACCGCATCCCACGGGTTCGCGCACTCCGGCGTGCAGATCTCCGGATGCAGGCCGCAATCTAAATAAATGCGCGCGCCATTTTCCAGAAAAACGCCTCCGGAGGAGTGCAGGTCGGGCAAGTTCACCAGCCGCTCGCGGGCCACCTCGATCAGACTGCGCAGAATCCCTTCGCGGCTCACGCTCCCGTTGGGCGAGACGCCGGCAACAGCATACTCGGTTTCCACTCCAAACATCAGCTCCGCCATAGGAAGACCTCACTATGGCCTACATCGTTTCAGAGTTGCGGTCGTCATGATCAATCACTGGGTGGCGAGGTTCATCCCTACCAGATAAGACTCCGAGCATGAAAGAGATAGGCCAGATCAGCGTCCATTGCGAACACCGCCGGTCACGTGCGGATGATGCGATTGAACCGTACCATCGAGTTCATTAGAAGGAGAACTCCGGCGCAATCTCACGCAACGTGGCCCGGATTTGCTCCTCGGTGTGCCCCATGTGTTCGAGCAGTTCCTTGTATTTGTTAATGAATTTCTGCTGATATGGATGCGGGTGGCCAGTGGCTCTGGTGAACTTTAAAAGTATCTCTAGGGCCCGGCGCATTAGTGGCTCAGCCTCGGCCAGCCGGTTGGTGGCATAGAATAATCGCGCGAGGTTGTGGAGGTCAGTGGCGACTTCGGGGTGGTCGGGTCCGTAACTTTGCTCGTCAATGGCCAACGCGCGCCGCATCAGTGGCTCGGCCTCAGCCAGCCGGTTGGAGGCATGGAACAATCGCGCGAGGTTGTTGAGGGCTGTGGCGACATCGGGGTGTTCCGATCCATAGCTTTGTTCATAGATGGCCAGAACGCGGCGCATCAGCGGCTCGGCCTCGTCCACCCGGTTCGTGTCCTGAAGCAATTGCCCGAGGTTGTTGAGGTCTCTGGCGACGTTTGGGTGGTTGGGATTGAAACTGAGCTCGTCGATGGTGAGCGCACGGCGATACAACGGCTCGGCCTCGTCCAGTCGGTTGGTGGCTTGCAGCAAGGCCGCTAGGTTGTTGAGGCCTCTGGCGACCTTAGGGTACTCTGGGCCGTAGGCGTTCTCTTCGATCGAGAGCACGCGTCGCATCATCGTCTCGGCCTCGGCCAGCCGGTTAGTGGCTTGGAGCAATCGCGCAAGATCGTTAAGGTGTATGGCGACCTCGGGATGCTCGGGGCCGTAGGCGTTCTTATCGATCGCGAGCGCGCGGTACATCAGCGGCTCGGCCTCTGCCAGCCGGTTGGTGGCCAGCAACAACCGGGCAAGATTGTTGAGATCGGTGGCGACGTTGGTATGTTCTAGGCCATAGGCGTTCTCGTCGATTAAAAGCGTACGGCGCATCAGCGTCTCGGCCTGGCCCCACTCGGCCAGCGTGTCCCAGCGCTGGCCTATCTGACTCATCAGCCATGCTGCCCTGAGATGTTCGGTTTCATCCCACAGGTTCGCCAACGCGGTGAGCGGCTCAAGCTCCCAGCGTGCGGTCGTCCAGACTGTGGTCATTTCCAGAATGGCGGCGCGCTCCGTAATCAACGCGTGGATGGTGCGTTGTCGTGCTTCAAGGTCTTCCGCACCAGTCTTCTGCCGCATCAGGTCCTGGACGAGCCGGTGCATACGCACGATGAGCAGATGGCCTTCGGCGTCCACAGCCTCACCCGGCTGGAAGAGGCGCAGTCCCAGGAGCAACTCCAGCAGTTGGCTGAAAGCGTTGCTCTCACTGTCCTGGAAATCCGGATACCGTCCGGCACCGAGGACGCGCAACCACGGCACGGCTACCTGGTCGGCGGGCAGCAGCGCGGCGAAGGTGAGCAGGTGCAGTGCCTCCGGCGTGAGCGTGGCGAGCGTGAAGGCCAGCGTCTCGTCCAGCGAACGGACGCGGTGACGCACAGCCACGGCCGGATCGGTTGCCGCCTGTTCGCTTTCGCGGAGTAGAGAGGGAGAGAGACGCTCACGGAAGAGTCGGCAGGCGTTCGGGAGCCGAGTGCCGGCCCAGATAGATGGCCGC
Source organism: uncultured Acidobacteriaceae bacterium (assembly GCA_963820195.1). Lineage (GTDB taxonomy): Bacteria > Acidobacteriota > Terriglobia > Terriglobales > Acidobacteriaceae > Telmatobacter. The sequence goes on along the minus strand of CAWFZU010000110.1, from coordinate 10,944 downwards.
GGTCTCTACGGCGAGCGTAAATCCGCGCAGAAGCAGCACGATCTGATGGGCTTCGTTGTCTTCGTCCTGGCTGGCGAAGCGGCCTTCGGGCTGGTGGCTGCGCATCAGGGCCAGCGCATCCTCCTCGGGGAGTTCATCCACGGCGATGAAGGACAACTCCTGTGCGCCGCCGGGGATGGAAGCGGGCGCAAGCCTTGTGGTTGCTAAGAGGTCCACATGGCCGTCGCGAGGTAATCTATCAAGATATTCCGGCTCGAGCAGGTGCGGGTCGCTGACGTTGTCGAGGATCAACAGGCAGCGCTCGCGCCGTTGGATTTCGCGCAGAACCCGCTCGAACTGCATAGCCAGGTCTTTCTTCTCCTCCTCGGTAAACTCGAAGTGCATCGGCCCGGCCAGCCGGGTCAACGCCAGCCGCAGGTCGGCAGTATATTCGCAGGGAATTTGCCAGCGGCCACCGGGATAGTCCCAGGCAAAGGCATGGGCGTAGGCGAGCGCGAGTTCGGTTTTTCCCATGCCGCCAAGTCCTTGCACCGCAACCGGGCCGATGGCTTTGCCCTGGCGCGCGCCGACGACGCCAAGTTTGTTTTGAGCGAGCGCGTTGCGCAGTTCCGTCAGTTCGCGAACGCGACCGACAAAGGCCGCGTTGTGCTTGATGAGATTGTTCTGCGAGTGAAGGGTACGCTCGGCGCGGTCGAGCCGTTCGCGGACCGAGGCGTGGAGTTGCTCCAGTGTGGTTCGGACGTGGGCCTCCTGAAGCGCCTTCTCGCCGTGATCGCGCCAGGAGCGCAGATCGAAGGTCTGGCGTTGATTAATCTCCTCAATCCACCTCACGATGGCTGGGTCAAGCTGGGTTGATGTGGAATTCGGCAGCGTGACGAAAAAGACTGGGGCGACGCCTTCGCCAAGACATTGGCGCATGGCTTCGTAGCGGAGGTAATCCTCCCATTCCCACCGGCAGTAAGGGCTGGCGATATAGTTGGGCGATAGGACGGCAAGGAAGAGGTGTGACTCGCGCAGGCTGCGCTGAATCTTCTGCCGCCAGTCGTCCATGCCTTGAATTGCCTGCGTGTCGAAGAAGAATCGAATTTCCCGGCCCGCGAAGGCGCGGAAGGAGGATTGAATCTGGGCGATAAGTTCGGCGACTTGGCCGCGCTGATTGTCGCTGCGCGAGTAGCTGATAAACAGGTCGTATTTCATGCCGGCTTTCTCCTTGAATCTGTCCACAATCCCTGTGGCCGCCGGCGGCGCGGCCCGCCGCCAGCCGAATCGAGTGCGCAACCCTGGAGTGGAGAATCCCGACCAGTCTATCGCCCGCCCGTGTGAGAAGACAAGGACAATCGCCGCTCTGATTCCGATCCCTGCCGCGAAGATTGTGCTGTTGCTCTGCGGGTTTTGCGTAGTAGACTGATTCTTCGAATTCCAGGCCACCGGTTTTGGTTTTGAAACAAGAAGAGAGCGGAGAAGAGCATGATTCTGGTCACGGGCGATGTGGTTCTCGATCACAATATCTACGCAGGCAAGCGGCTGGCATCCGATTCCGATGCGGCTTTGGGAATGCATTACCGGTCGCAGCCGGGTGGGGCCGCATTAACCTATGGCCTGCTTGAGGCTATCTTCAGCGCTACCCGTCCAGCGGCAGCCGGCGCCGAATCCGCTTCCAGGGAGATCTTCTTTGGCATCAAGGAGGCGACGAAAGACGCTCTGCAGAACTGGCCTATCGATTTCAAGGTGGGCGCGGTTTGGGAGATCTTCGATGGCCCCAGGAAGGATCAGCATCAGTGGCGGCTTTCCAAGAGCGCCGGCTATGGTGCCAGGCAGAACGCCGCGTACCCAGCCACGGCTGCGCCTGGATTGAATGAAGTCAATCCGCACGTGGTGGTCATCGATGATGGCGGCATGGGCTTTCGCTCGAAGGCGGCGGATGCGTGCTGGCCGGCGTTTTTGAAGGAAGGCAGGAGCGCGCTGGAGCTGCAATGGATTCTTCTCAAGATGTCGCGTCCGCTGGCTCGCGGGGATCTATGGAGGACGCTGGCGAAGAGTGGAGCGATCGCCTGATCGTCGTGATCAGCGCCGATAATCTGCGCCGCGAGGATATTCGCGTCAGCCGCGGATTGTCGTGGGAGAGCACGGTGGATGATCTGGTGGAAGAGATCAAATCGAATCCCGCGATCAGCGAGTTGAAAGAGTGCCGCCATCTGATTGTCACCTTGCGTGGAGATGCGGCGCTTTGGCTGGATGGTCCGAAGAGTGAGAAGCACGGCCCCTGCCGGCTGGTCTTCGATCCCGAGCGGGGTGAAGGCGAGTGGGAAGATGCTCAAAAAAGCGGCAATGCGTTTGGCTTTTTGTCGGCAATGACCGCGGCGCTGGCATGGAATCTGCATGCTGCCGGTCCCAGCGTTGCAGTGGATCTCGTCCCCGCTCTCAAGGCGGGCTTGTCGGCGACACGCTTTCTGCGCGATTACGGACACGGGCCGGAAAAAGGCGGTGAGCCAGGGTTTCCCTTTGAAAAGGCTGCCGGTGAAATCCTGTCGCCAACGGAAAAATATGCCGCATCCAAAGTCCCGTGCTCCGGGAAGTGCTGCAAATCGGAGTGTGAACAGGAGTCGAAAAAATGGACGATGCTGGGCCACATGGCTCACTCCGACACCTTCAAAGCGCCGCTGTACAGGCTGGGCCGCCGGCACGCTCTGCTGGGACCGGCTGCGCTGGAAAATGTCCCCTGCGCGCGATTTGGGAAGCTGATGACGATGGACCGGCGAGAGATCGAGGATCTGCGCGCCATGCGCCAATTGATGTTGAGTTATAAGAAGGTCAATCCGCAGAAGCAGCCCTTGTCGCTGGCGGTCTTTGGTGCGCCCGGATCAGGCAAGTCCTTCGGCCTGAAGCAAATTGCGGCCGGCGTCTTCGGGGAAAAGAATCCGGTGCTGGAATTCAATTTGTCGCAGTTCAAGGGGCCGGATGAGCTGATTGGTGCATATCACCAAGTGCGCGACCAGGTTCTGGCCGGTTATACGCCGGTGGTCTTCTGGGACGAGTTTGATTCCGGCGAGTACAAGTGGCTTCAGTACCTGCTGGCGCCGATGCAGGACGGCACCTTCCAGGATGGCCAACTCACTCATCCTGTCGGCAAAAGCATCTTTGTTTTTGCTGGAGGGACCAGTTGCGACTTCGCGCATTTCGGTCCGCCCGATAAGCCTACGTCGAAAGAGAATGAAGCGCAGCAAAAGGCTCGCCATGATTTCGTCATGAAGAAAGGGCCGGACTTCAAGAGCAGGCTGGCGGGTTACTTTGATGTGCTCGGTCCCAATCCCCGGCAGAAATTTAACGAAGAGGCTGCCAGGGAAGGGCTGAATCCGTGGGAGGACGACCCGGAAGACCTGGCCTTCCCGGTACGCCGGGCCATCTTGCTCCGCTCCTTGCTGGGGTTGGTGAAGGACAAAGAGAACGAACATCTCAATATCGATCATGGGCTGCTGACGGCTCTGCTGAAGATCAAGCACTACAAGAACGGCGCGCGATCGATGGAGAAGCTGGTTTCGCAGATGAGGGATCGGGGCGAGTTGCCTTTGCGGCGTTCGCATCTGCCTCAGGACAATCTGCTGGCTCTCTACGTGGATGATGTGGATGAATTTCACGCTTTGATCCATAGCTCGTATGAAATCCTGGCTCAGGCGGAAGTGATCGCCAGAGCGATCCATGATTACTGGTTTGGGCATATTACGGAGGAAAGACGGAAAAGAGGCGGACCCTTCTGCAAGCCGTACGACCAACTCGATGACAAATGCAAGGCCACCAACATCGCGGCAGCCATGCGAATCTCCGAGATTCTCGGTTTGGTTGGCTATGAACTGAAGAAGGGGACAGCGACAACAGACGAGGAGGAGCAGGTCGCACAGAAGTTGAAAGATAATCTTGATCTGCTCGCCGAAGCGGAACACTTGGGTTGGGACGAGCAGGCACGCTGGGAAGGCTGGGTTCCAGGACCCGTTTTCAACGAGGAGAAAAAGATCCATCACCTGCTTGTCCCATACGACGAACTGCCTGAAGTTGAGAAGCAAAAGGATCGTGATGCAATTCTGAATTATCCCAATAATCTTCGGCTTGCCGGCTTTAAGATTGTGCCGCGTGAGAGTAAAGGCTCGGCAGCATAGACTGGCCATCGCGAGGTGGAGCGGCATCCGTCCTTCCGCCTCGCGGCTCGCAGTGTCACGCGATTCTGTTGAACATCTCAAACGAATCGTTCCACACGCGCAGGATGGGGCGATTCTGCTTCCGCGCGTACTCGACGATCTCGGCAGTTCCCCCGCGTCCGCCTGTCGGCTCCCCATCCCAAACCGCAATGAGAACGTCGCAATGATCCACCACATACCGGCCCGCCTTCGCGTAGGCATCGCGGCGCAGTTCAGCCTGGCCGCGCGCATCCTGCCGCTCATCCCGAAGGAGACGCGTCCGCAGAAAGACCGGCTCGCCGCATCGGCTGAGCAGTTCCGCAAACTCCTTGCGCGACTCCCCTGTGGTAAAGTCTTCGAGATAATCTTCCAGAGCCAGGGGAATCACCGCATCGAGACGCGCATCGGGAGATTCGAGCACGGCCCGCGCCACCACGCGATCCGCTCCTTCCGCCAGCGGACTCACCACGCAATACGAGACCGGCGCCGTCCCTGCTTGCCGGCCGTCTTCGATCTTCTTTTGCAACTTCGCTGGAAACAGCTTCCCGGCCTCGGCGTCGATGGCCCTCTTCACCAGCGCCTCCACCGCCGCCGAATTGTCCAGCCGGCGATGGCCGGTTACGCCGATGCGAAAGCAGTACTGATTCGCTACAGATTGAGGCATCTTTCCCCTATGCTGGTAGAGTCTTAATTCCGTATTACATCAGATGGTTGCCGCCCATTTCACTGAGCCAAGGCTGACTCCTGTGTCTTGCTGATTGACCGCGCCTGACCGCTTGTATGCTTTTATGCGCGAGCACTTACTTCCCAAGCAGCCTCACCACGTGGTTCACGATAATCAGATCCTCGGCCGGTGGAATCACGCGCACGGTGACCGGCGAGAACTCGCTGGAGATGACGGCCGGGCCTCGAACGTTATTGCGCTGGGGGTCGAGAATGATGCCCAGGGCGCTCAAGCCGGCACAGATTTCGGCGCGCGCGGCAATGTCGTTTTCGCCGATACCCCCGGTGAGGACCAGCATATCCAGTCCGCCCAACTCCGCCACATAACTGCCAATCCACTTGGCGATCGTCCATGTGAACTTATCTACGGCCAGCCGCGCCTTGGCGTTGCCGGCGCTGATGGCCTCGCGCAAATCGCGCATGTCGTTGGAGAGCTCGCTCACGCCCAGCAGGCCCGCCTTCTTGCTGGCCACAGCCTCCAGTTTGTCGGCTGCCTCGGCGGCAGTGACGCCAGTTTCGGCGATCTTGCGCAGAATGAACAGCAGCACGCCGGGATCAATATCCCCGGTGCGCGTGCCGCTGATGATGCCGCCGGTGGGCGTGAGGCCCATCGATGTGTCCAGGCACTCGCCGTTGCGGATAGCAGTGATCGAGGCGCCGTTGCCCAGGTGCGCGACAATCAGCTTCTTCGGCACGTGGGGCTGCAACTGATAGACGATGGACTCGTAGGAGATTCCATGCGCGCCGTAGCGGCGCACGCCCATCGCGGAGTATTCCTCAGGGATCGGCATGTGCTTGACCACCTCCGGCATGGTGCGATGGAAGTACGAATCCAGGCAGACGAAGTTGGGAACGCCGGGAAAGAGGCGCAGCGACTCGCGCATGATATAGCAGGCGATGGGCGTATGCAGCGGCGCAAAGGCCGTGTACTGCTCCATCTCGTCAATCAATTCAGGAGTGATGAGCTGGTTCTCCTGCACCGTTGGCCCGCCGCAGACCATGCGATGGCCGATGGCCACAGGCGCGGGAAAATCGCCGGAGTGGAGCGCATCGGCCACCAGCTTGAAGGCCACCGCGCGCGTGGGCAGAGCCGGCGTCTGATCCACCAGCTTCTTGCCTTCGGCGTCCTTGATCCAGAAGCTGCCCAGATCGGTGCCAATGCCGTCCACCGCGCCCTCGTGGAGCTTGACGCGCTGGCCGTCGCCGGCCTCGTAAACGGAAAACTTGATCGAAGAAGAACCGCTGTTCAAAACCAGTACGGGCAAGGAAGCCATGGATGAAATCCTCTGAGGTTGGGGCTGAGCGGGTCAGCGGAGTTAGCGTGGTTAGCCGCGATGCGCGCGTGTGACGGAGTTAGAGAGTAACTGAAAGTTCTTTGGTTTCCCACCCTTTTCGCATAGAGCGCAAAAAAGTATGCAGCATACGGAGTTTTTTCACCTTATTCATGTATCTCACTCTGCACCAATCCACGCCCGATCCACGCGAAAACAAATAGTGTCACTCCTGCAACCCAACCACCCAGACTGAATGAGCCATGGAACGAAATGCGCAATCGCAATGCCGCCCGCAACAAGAATCGCGCTCAGCGGAATAAACATACGCATACCATACGAAAAGTAAATGGCAGATAATGCGCTCCCAGGATAATCATAAACGCAGGGTAAAACAGATTCAGGCGAAACTCTGCAACAGGCACCAGCAACAGCATGCAGATTGGCAAAGTGAATGCAATCTGCATCGCAAGTGATCCCAATGGATTCTCGCTCTTCAAAGATGCAGGCCTACAGCTTAAACGCAGCAGCAGTTGAATAGCCGGATAGATGAAAAACCCGCCGATCACCAACTCGATGATTGCGGCCCGTGGAGTAACCCAGGTTCCAAGTATGGCCGACGCCAACCAGATAGCTGAACAAACAAGCTGACCCCAAAAGCCCCCAATAAAAACAGTTCGCACCTCTCTTTGAGCATCCTTCACCAGCATCTTCGAGCCTCCTTACTCATTCCAGACCGTTTGCAGTCATATATTGTTTCCCACCCTAGCCGCAATAACAAGAACGCGGCGAGGGTAGGGCACCCAAGGTTTGTGGATTCCCCGGTCCGAAAATCGAGACCTGGGGCACCCACGATTGGCCTCACCGCAGGTGTCTACGCCTGGACGGCCAGTCCCCCCACCGCAGGTGGTGCCCAGCGCCAGTTGCGAATCTCCGGCAGATCGTCGCCGTTCTCCGCCACATACAGCTTGTGCCGCTGAATCGCCTCGGAGTACCACTGTTCGGCGGCGTCGGCCTGGCCGCCGAGCCGCGGCACGCGCTTGACGGCGTCCAGCGCCAACTGGAAGCGGTCGATGTTGTTGAGCACGCACATATCGAAGGGCGTGGTCGTGGTGCCCTCTTCCTTGTAGCCGCGCACGTGAAGGTTGTCGTGGTTGTGCCGCCGGTAAGTGAGCCGGTGAATCAGCCACGGATAGCCGTGGAAGGCGAAGACCGTCGGCGTCTTGGGCGGGAAGATCTGGTCGTAGTCCTCGTCGGGCAGCCCGTGCGGATGCTCGCGACGGCGGCTGCAGCGCCATCAGGTCCACCACGTTGACCACGCGAATTTTCAGGTCCGGCGCCAGCGTGCGCAGCAGAACAACAGCGGCCAGCGCCTCCATGCGTGGGCACATCGCCCGAGCAGGCCATCACCACATCGGGCGAGCCCTCGTCGTTCGAGGCCCACTTCCACACGCCCATCCCGGTGGTGCAGTGCGCGACGGCCTCGTCGATGGTGAGCCACTGCGGCGCAGGCTGCTTGCCGGCGACGATCAGGTTGATGTAATTCTTGCTGCGCAGGCAGTGATCGGCCACCGAGAGCAGCGTGTTGGCGTCCGGCGGCAGATAGACGCGCACCACCTCGGCCTTCTTGTTCATCAGGTGGTCGATGAAGCCGGGGTCCTGGTGGCAGAAGCCGTTGTGATCCTGCCGCCATACCAGCGAAGCAGAGCAGATAATTCAGCGACGCGATCGGCTTGCGCCAGGGAATCTGCCGCGTCACCTTCAGCCACTTGGCGTGCTGGTTGGCCATCGAATCGATGATGTGGATGAAGGCCTCGTAGCAATTGAAGAAGCCGTGCCGGCCGGTGAGCAGATAGCCCTCCAGCCAGCCCTGGCACATATGCTCGCTGAGCATCTCCATCACGCGGCCGGTCTGCGAGAGGTTCTCGTCCACCGGCAGCGTCTCGGCCATCCACTCCTTGCCGGTTCCGGTGATCACGTCCTGGAGGCGGTTGGAGGCCGTCTCATCCGGGCCGAAGACGCGGAAGTTTTTCTGCTCCTTGTTGGCTTCCATCACGCCGTGCAGGAATTGCCCCAGAACGCGCGTCGATTCCACGTCCTTCTGTCCGCGGCCTTCGATCTTCACCGCGAACTCGCGGAAGTTGGGCATCTTCAGCGGCTGCAGCAGCAGGCCGCCGTTGGCGTGCGCGTTCATGCCCATGCGCCGCCGTCCCTTGGGCGCAATCTCGGCCAGCTCCGCGCGGAATGCGCCCTTCTCGTCGAACAGCTCCTCGGGCTTGTAGCTGCGCATCCACTCTTCCAGCAGGCGCAGGTGCTCCGGCTTCTCGCGCAGATCTCGCTGAAGCGGAACCTGGTGCGCGCGCCAGGTGTTCTCCACCGGCTTGCCGTCCACAAACTTCGGCCCGGTCCAGCCCTTGGGCGTGCGCATGATCAGCATCGGCCACGCCGGACGCTCCGATCGTCGCCCTTGGCCGCGCGCGCGCGCTTTCTGGATTGCGGCGATGCGGTCCAGCATCTTGTCGAAGACCGCCGCGGCCTGCTGGTGCATCATCAGCGGATCGTCGCCTTCCAGCGTGAAGGGCTCGTAGCCGTAGCCGCGCATCAGGCTCTCCAGCTCGGCGTGCGGAATCCGCGCCAGCACCGTGGGGTTGGCGATCTTGTAGCCGTTCAGATGCAGAATCGGCAGCACCGCGCCGTCGGTCGCCGGATTGAGAAACTTGTTTCGAGTGCCAACTTGTGGCCAGCGGCCCGGTCTCGGCCTCGCCGTCGCCCACCACGCAGGCCACGATCAGATTGGGATTGTCGAAGGCCGCGCCGTAAGCGTGCACCAGCGAGTAGCCCAGCTCGCCGCCTTCGTGAATCGAGCCCGGCGTCTCCGGCGCAACGTGGCTGGGAATCCCATAGGGCCAGCTAAATTGCCGGAATAGCCGCTTGATGCCGTCCGCGTTCTGCTCGATGTGGGGATAAATCTCGGAGTAGGAGCCTTCCAGATAAGTGTTCGCCACCAGGCCCGGTCCGCCGTGCCCCGGGCCGATGATGTAGATCATGTTCAGGTCGCGCTCGCGGATCAGGCGGTTCCAGTGCACGTAGAGAAAGTTGAGCCCCGGCGTGGTGCCCCAGTGGCCCAGCAGGCGCGGCTTCACGTCGTCCAGGGTCAGCGGACGCTCCAGCAGCGGATTGTCTTTCAGATAGATCTGGCCGACGGAGAGATAGTTGGCGGCGCGCCAGTAGGCGTTCATCTTGGCCAGCAGCTCCGGGCTCAGGGGGCCGTTGCTCGTTGCTTCGCTCATGGTGCACCTCGCAAGGGGAAATTTGCGTGACACTAAAAGCCTAGCAGCCGCTTGGTCGATCAGGCATGGGGGTGATTCGAGTCACAACAGCGGATGTGCCAGCACAACGTTGGGGCGATTGCGGGATTCTAGAAGTAGCGTTTCAATTTGAGAATCTGCGATTCGTACCCGTACCACAGCGCGGAAGCCACCACGGTCGTAGCCACCAGCCGCAGTGCCACCACCGCCAGAATTCCCGCCGCGCCATAGCTCTCCATGCTCTTGTCAAACCAGCCAAAGTAAATGAAGACCATAATGTGCGTCATGTAGAGGCCGTAGCTGATGCGCCCATAAAAGGCCAGCGGCCCACTGCGCAGCATCGCACTGAGCGGGTTGCGCGCGCCGGTCGAGGCGATCAATGCCAGCGCCGCTCCGCCAAAGCCCAGCGCCAGCGCCGTATCCAGCAGCGAAGTCCCTCCAGCCACCGTAGCGGCTGCCGCAATGCCCAGCACAAACGCGCCCAGGCCCATCCATAGCCAGACCCTCCGCGCCAGCGGCAGCGTGTAAAGCCCCAGCGCCAGCAGGCTGCCGATCGCGATGCCATCCAGCTTGATCAGCGTGTGCGAAGGCAGCCCCCATAGCCAAACCGGGTTCAAGTGGCGCAGCAGTGGTGAGCAGACCAGTGCGGCCGTCAGAATGCTCGCCAGCATCCACGGCCTGCGCAGCCAGCGCACCATCGGCGCCCAGAAAAAGTAATACTGCTCTTCCACCGCCAGCGCCCACGTCGGCCCCAGCGCCGGCGGCAGCGTCAGATGAAAGAGATTCTGCACACAGAAGAGGTAAGCCCACCACGGCGCGGCCTTGATGGCCTCCAGCGGCATTGGCCCGATAAACCAGTCCGACTGCGCATAGACCACCACCAGCACCAGCACGTAGACCGGCCAGATGCGCAGCGCCCGGCGCCCATGAAAGTTGTGAAAGTAATGCGGCTTGTCGCGCGTTCCCAGCAGGATCGAGGTGATCAGGAAGCCGGAGAGCACAAAGAAGAGAATGACCCCCGCCCATCCCCACTCCACCGCGCCGTGCAGGCGGGTCCGCTCCAGTTGCTTGTAGTCGCAGTGATACAGCACTACCGCCAGAATCGCGAGGCCCCTCAGGCCGTCGAGTTCCGGCAGATAAGTGGGCAGCCAGGTTGGGCGTTGGAGAGTCAATGGTGGGTTTGGTGGTCTCAAGTGGCCGTACTCAATCCTTGTTATTGGCGGACCGCGCCAGAATCCAGCCAACCAACCAGAATATTGGTCCCGAAGCGCCAAGCCAAAGACAGTCCAGAACCAATTGTTCAAGCTTGCCATTGAATCGCAAAATGGAGGTAGGCAAAATGGTCAAGGCTACAAGCAAGCAGACGAGTAAAATCGATCCGCCAAGGTACAGCAGGAATACGAGAACGAAATCCCGCCCCATGCGCTGCATTCTTCTCGCCACTTCGGGAACATTCATCACGATCCTATCCAA
>CAWFZU010000109.1:0-7767 GCA_963820195.1 uncultured Acidobacteriaceae bacterium | reverse complement strand
CGTGCGCTTCTGGCACCACACTTTCCTGTGGTTCTTTGTCACCTTTGTCATCATTCACGTCTATCTTGCCTTCTATCACGATTACATCGAGGGGCGCGGCACGGTATCCTCGATTATCGGCGGATGGAAGTTCGACCGGGAAGACAAGTAAGACTAGGAAATTACTGCAAAATCTGGCACAATTGTCGAGTGGCTTTTCCTTGTGAAAAGCCACTTCGCATCTTGAAGGGAAGGTAGATCGGTTTGCAGACTGGCGCGAAGCCGAGCAAGACCCTGGTGCTGGGACTGGGCAACGTCCTGATGGGTGATGAGGGCGTCGGCGTTCATGTGGTGCGCGCAGTGGAAAAGCACACTCTGCCAGCCAATATGGAGTGCCTCGACGGCGGCACGGGCGGATTCACTCTGCTCGAGCCGCTGCAAGAGGCCGGCCGCATCATCCTCATCGACGCAGCCGCCGACGGCAATCCCTCGGCACCGTCACCCGCACCACGCCGCACTTCTCGCGCGATTATCCGCCCACGCTCACCGCACACGACATCGGCGTCAAAGATCTGCTGGATGTCTTTTACATTCAGGGCGGAGGCCCCGATGTGATCCTCTACGCCATCACCATCGATCCCCAGCAGCCGATCTCGATGGAGCTCTCCGCGGAGATTGCCAAGGCCGCTGAAGTGGCTGTCGCCGAGATTCTGGCGGAGCTTCAGTCCCTGGTCCCTTAGTCCTTAGTCCCTTGATTCACCGCACCCGCAGCACAATGATCGTCTCATCGTCGAAGCGCTCCTGCTCGCCCTGGAAGCGGCTGACGTCGTCCAGGATGGCGTCGGCGATCTCCTGGGCGGGCTCGCTCGCGCGGCTGCACAGCAACTCCGCCAGCCGCTCCTGGCCGTACATCTCGCCCTGCGCATTTTCCGCATCCAGAATTCCATCCGAGACAAAGACAATCACGTCTCCCGGCTCGGTGGCCACGTTGAGTTCATCGTAGCTCGACGTTGGGAAACAGCCCCAGCGGAAAGCCCTCGGCGCGCACCGTGTACCGCCTCGCCGGAGCGGCAGAAGATTGGCTGCACGGCGCCCGAGTTGGCCACCTGCAAGGTGCGGCTGTCGTCGTTCCACAGGGCAAAGAGCATGGTCACGTACTGCGATTCCAGCTTGCGCTCCTGCAGTGCGTCGTTCAGCGGTGGCCAGCATCCGCGCCGGCTCCGGCCGCTGCTGCGCCGCCGAGCGCATGATGCCGCTCACCAGCGCCGCAAACAGCGCCGCCGGCGCAGCCTTGCCGCTCACGTCGCCCAGCACGATGGCCGTGCGCCCCGGCCCGTACTCCACAAAGTCGTAAAGGTCGCCGCCGATGGTGCGCGCGGGCAGAAAGCGCACCGCCATCTCGGCATTGGCCATCTCCGGCGCCGCGGCGGGCAGCAGGCGCAGTTGCACCTCGCGCGCCATGGCGATGTCTCGCTCCAGTTGCGCCTCCTGTCGGCGCACCGCCTGGTAGAGCCGCGCATTCTCGATGGCGATGGCCACCTGCGCGGCCAGCGTGGTCAGCACGCGCTCGTGCTCTTCGTTGAAAAAGCCCACCCGCGTGTGTTCCAGGTCCAGCACGCCGATGATGCGCCCCTTGTGAAACAAGCGGCACAATCAGCTCCGAGCGGGTCTCCGGATTCATTGCCAGATAACGCGCGTCCTTGCGCACGTCGGGCACGTTCACCAGCCGCCACTCGCGCACCGCCGCGCCCACCAGCCCGCTGGTAATGGGAATGCTGCGCAGCGGCGCGTGCGCGTGAGCCGAAGCGCCAGGCGTAGCGCGTGATCAGCGTCTCGCCCTTCTCGTCCAGCAGCAGTGATGGTGAACATCTGGTAATCGATCAGCCGGCGCAGCAACTGGCCAACCCGCTCCAGCAGCGGGTCCAGATCCAGAATCGATGTCAGCTCCACGGCGATCTCGTTGAGCACCGTCAGCGTCTGCGCCTGGCGGGATACGCGCGCGTAGAGCCGTGCGTTTTCAATTGCCTGGGCGATGCGCGAAGCGGTCAGCGTCAGCAGGCGCAGGTGCTCGGGGCGGAAATAGCCGGTCTGCTCGCTTTCGATGTCCATCACCCCGATCAGCCGGTTCTTGGCGATCAGCGGCACAGCCAACTCGGAGCGCACCTCGGGATTCACCGGGACGTAGATCTCCGAGGTGGTTACGTCATTCAGCAGCACCGGCTGGCGGGTCAGCGCCACCTGGCCCACCACTCCTCTGCCCATGGGGATGTGCAGCCGCTCCACCTGCGTGGTGTGGCCGATCTGGAACCTCACGCGCAGCTCCCGCGTGCGGTCATTCACCAGCAGAATGGCAAAGATGCGGTAGGGAATCACGGCGCCACCAGCTCCGCGGTGCGCTGCAGCAGGGTTTCCAGATCCAGCGTGGTGTTCAGCGCGTCGGCAAGTCGCATCAGGTAGGCCACATCCGCCGCTTCCACGCGGATATTCTCCGGGTCAAGATGCGCACCAGGGCTTCGCCGGATCGGCCGGGCGGTAGTCGCCCTCCAACTCGGGTTCGTGGCGCGGGGATGGAGTATTCTCTGGCATCTGCGTAGAAGAAAATCATAGCGCATCTACAGTCTAAGGCCGGTCAACCCGATACAGCACATCCGTGCCGGACCTGGCGGTCAGGGTCAGATGCCATCCGGCGCTGGGAAGCTGCGGCACAACCCTTTTGAGACGAGGCTTTCGCTCGAAAGTTGCGGAAACCGTACGTGGACCGTGACCAAGGAAACGCAGGCAGCAATGCACAACGGAATGTATTTTTTCGGCTGCCGGCTTTCCCGCTTCCTGAGCCGTTGAGCCTCTGCAGGAAGCGGCGCGTTCAGCGCGAGGCAACCGCCTCGGTGCGCGGTACAAACTCCAGAACCTCGATATCGTCGAATACTCCTAACTTCCGGACGGTATGCGTTGCAGCTGCGCTTTGTGCAAGCCAATCGAGAGTTCTGTACGACGGCTGGTATGCAAGGGCCAAAAAGCGTTCATGCTTCGTTGCGGCCTCTTGCAGGAACCGCGAACCCACCCGCATTGCCTCGTCATTGAGCGCCCGGGGCAGAGGCACAACCGGCACGCTGAGACGGTAGTAGGAGAGCGGGGTAAAAAAGGGGCTGTTTTTTGCAGAATTAAGTGGCATTTCAACATAGTCTGCTTCGGGATAGTCGCTGCAGATCAACACGGGAGCGTTGTCGGCGGAGGCGTTTTTTTCCGCGGCTTCCAAGGCATATTTCCATGTGTAACCGTGTTGCCCAGAAGATGGGGAACTGTAGTACTGGTAAGCTGTCGTGGCCATGAGCGCTACACAGAACAGCAATCGTACAGCGCGAAAACGAAATGGGCTGAGAATCAGAGCCCAGCAGAGCGCGATTCCTGGAGCCGCGACCACACGGTGACGTGCCACGAAACAATGAATTGATGTTTCTGCGCTCACGCCATAAAGAATCAGAATTGGGAGAAATGCCAACGATGCGCAAAGCAGAATTTGCCAGCGCTGAAAATGAATCTGCTGATCGGATTGGGCGATTACAGCCACAACCAGCGCGGTCATGCCGAAGATGAGCAGCAGGTACCCTGGTGCAAGCGTCCAAACCAAATCCGCCAGATTCGGAGCGAGTTCGAAAACGTGACTTTTACTGGTGCGAGATATGCTGACCAATCCGGGAATCACCGGTAGAAACGCCAACAAAAAAACAGCAAAGGCAACGCGGAACTGCCTCCATAAGGCTTTGCGGTCGCCAATCTTGACTATGAAAAAGCAAAGAACAAGGGCCGGAAGGATGGTCGCGAATAGAAAATGAAACCAGACAATCCACGCAGCCAAAAGACCGAAAAGCGCTGCCAGACCATTCGAATCGTTGCGCCTCAAGCGAAGCAAGATGAGAATGGCCGCATTCGTCGTCAACACCGCAAAGGCGTATGGCCGCACGTCGATTGACGCAAAGATAACAATGGGATGAAGGCAGAAAATAATGGCAGCAATGAGCGAAATCTCTCGATCAAAAAGCTCGCGCGCGGCAAGGTACAACAAGTAGACCGCTCCGAGCATGGCGAAAATGGAGGGAATTCTGAGGGCTATCTCGCTGGCTCCAATAATCTTGGTCGAAAACCAAAGAATGTACGAATAAGCGGGAAAGGAAAGAGAAACGAGTTGGCGAGGCCATATTCCTAAGAAGCCCGCGCTGATCTGCCAATACGAGCCGGTCTCGTCCAGCCAGAGCGGGGCGCGGACGGCAATGAACCACATGGAAATCGATGCGACAAGAGCCAAGAAGTAAATCGCGGAGAACACGTAATCCTGGATGGACCGGCGGTCGTTGAGGTATAGTTTGCGAGCCGCGTTCTGTAACTCCATTGGGCAAGACTTCCTTAACTGTGGCTATCGGGGTAACGGTATCCTTCTCAATTATACAGACCACGCGAGGACTGGCAGAACACGGGCGAATCAAGCCTGAAAGAGGAGACTCTAGGTTGAACAGTCCGAAAGTTACTCAGACCGAGCCCGCTGGTGGAGATTGGCGGAAGACCCATCCTTTGGCAGATCATGAAGATCTATTCGTCCTTTGGAATCAACAACTTCATCATTTACCTCGGGTACAAGGGCTACATGATCAAGGAATTTCCAAACTCACCATTGTAAGTCGATATACACTTTAACCAAGCACCACTCAGGCGAGGTGCATGAGGAAAATGGGAACAATGACCGCATCTTTTCATCCCGGGGAATCTGCTGGCGGCACACACACAACCGCTGTCATTTTAGCTGGAGGGCGCGCTACTCGGTTTGGCGATCTAAGCGCCCTACTTCCAAAATCAATGTTTGTCGTCTCGCCGTTTGACACCGTGTTGTCCCGCCTGTTGAACCAACTCGTCGCAGCCAGAGTCTCCCAGATAATTGTCTCCACGTCACCTGCATATGCACCGTTGCTCACCGAGTTTGTACATGCATACTGTAGGGCTCGACTTGATGACACACTGCGCCGTTATCATACAATCTCTGTGTTCTCGAATCAGCGTCATGAGGATGGTCCGATAGCCGGATTGATCGAAGTACTGCATAGACATGCTAGTGAGCAATATATCGTTTGCCTGGCTGACATTCTTTTTGAAAGCAACCCTATGCCCAAACTGTTAGAGAAGGGAGCTACTAGTCCAATCACGGTAGTAGTGAGCGAACATCGTCCAGAGAGAGGAGGTGTTGTCTTTGAAGGAACCTCGGGACATGTCGAACGCTTTTCCTATGAACCGACACCGCGTCTCGAAGATACCAGGACATGGAACTGGACCGGCGCTTCCCTGTTTAACAATCCTGTCGCACAGGCATGTATTCTGGCTTCTCAGGACATGCGCGATCTCGCGCCGCTAGAGACTCTATTTCAATATCTGGTTGACCGTCAAGTCAATTGTGCTTTGGCGACCACTGGAGAGTTTTATAACCTTAACACATATGACGAATTAGTGCTGTGCCAGCAACGGTTATCGCTGCAAGAAAAGTGCACCTTCCCGGACCGCGCTACTTCACTCCGCAACTGATGAGAAAAGAGATTAATGCCGTGCCAGCCGTTGCAGTCTTAATCGCGAATGCACCCGCTGCACAATCCTTGAATCCCTCAGATACCGACGCCACCCAGACGGCGCCAGCGCAAGCAACTCAAAAAAAACCGCCGACGGCCTGGTGGGCATACCGCGAGAAGCTGCTACGAGGAAAGAATTGACAGCGATCGATGCCTTTGCAGCACGCTCCACCGATGCTCTGCGCTTCCCTGCGCCCGTCCAATTGTTCAAGTGGCGGAAAAACACAGTTGATAACTGCTCTTCCCATTCATTCGCCAGCAGCTTACGGGCCGCCGTCAGCGACGCGTCGTGAATACGATAGGCGCCGAGCGTTTCGGCGATAAATCGGACGGGGCCGGGTGCTCCAAGGCGAAGCCAAATGTCCCAATCGGCGCAAAGTGGGAGAGCCTCATCCAATCCGCCGGACTGAAGTACTGCCTTTCGCCGGAAGACCGGCGAATTGATTGCGATGAAGTTCTGGATCAGCAGGTGTTCCGCGAATTCATCCGACGGCACATCGCCTGCGGAAAGTGGACAGGTCCAGGGTCCGAGCCCATTTCCGTCTGGCCCCACAAACATTGTGTTGTGAAGAATGAGCGCGCCTTTGGCGGTCTCCATCTCCCCCCAAAGCCTCGCGATCCTGCCTGGAAGCCAAAAGTCATCGCAATGAAGAAAGCAGGCCCAATCGCCCTTAGCTTCGCGCAAACCGATATTGCTCTTAGCCACCCAGTTTCCAGCATCTTCGAGAGTGATCAGTCGAATGGGAAAAACTTCGGCGAATTCGCGCACTATTTCGAGGGTGCGGTCTGAGGAGCCGCCTTCCACAATCACCAACTCAATCTCTTCGCTATATTGTGCGCGCACGCTCTCAAGCGCGGCGGCTATTAACTTCTCGCCATTATATACTGGCATAATTACTGATAAGAAAGGATCCATTGATTGTTCTCCTGGCTTTCGTAGCCGGTATCTGGTTCCGGAATCTTAATAATCAGAGCTTTGGCCAGTGCGACAGAAGCATCCAAGAGGAAAAAGCGCTGAATCGTCATGAATGTCGCCTTAGCCCGAGGATGCTCGAGAAGAAGCTGCTGCAGACAATCTGCACACCCAAGGTCAGAGAGAAGACGGCGGGCATTACTATGCGCAGCATACGCCCGGCATCCAGGGCGCCAAAACTTTCCTTGGCCCAGCCGGAGACGGCAAAGATTGATCCACCCATCCCAACTGCAATTAACAACCCGCCGGTAGCCAGGCCGGTTTCCAAAGTTATGTAGCGGAAGGCCCGGTTGAGGCGCGGGTCTTCGGGCAGCAGATTCTCGGAGATGGCGAAGACCTTGGTGAAGACGGCAAAGGCGAGAAGTTGAAAACCCAGAAGCACCGAAACAAACGCATACAAGAGCGTATGCACGTCGAACCCTATTCCATGAACGACCCGTGGCCCGGGCAGGAGCCATGCGCATCCAGCCAGCCCCAGCAAGATTAACAGAGTACCGGGATACAGGAAGAGCCAGCGGGGACTATACATCAGCATGAAGCGGAGATGCCTCCAACCGTCGCGATATGGTCGAAGGTGCGGCGAGCGTGAACGGCCATCGTGCGCAAGGATTGTGGGCACTTCTGCAATCTTCATCTTCATGATGGTAGCCTTGACCACCATCTCAGAAGCGAATTCCATCCCCGTCGTTCTCAGGTTCATCCGTTCGAAAGCGATCTTTGAGAATCCTCTGAGACCGCAATGAAAGTCTCCCGCATTGGCGTGGAAGAAGATCCTTCCTATACCTGTAAGAATAGGATTGCCTATATAACGATTCTTCCACGGCATGGCTCCCTTCTCAATGCTTCCCTTGAACCGATTGCCCATGACCAGGTCATAACCCTCACGAAGCTTCTGGACAAAGTTATCGAGATTTTCGAAGTCGTAGCTGTCGTCGGAGTCTCCTATGATGCAATATCGGCCATTGGCGGCTTCTATTGCGCCGTGGATCGCCGCGCCATATCCACGCATCGGAACAGAAACGACCCGCGCTCCAAGGCCCGCCGCGATCTTCTGGGAACCATCCGTGGAACCGTTATCGCCGACGATAATCTCGACTCTGATTCCCGACCGCTCAATATAACTCTGCGCCTTGCGGATGCAGACTGCGATGGTTTCCGCCTCGTTGAGGCTGGGCATTACAATGCTGAGTTCCATGGTCATATTTGCTG
>CAWFZU010000108.1:0-10959 GCA_963820195.1 uncultured Acidobacteriaceae bacterium | reverse complement strand
CGCCAGGAAGTGCTGGAACTGGCCCTCCTGCGAGGGCTTGTTGTAGTAGGGATTGGCCGACAGCACCGCGCCCACGCCGCGAATCTGCTTGAGCCTGCCGGCCAGCCGCACCAGTGTCCGGTGTTGTTTGTGCGTGCAGCCGGCCCACACCGGCACGCGCCCGGCCGCCGTCTCCACCACCAGGCCCACCGTCCTCAGCCACTCTTCCTCGTCCAGCGTGGCCGCCTCGCCGGTTGACCCGCAGGCCACCAGAAAGTCGATGCCCGACTCAATCTGCCAGTTCACCAGCGCCTTCAGCGCCGCTTCGTCAATCGATCCGTCCGCCCGGAAGGGCGTCACGATCGCTGTACCGCAACCTGTGGTTTCCATACTAAGAAAAGTGTATAACGAAAGCGCGGCGCTGAGCGCTCATTTCGCCCGATTCCGGCCTCTGCCTCTGCTCAAAACCACTGATGAATCAGTTGCGCGTACCAGAGCACGGGAGCGGCGAGCAGCAAGGCATCGATGCGGTCGAGGACGCCGCCATGGCCGGGGAGCAGGTCGCCGGAGTCTTTGACGCCGGCCGAGCGCTTGAGAGCGGACTCGGCCAGATCGCCGACCTGCGCGGCAGCGTTGATCAGGACTGCAAGGCCCAGCCAGTACCAAAGGTCTTCCGGGTACGAGAGCCAGACCTTGTCCCACATCTCGAAGAGCCTGGCCAGGCCCAGCAAGGCTCCGGCGACCAGCAGGCTGCCTGCCAGCGATCCGAGTGTGCCCTCCCAGGTCTTGTTGGGGCTGAGCGAGGGGGCCATCTTGTGGCGTCCCCAGGCGCGGCCTATGTAGAGGGCGGCAATGTCTCCGGCCCAGACCACGCAGAGCAGGAAGGCGACCAGCGACGGGCCGTTGGTCTCTTCGCGCAGGGCGGGCAGGGTCACTAGCGTCATTCCGACGTAAAAGAGGCAGAAGATGGCGGTCGAGGCGTCGGCCAGCATTTGTTCGACGGGGCGGAAAAATGTGCAGTAGACCAACAAGGCCAGGCTGAGAATGCCGAGGATGGCGGCGATCTGGTCTCTCTGATCCAAGGCGAAGTTGGCGGCAAAGAGTGCGGCAATGGCCACCAGCACGGCGACGCGCGGCGGGTTGGCGCCTGAGCTTTTTGCCAGGCCGAGGAACTCCCATGCGGCCAGCGCAGCCACGGCGGCCACGGCCAGCGCAACCAGCCACCGGGGCCCGAGGAAGATCAGAAGAAGGACCAGTGGAATCAGGATGAGGGCAGTGATAAATCGTTTCATTCAGGGATGAGAATACACCGTCAGGGCGTAGGTTTGCACCGGCGCACCAGCCGGCAACGCTCGGATTCCGGCGCAAAGGAAGCGCATCTTGTCGAGCGGGACGGAGCCTCAGCCGTGCTTTTCACCGTTAGAGCGCAGCCAATGCAGGAAGACTTCCGGGGCACCGCGCTGGGCCATGGCTTCCTTGAGCCGGAAGCGCAACTGCTCGGCGCTGCGCTTGGCGCGGGCTGCTGGCTTCGCTTGCCTGGGCGCTTCATCCGCCGCTATTTTTGAGTTTCCCAATGTAAATCCCTCCAAGAACTCTACTCCGACAGAAGCTATCAGTGAGGTCATGCCTTCGTCTATAAAAAGCGTCATAAAGGCAAACGGAGGTAATCAATTGGCCGCGATTCGGATACGCTCGGCGTTCTCTTCCACCTGGCCGACGCTGTCGCTCAGACCGCCGTAGCGGCGCTCGCGGCGCTGGAAGTCGGCCATGGCTTCCAGCAGATGGATGCCGCGGAAGTCGGGCCAGAGGCGCTCGGTGACGTAGATTTCGGTATAGGCGATCTGCCACAGCAAATAATTGGAAAGGCGCATCTCGCCCGAGGTGCGGATCAGCAGGTCGGGGTCGGGCATGTGCGCCGTATACAGATGGCGATGAATATCTTCTTCGCTGATGTGGGCCGGGGAGATGTGCTTGTGCTTCATCTCGGCGGCCAGGGCGCGGAAGGCGTCCACCAGCTCGGAGCGGCCGCCGTACTTCAGAGCCAGGGTGAGAGTGGTGCCGGTGTTGTGCGCCGTGGTCTCCTCGGCCCAGAGCATCTTCTCCTGGACCTCGGCGGGCAACTCGTGGGTGCGCCCGATGTACTTCATGCGCACGTTGTTGTCCATCATGCGCTGCACGTTGGCATCCAGGTAAGTCTTGAGCAGGCGCATGAGGAAGTTGACCTCGGCGCGGGGGCGGCGCAGGTTCGTTTTCCAGCGAAAAGGCGTAGAGGGTGAGCCAAGGCAGGCCGATGCGCGAAGCGGTTTCCATGACCAGTTGCACGCTGTTGGCGCCCTGCTGATGGCCGATGAAGCGCTTCAGCGAGCGGCTTGCCGGCCCAGCGGCCGTTGCCGTCCATGATGATGGCCACGTGCTGAGGCAGAGTCTCCGGCTTGAGCGTCGCGTAGACGGCGCGCTCCTCGGCGGTCAGCTCATCGATGCGCAGCGTGCCAACAGGGACCAAAGGAATTGCCTCTTCATGAACTCCAGCGCAGCGAATCTCCGACGCCGGATGCAAGAGTATTGCACCATCGACCGTAGCACAAGCGCCGATGCGCCGCAATGATTCTGCGCACTTGAACGGCGCGTCTTACGCCGAGCGCCGGTGGCCCGTGGCCATGTCGCGCGCCGCGCCGTAGACGAGCGAACGGTGCAGCGGATCCAGTTGCGGCAACAGGGCGGCGATTTCAGCCAGCAAGGGATCAGCCAGGATCGACGCCACTTCGTCGTCGTGCTGGCTGCGGGCGTCCTTGACCAGTTGGCGCACGTCCACGCCCAGCGCCGCAGCCAGCCGCTCCAGCGAGCCCAGGGTGGGAATGGCCTTGCCATTTTCGATCTTCGAAATGTAGGTGCGGGGCACCTGCATGCGTCCGGCAAGCTGGCGCTGGCTGAGGTGGCGCGCGCGGCGGATATCCTTGACCTGGCCGGCCACCTTCAGGCCGGCTTCGGACGAAGGCTCCGCAGGCTGGGAGTCCACCGGGATCGGTCCGGGGCGGACGGGCTCCTCAATCTCCAGGGGCCGGTGGCACTTTCTGCACAGGCCGTTGATGGTTTTGAATTGAACGATGTTGCAGTCGATGAAGGTGCAGCGCACGACTTCGCGTGTTTCCAGGCTTACCAAGGTGGTTGCCATGAGTGGTGTGCGGAGTGCCAGAGCAGGGACTCCGCGGTGCTTCTCAGCACCACGATAGTTGTTACGATCTATGAGATGAACCATAATTGTCAAGTGAAAACGTGGGTACAACTCCAAGTTTCACCTATCATACCCCTAAGAGGACCGAAGAAACCAGGAAAAACACGAACCAAGCTGTGCAATACGAGGACGAGAGGGATAATGAGCGACTGCACCAGGAACGATGCAACGGGCGGCAATTCCGGCTACGGACGCGCGCAGGCCTGGCAACTGCTGACCGAGTGGACCCAGAGCGAGAATCTGCGCAAGCATGCGCTGGCGGTTGAGATATGCGTGACGGCGATGGGCGAGGCCGAGGCCGAGAGGCTGGGACTGGGCGAGCCGGAACACGCTGCGTTGATCGAGCTCTACTCGACGACGGCCTTGCTGCACGACTTCGACTACGAGCGCCATCCGACGGCCGCCGAACACCCGTTCGTCGGCGTGCGCGAGCTGGAGCGGCTGGGCTGGCCCGTCGAGCTGCGCACCGCGATCCTGGGCCACGCGCAGTACAGCGGCGTGGCGCGCGATACGCACCTGGCGAAGGCTTTGTTCGCCTGCGACGAGCTGGCCGGCTTTCTGACCGCCTGCGCGCTGGTCAAGCCGACCAAGACGATTGCCGAGGTGGAAGTGGCCGGCGTACGCAGAAAGATGAAGGACAAGGCCTTTGCCCGCGGAGTGAACCGTGAGGACATCATGCAGGGCGCGGCGGAGCTGGGCATCGATCTGGACGCGCACATTGGGTTTTGTCTGGAGGCGATGAAGCGGCGGGCTGGGGAGTTGGGGCTGTGATAGGCAGCTAACAGCGATCAGCCAACAACTAACAGTTTTTACTCTCCTGCGAAAACGGTTATCGTATTATCAAACCACTTGAAAGTACGATGCCAGTCTTGCTATCTGCAAGGAGCAGTTGGATTGAACACCCGAGCCATCGGATCGTAAACGAACGCCTCACATACTTGGACCCGTCCGCCGGGGGCACCGTCATACGCAACTTGGACTATCACTTTGAGAGTGTCAGGCCCCAGAAGTATTCCGTTGCTCAGGCTCCGATCGACCGTGACAATTGATTTCGAATCCCCGCCTGTCGGCAATTCAGGAAGAAGCACTTCATTTGATCGTTTGTAAAGCCTTCCGCCGATGAAAGCGCTGAATCGACTGACGAGACTAATTGCTGCCCCTGATCCGGAATTCCTGATCACAACCCCAATTTCATCTTCAGGCATGGTTTGAGAGTATTTGGGAGTATCAACTGTAAGGTTGGGGCGAAACGCCAATCTAAATGTATCCGCCGCAACAGTGGCTTGAACCTTCGCGGCCTCAGATTGCTTAATAGCCTGCTCGGCAAGAGTGCGAGTGTCTCCAGCCTGTCTCCAAAGAAGAAACAGCGTAATGCCACTGATGATAAGGGCCACTGTACTGGCTAGGGCCTGAACTCTCTCAGGGAGTTTGGTGCGTTTCCAGTCAGCCCTGATCGACAAAAAAGGTCTAGCGATCCATGACCTCTGTTGCATGGATGGGGATTGCTCCTTACTTCTGGCTGAAATGGAACGTTTGAACCGGACGATAGCCCCTACCTCCTCTTCCGTACTTGAGCTACGACGGACACCAGTCTACCACCTGGTGAGTCGCATTCGCTTCTTCAGCCCTGGGGTTCTTCGCTCTCAGATCTGTGACGATCTCCGCGAAGGCAGCGCGAGCCTGATCGCCCTTGTCAGTCGGAAAGCTGATCGGAAATGATGATAAAATTAGTGCAGGCGGAGGGTGTTGTATCGCCTGAAATGCGGAGGTTCCCCATCCTGCAGCCGGACGAACGGGAGAAGTTGGAACGTGTATTTGTCTAGGCTAAGGCCAGCCTATTTCTGGAGGGTTTGGCGCCGACGGTGTTTGGCCAATTCCTGAAAGAGTGCGTCCTAGACGACAGAATCACTCTTGAGCAGGCGGAAGACGAGTTCCGCGCCCACTACATTCCCGCAGTCTCCTGAATGAATAGTCCGAAAAGATACCGCAGGGGCTAAAGCCCAGCATTTTTTGTGACCCTTACGACACGACTGAAGTCGTGCCCTGACACAAGGCTGCTTGATCCAGGGTTTTTCCGCAGCCTGTAAAACTCTCGTCTCCCTCCATACCTGGATGCTGTCAGGGTTGAAATCCTGACCTGCCGACCACGCTCCTTCCGCAGTAGAATTTCCTGTAAGAGGCAGTGACCCGAATCACCGTACACGCAGGGCAAATCTGCGCTACGATAGGTTGGTTCGCGCATGGATCCTGGCTCCCTTAATATGAAACCCGGTCCGGCGCGCGAGGAAAACTTTATGGCCCGCTTCGATCAGATACTCGTCCAATCCGCCAACGGAGTCAAGACCATCACGCTGAACCGGCCGGAGAAGCGCAATGCACTCTCGCCGCGGATGATTGAGGAGCTGACCGTGGCGTTCGACGAGGCGGAGAGCTGCGCATGCGGTGTGGTGATTCTGACCGGAGCCGGTTCGGCCTTCTGCGCGGGGCTGGACATGGAGCACCTGGAGAGCCTGCGCGCTCACACGCCCGAGGAGCACCGCCGCGACTCGGAGAATATGGCCCGTGTGCTGCGCGCGCTCTACGACTTCCCCAAGCCGTTGATCGCGGCGGTCAACGGGCCGGCCATCGCCGGAGGGATGATCCTGGCCACCATCCCCGACTTCACGCTGGCCACGCCGGAGTCCAAGTTCGGTTTCAACGAGGTGCGGGTGGGATTTGTGCCGGCGATTGCGGCTTCGTTCCTGTTGCGCCAGGTGGGCGAAAAACGCAGCCGCGAACTACTCCTGACCGGTCGGCTGCTGAAAGCGCAGGAGGCGCTCTGCATGGGGCTGGTGACGCAGGTGGTGGCCGCCGAGGAGCTGATGCAGACCGCGCATGCGCTGGCCCAGACGCTGCTGCAGAACAGCCCCCAGGCGATGCTGTCGGTCAAGCGGCTGCTCGCCAGGCACGCGCGGCGGCGGCTGGACGAGGAGATTGAGGACGCCATAGAAGTGAATGCTCTGCAGCGCTCGACGGAGGACTTCAAAGAGGGTGTGCAGGCGTTCTTGCAGCATCGCAAGCCGGAATGGCCAAGTATGAAGGGCAGGGGTTGAAAACTGCCAAGCGCAAAGCACGAAAGGCAGCTTTGGCCTAGGCCATCGGGTTCTTAGCCCTTAGTTCCGCCACAATCTCCGCGGCGGCTGCGCGGGCTTGATCGCCCCGCTCGGGCGGGAAGCTGATGGCGCCGACGCGAGCGTGGCCACCGCCGCCATACCGCTCGCAGATCGCCGCCAGGTTCACCATCTTCGCCGGGTCGGCCTTGGTCCAGGGATTTGAGCCGACCGAGACCTTGGTGCGGAAGCTGGAACTCGACAGGCCAATCGAGTAAGTCGCCTGTGGGTGCAGATAGTAGGGAATGAACTTGTTGTAGCCCTCTTGCGGCTGGTCCGTGATGTCGAAAAAGATGGTGCCGTCGCGCTCCTCGGCGCGCGAGCGGATCAGTTCGATGGCCTGCTGATGGCGTTCGAGCAGCGGCGGCAGCCGATCGGCGACAAAGGGCTGGCCGAGCACCTCAGCGAGCGGCATTTCGGTGAGCAGTGGAATGAGCCGGGGAATAAAGTGATCATCCTGGCTGGACTCGATGATGAGGGTCAGCTTCATCGCCGGAGCGGCCATCTCGACGGCCGATTCGGGGCTCTCGTACTTTGCGCCATCGACGATGTTGGCCCAGTGAATCAGCTCGGTGACCGGCGCGGTGTTGAAGCCGAAGCGCGTGGCGCCGATGTGCGCCAGAAAGCTGGTGCAGGAGGTGTAGTCAGGGTCAAAGAACTTGCGGCTGCCGCAGTCAGGATCCCGCTGGCAGGCTAGGAAGTTTTCCTGGTCCTCAGGCGTCAGAAAGGCCGAGAGGTGATGGTCGAACCACCAGGTGATGCGCGGCGAGGCGCAGTACTTAAAATCGACGATGGCATTTTCGTCGCCGGTGAATTCGCTTTCGTCAAAGAGCGCGCTGGCGCGATGCACCAGGCCGTGATACTCATAGCTGGCGCCTGGGGCGATACACTCGCGGTGGAAGCGTGTAAAGAGCGAGGCAGAGCAGGCTCCATCGAAGCATTTGTCGTGATAGAAGACGCAAACCTGCAAGACTTGAACCCCTTCCATGCGCGGAAAAACCGAATTACCGGAACTGTTTAGCATCAAGGCAGCGGGCGATTGTGTCAAGGCGGGAGAGCCTTTTTCTCTTTGCAGGCGGGCGCAACTGTCCGTTTGCGGACGGTTGGTTTCGATTCTGAACAGGCGGAAGGCGTTCCGCGTGCAGCTTCCCAGCCTTAAGTCATTCACAATCAACGCTTGGCCCTTCCGATGGTTTGGCCCCGCGACTGCTTACTCCATGGATGGGTTCTCAGGGAAGTTGACCAGGGAACCGGGGGATTGTATGCATACCTTGCTTCAGGATCTGCGTTTTGCCATTCGGCAGTTGTGGAAGTCGCAGGGCTTCACCCTGGCCGCGATCTCCAGCCTGGCTATCGGCATCGGCATCAACACCTCGGTTTTCAGCAATATGGATGCTGTCGTCTTGCATCCGCTGGCGGTGCCGCAACTGGAGCGTGTGGTCACGGTGTCCGAGCAGAGTGCGCATACCAACCCAAGCAACGGCTACGATTGGGTTGCTCTGGCCAACTACCAGGACTGGGCGCGCCAAAGCCGCTCCTTCGAGTCGATGGCTGTCCGCGCCCAGGCCGATATGACTCTGACCGGCGGTGGCGATGCAGCTCACGTGGAAGCCGCGCTCACCTCGGCCGAGTTCTTCTCCGTTTTGCGCGCCACCCCGCAACTGGGCCGCGTCTACGGCGCAGCCGAGTGCCGTCCGGGCCAGGACTCCGTGGCCGTGCTGAGTTACGGCTTGTGGCAGCGGCGCTTTGCCGGCGATCCCGCGGTCCTGAACCGCACCATCGAGCTCGATCAGCGTACCTACACCATCGTCGGCGTCATGCCGAAGACGATGCAATACCCCTCCACGGCGGACATCTATCTTCCTCTGGCGCCCACGCCCGGCGAGCTCGCCAATCGCAGCGCGCACAACTACCAGGTGACCGCGCGCCTGCGCGACGGCGTCAGCGTCAAGCAGGCGCAGGCCGAGATGGGCGCCCTGGCCGAGCGGCTGGCGCAGGCGTATCCGGCCACCAACACGGGATGGTCGGCGCATGTGGAGACGCTGCTGGACGGCATCAACGGCCCCTATACAAATCTCTACTACCGGATGAGTCTGGCCGCCACGCTTTTTGTGCTGCTGGTGGTCTGCGCCAACATCGCCAATCTGCAACTGGCGCGCGGCATTGCCCGCCGGCCGGAGATTGCCCTGCGCACCGCGCTGGGCGCCAGCCGCTGGCGCATCCTGCGGCAGTTACTCACCGAGAACCTTCTGCTCAGCCTCATGGGCGCGCTAGGCGGCATCGTCATCGCCGCGGCTTATGGCCACTATTTGCTGGCCACCATGCCGGAGCGGGTAGCGCGCTATATGGCCGGCTGGTCCAACACCAGCATCAACAGCCGCGTTCTCGCTTTTTCTTTCCTGCTGGCGGGTTTTGCTGGCCTTATTTCCGGTTTGGCACCGGCGGCAGAGGCGCTGCGCATCAATCTGGTGGACCAACTGAAAGCCGGCTCGCGCTCCTCTATCGGCTCCGGCCGCAGCCACCGGCTGAGAAACATCTTCGCCGTGGCGCAGATTGCACTGGCCGTGGCGCTGGTCATCGGCGCGACCCTCATGTCCAAAGGCATGAACTCCATGCTGCATGCCGGCGACTACTACCAGCCGGAAAAGATGCTCACCTTCAATGTGACTCTACCGGCAACCCGCTATGACACCCCGCAAAAGCGGGCAGAGTGGTATACCAGCGCTCTTGCCCGGCTGCGCGCCTTGCCTGGCGTCAATCACGCCGAGCTGACTTCGGCGTTGCCCTATGACGACAATGGCTGGCTCCGCGATCTCGACATCGAGAACCGGCCCACGGTCCCGGGCAAGTTCCAGGCCGGGTTGAACCTGCCGGTTACCGCGGGATACTTTGCCGCGCTGCGCATTCCCATCGTCGATGGCCGCGGGTTTAGCGAGAGCGATTCACTTGGAACAACGCCGGTGGCCATCGTGAGCGAGCGCTTCGTCACCCAGTATTTCCCCGGCGAGAATCCGCTGGGTCATCGCATCCGCATGGGCGGCCACAGCAGCAGCGAGCCGTGGCTGACCATCGTCGGGATCGCCCAGGAGACCAGCTACTCACTCTGGGACCAGACACCCCACGCCGCGGTCTACATGGATGCGTTGCAACTGCCGCCTGCCGCCACCGAGTACGCCATTACCACCAGCGGCAATCCACTCGCCCTGGCGCCCGCGGCACGCAAAGCACTGGCCTCACTGGACCCGGCCCTCCCGCTCAATACAGTAGAGACCTACCAGCAGTTGCTGCACGACAACCTGACTGGACTGATGTACGCTGCGGGAATGCTGAGCGTTGACGGGATCATTGCACTCTTACTTGCCGCCATCGGCATCTTCGCTGTGATGGCCAACCTGGTGGGCGAGCGTACCCGCGAGATCGGCGTGCGCCTGGCCATGGGCGCGCGGCGCGAGGACGTGCTGGGAATGATTCTGCGCCGCGCCACGGGCCTGACGGCAGCGGGCGTGGGCGTTGGCCTGTTGCTGGCCTTCGCCCTCGCGCATCTGGTTGCCAACTTGCTGCGCGGCGTCCGTCCGGACGATCCCGCCGTCTTCACCGTTATCACCGCGATCATTGCGGTCGTTGCCATCGGCTCAAGCTGGCTTCCCGCCCGCCGCGCCGCGCGCATCGACCCCATGGCCGCGCTGCGCGACGAATAGGCGCTGATGAGAATATCTTGCCACGCCGCAAGATGCGGAGTAGATTGAAGGCCATGAACTCCAGGATTCCAGGTTTTCGCGGGGAGTATCTGTGGGAACTCGACATTGCTCAGCGTCAACTCACCGCGCTGGGCGAGGCATTTCCAGCGGGAGCTGTACGGCTGGAGACCTGCGCAGGATGCACGATCGTTTTCCGAGGTTCTGGTACACGTCGCCACAGGCAATTTCTTGCTGTTGCGCGTGGCAGGCGTTCCCGCGCCAGCCGGTTTCGACATCTACGGACCCCATCAAGGCGACAGATTCACCAAGTTCACGGCTTTAATCCGCGAGAATCTCTCCATGGAAAAGACCGTCATAGAAAAGCGGTCGGTCATTGACCTATTGAGTCGCTCGTTCGAGGCGATTCGGCATTCCATGGTGGAATCCAGTGATGAAGAGATTGAAACAACCGGAGAGTTTTTTGGTGAACAGACAACGGTTCGCAGGGTCTACCTGAGAATGCTTGCGCACACGCACGAGCATATGGGACAGGCCGTGGCTTATGCACGAATTAACGGGATCAGGGTTCCCTGGGCGGATCCGCTGAAGGAACTTGACCGCATGACTGCGGAGGCGTCCTCCCGTTAGCTCAAGGAACTTCCCGGTCCTACGCCTCGTAGAGTATCTTTCCATCAGAGCCATTCAGCACATAAATCTGATTCTTATATGAAGGAGGCCCCATGGAGCCGGAGATTCAGCCCCCATCGCCGGAAGTGCAGCCCATCCCGGCAGACGCAACCCTCCCACTTGAAACCGTTGCCCCCTCGTTGAAGGCGAAATTGCTTCGCGACCTGCGTTGGACCTTCATCGGCGGCCAGGGCCTGCGCGCCGGCTGGTCGGTGTTGCTTTTTGCACTTGTGTT
>CAWFZU010000107.1:0-5585 GCA_963820195.1 uncultured Acidobacteriaceae bacterium | reverse complement strand
AATCGTTGGTAAAGACCGACCAGACCAGCGCGAAGGCCGCCGCTGTGACGGCCCAAAAGCCGGCGATTCCCGCCCGCCGCGCCGTGTCCGCCAGCCGCTCGGGCGATATAGGCGCAGGCTGCCCGGTTGCGATCCAGCGCAGCGCAACCGCCCCGGCCAGCAGGTTCCACGCGGCCAGCGCCAACGCGATGATCAGTGCAAAACTGCCAAAGGTTGCCATGAAGACTCCAGAATGATTCTCGCACGCGCACGGGGAGCGCTAACGGCCTCCCGGCGAACCAATTCTCGTCCATCATAGCTGTTTCCGGTGTGATCTGTATCACTCGAAGGATTGAGGGCAGGCAGACTAACCAAACAAAAACTCCTTCTCGCGCAGTTCCTTGATCGAGTCGCGCAGCCGCGCCGCCCGCTCGAACTCGAACTTCTTCGCCGCCTCGCGCATCTCCGTCTCCAGCTTGGCGATGAACGCGTCCAACTCCGCCTGGGTGGCAAACTCCGGCATCCCCGCCGTCTCTTCCACTTCCACATCGCCGTACTCGGCCTTCAGAATCGCGGCCAGCCCCATATCCACCGGGCTGATGATCGACTGCGGCGTAATCCCGTTCTCCTCGTTGTAGGCCCGCTGAATCGTTCGCCGCCGGTCCGTCTCGTCGATCGCCCGCCGCATCGAATCCGTAACGCGGTCGGCGTAGAGAATCGCGCGGCCAGCGATGTGGCGCGAGGCGCGGCCCATGGTTTGGATCAGCGAACCGGCGGAGCGCAAAAAACCCTCTTTGTCGGCGTCGAGGATCGCCACCAGCGAAACCTCCGGCAGGTCCAGCCCCTCGCGCAGCAGATTGATGCCAATCAGCACGTCGAACTCGCCCTTGCGCAGACCGGAGAGCAGCTTGACCCGCTCCAGAGTCTCGATCTCCGAATGCAGATAACGGCAGCGCACGTCCACCTCGGTGTAGTAACCGGCCAGGTCCTCCGCCATGCGCTTGGTCAGCGTGGTCACCAGCACCCGCTCATTGCGCGCGGCGCGGTCGCGGATCTCTGCCAGCAGGTCGTCGATCTGGCCTTTTACCGGGCGAATCTCCACCTCCGGGTCTACCAATCCCGTGGGGCGAATCACCTGCTCGACTACAACTCCGGCCGATTTGGTCAGTTCATACGGCCCCGGCGTGGCGGAGACATAAATCGCCTGCTGCACACGGTTCTCAAACTCCTCGAACTTCAGCGGCCGGTTGTCCATCGCCGAGGGCAGCCGGAAGCCGTAGTCCACAAGGTTTTGCTTGCGGCTGCGGTCGCCAAACCACATCCCATGCACCTGCGGAATAGTTGCGTGGCTCTCATCCACAAAGAGCAGAAAATCGCGGGGAAAATAATCCAGCAGCGTGGGCGGCGCCTCGCCCGGCAGGCGGCCTGAAAAGTGGCGCGAATAGTTCTCGATCCCGTGGCAGTAGCCCATGGACTTGATCATCTCCAGGTCAAAGCGCGTGCGCTGGTGAATGCGCTGCGCCTCCACCATGCGCCCCTGCGCCTCCAGTTCGGGAATCCACGCGTTCAGCTCCGCCACAATCGAATCAATGGCTTGCGACTTCGTCTCCGGCTGCATCACGTAGTGGCTCTTGGGATAGATGGGCAGGCGCGTATAGCGCTGCTTCACCGTCCCGAAGAGCGGATCGATTTGAGAAAGGCTCTCGATCTCATCGCCGAATAACTCGATCCGGTAGGCCGTCTCATCGTACGTCGGGAAGACCTCGATCACGTCGCCGCGCACGCGAAAGGTTCCTCGGCGGAAGTCCGTGTCGTTGCGCTCGTAGAGGATTTCGACCAGACGGCGCGTGATGTCCTTGCGGCTGATGCGCTGGCCTTTTTCCAGCAGCAGCAGCATCCCGTAGTAGGCCTCCGGCGAACCCAGGCCGTAGATGCAACTGACTGAGCTGACAATGATTGCGTCGCGCCGCTCAAAGAGGCTGCGCGTCGCCGAGAGGCGCAGCTTGTCCAGCTCTTCGTTGACGGTCGCTTCCTTTTCGATATACAAATCCCCGGCGGGAATGTAGGCCTCCGGCTGGTAGTAGTCGTAGTAGCTGACGAAGTATTCGACGGCATTGTTGGGGAAGAACTGCTTGAATTCGTGATAAAGCTGCGCGGCGAGAGTTTTATTGTGGGCCAGAATCAGCGCCGGGCGGTTGGACTGCTCGATGATCTTGGCCATGGTGAAGGTTTTGCCCGAGCCGGTCACGCCGAGCAGCACCTGGTGCTTCTCTCCCGCCGCCAGGCCATTGAGCAGCTCGTCAATCGCCCGCGGCTGATCTCCCCTCGGCTTGTAGCTGGTTACCAGTTCAAAGTCCATGGCGGAATTATACATCAGGAGCGAATAAGAGGCGAAGATATATGCAAACCGCGTCTTCCTTTTGCGCACGAAAGGCTAGGCATCAAAGCCTAGGTAAATTGTCGTTTTTTTGGCCAAGAAACGGTGGGTATCCCAAGTCTCGATTTTGAGACCTGGGATTGGACGAGGTTCGTAGTCTCCTACCCATCGCAACATACGCGATGGATGGGGCGCCCGACGGCTGATTTCTTAAACTGTCATTTATAAATATCCACGTGCCTTTAATGAATGCGCGAGGGCGGTATGCAATTTTATTGTTCGGAGGAACACCCATGAAAACTTCCCCTATCACGGTCGCTCTTCTGTTTGCCGGTACGTTCGTATTGCCGGCAGCGATAACAGCTCAGGATGGCCATTACAATGGCTTTCCGCACCATTTTCAATCTCAATCAGATACGCTGGTGCTCAGCCGCAGCGTTTATGAGGGAACGGCCTCGACAGTAACGATTGGCGAGGCGCTGCCGTTGGGTTGCCAAGGCGGCTCAACTGGCTTGACGGTCGATGTGCCAACAACGACAGGCGGCACGGCGGCGGTCGCGGTTCCCTGCGGATTCGCTTCGGACAATGGCGAATATCCGAATATATTCAACACGCACAACGTCTGGAACAATGCCAATTCCAACGGCAGTTTCGGCGTCTCTTCCCCCATTTTTCTTGACTATCTGACGACAGACGGCTGGGATTTGGGAACTCTCCCAATCCCCTCCGATCAGATTGTCACCAGCTTCAGTTCGAAGTCGGAGCTGGCCCTGAACCTCAGCACTGACGGCCGCTCCATCACCTTCATGGGCTATCGGGGCGGCGTAGGCTGCGGAGGCACTGAAGTTTCTCCCACCGCTCCTAGCCTGCTTGATGTGTCAGCGTCGAATACGCCAGGCGTTTGCGATCCAACGAATCCAGTGATCTCGACGTTTGTGAGCGATCCCGTTGTTCCGGCGGCCTACTACCGCGCGGTGGCCGAGGTGGATGGCCATGGCCACATCAGCTACACCGATGGAAACGCCTACAGTGGGGATAATGGCCGCGCCGCCATGAAAGGGGCCAACGACCTTTACTACATGGTGGGGAACGACAACTCCGGCAACCTGTCAAAGAAGCAGATGTCAACGACCTATGACGGGATCGATCTGGCCAATGCAACGGGCGCCGAACTGCTCTTCCCCGGCCAGACGCCGCCCACTCCGCCGAATATCGACATGATTGGGCGTCTGGAATTTGGAACCGACAAGCCTGGCAAGGATACCAACTTCCGCGGCCTGACCATCTTCAATAACACGCTGTACGTCAGCAAGGGCAGCGGCGGCAATGGGATCAATACCGTTTATCAGGTGGGCAGCGCAGGGACGTTACCGACGGGTTCCGCGGCGAACTTGGCAACGGCGCCGATTACGATTTTGCCGGGATTTCCCAACACGGCTGCCAGCACATCCACTGCATTTCCCTTCGGCATCTGGTTCGCCGACGCCAATACACTTTACGTTTGCGACGAAGGAGACGGAGTGCTGGTGACGCCCGCGGTCAATGGAAACGTGGCTGACGCCCAATCGCTGGCCACTGCCGGCCTGCAGAAATGGCGTCTGATCAACGGCACGTGGGTGCTCCAATACATTTTGCAGGATGGGTTGAATATCGGCGTGCCGTATAGCATCCCATGGTATCCGGCCGCGCTCAATCCGGCTACGGGCGGCTGCCGTAACATCACAGGCCGACACAACTTCGATGGAACTGTCACCATCTTCGCCATCACATCCACGATCAGCGCCAATGGCGACACGGGAGCAGATCCGAACAAACTGGTGAAGGTCACCGATCGCGTGAGCGATACAACCTTGCCGGCGGGTGACGATTGGCTGGGGCATTTCACGACGATTCGAAGCGCCAAAGCTCGTGAAGTTCTCCGGGGAGTGGCATTTGCTCCCGGGGATCACGGTGGGTGGTAAGAAGTAAATGGTAAGAATCCGGCCGGAGCTGCGACATAGTTACGGCTCCGGCATTTCTTCACCTATCGGTTTTTTCGCTTTCGCGTAGCGCGTTTGTTCACCGTTGCTGCTGATTGACCAACCAGTGGACGACCTCGCAACCGGAATCGAAATCTAAAACGTCTTCCACCCAGATGCCCTGCTTTCGCCGTGTATGCAACGGTGAAGGTGGGGTATCCCCATTTGTGATGCGCATTACATACCAGCCAGAGCGGCGGCTCGCATACTCATCTCGGTTGAGAATTCACTCTTCGACCGCCGAGGTGTTTCCATGGGTTCCAATCCCTCCCGCCGCGAATTTCTCTCCACTGGCCTCTCCGCCGGCTCTGGCGCTGCCTGTCCTGGGCGCAACTTCCGTCATAGACCCGCAACTCCGCCAAAGCCGCCGCTCCCGCCAAGCTCGACTACCGCACCCTCGGCCGCACCGGCCTCAAGGTCACCACCGTCGGCATGGGATGCATGATTACCTCCGACCCCAGCGTGATCGCGCGCGCCGCCGACCTCGGCGTCAACTACTTCGACACCGCGCGCGACTATCAGCAGGGCAACAATGAACGCCTGGTGGCCGCGGGCCTGGGAGCCCGCCGTAAGCAGGTGATTATCTCCACCAAGTCGAGTTTTATTCTTGCAGGTGAGTCGCACGCCCCCAGCAAGGAAAAGCTGCAGCGAGATCTCGAAACCAGCCTGCGCGAGCTCAACACCGATTACATCGATATCTGGTTTCTCCACGCCAAGAGCAGCCCAGACGAGATTCCCGACGAGATGATCGAGGTGCAGCAGTTGGCAAAAAGCAGGGCAAGGTTCGCTTCACCGGCGTCAGCACGCACGGCGGCCAGCAGAAGCTGCTGCCCTGGATGGCGCAGAAGGGCGTCTTTGACGTGGTGCTGACGGCCTACAACTTTTCCATGGACGCGAGCATGGATCAGGCGATTGAGGCCGCCGCCAAGGCCGGCATGGGCGTGGTGGCGATGAAGGTGATGGCCGGAGGAGCGCGCCGGCTGAAGCCCGGCGATCCTGCCCTGGAGAAACTGATGCAGCCAGGCGCGATGCTGGCGGCACTGAAGTGGGTCATCCATAAGCCGAGCATCGCCACTACCATTCCCAGCATGACGGATATGGACCAACTGGACGAGAATCTTACGGCCATGGGGACGCCATTGTCGGCGGGCGAGCAAAAGCAACTGGCCGCGCATCTGGATGCGATTCGGCCGCTCTATTGCCGCATGTGC
>CAWFZU010000106.1:0-34145 GCA_963820195.1 uncultured Acidobacteriaceae bacterium | reverse complement strand
CGACCACTCGATTCCCCGCCTGAATCGCATCCTCTTTACCGACGCCACCGCCACCGTCTTCGGCTCGCTGACCGGAACCTCGACGGTGACCAGTTACGTTGAGTCGGCGGCCGGCGTGGCAGCCGGGGGCCGAAGCGGTGTCACCGCCATCGTGACTGGATTGTTGTTTCTCGCCGCCATTGGCGCGGCTCCTTTTGTGGCGATTGTGCCCCCGGCCGCAACCGCCCCGGCACTGATCCTGGTCGGCTCCATGATGCTCTCCACCATCAGCGAGATTCGCTGGCACGAGCCGCTGATTGCCGTTCCCGCCTTTCTCACGCTGGTACTCATTCCGTTCACGTACTCCATCGCCAACGGCCTCGGCTTCGGCATTATCGCCTGGGCCGCGCTACACCTGGCCGCCGGCAAGCTGCGCCGCCAGGACTGGCTACTCTACCTGCTGGCCGCGCTTTTTCTCGTCCGCTTTATCTATCTCGGCGCAAGCTAAGACCTGCTATCATCGGCGCGATAGCTGGAAAGGAGAACCTCATGCTCTGGTATCACTTCGTGGCGTACTTTTTCGGGGGCGCGTTTCTGGCCAACAGCCTGCCTCACCTCGGTAATGGAATCTCGGGCCATGCCTTCCAAAGCCCCTTTGCATCACCACCGGGGCAAGGCTTGTCCTCCCCGACGGTGAACGTCCTCTGGGGCTTTTTTAACCTCGCCGTCGCTTACCTGCTCGTCTGCCGTGTCGGCAGCTTCAGCCTGCTTAATACACTGCACGTACTCGTCCTCGGCGCGGGCATCCTGCTCATGTCGCTCATGCTGGCTCGCGCATTCGGACGATTCCACGGCAGGATGTGAGTCGTCCATTGAACTAAGTCCGCTGTCTTATCGCGCCTCCGTCGCGGTATACTCGCTGCCAGGTGCAAGCGATGGATCTTTCGAGCTTCTACTCGCCGAGTCTGCTGCAAAACGCAGCCGTGCTCACCGTAATTCTGGCGTTTGTCGGCTACCTGGCCACTTACCTCAGCGCTCAGGTTCTGGCCCGCCGCAAGGACAAACTGGAGTTGGTCAACCGGCGCCTCAACGAGTTCTACGGCCCGCTCTACGTCGCCTCCCAGGCGGGCAACATCGCTTACCGTTCGCTGCTCAACAAGCAAGGCAAGACGCAGAGCTTTCCCATTCTCGACAACGAAATGAAGGAGTGGATGCTGTGGATGACCACCATCTTCATGCCCCTGAACGATATTCGAGAAAAGATCATTATTGAGAAAGCCAGCCTG
Source organism: uncultured Acidobacteriaceae bacterium (assembly GCA_963820195.1). Taxonomy (GTDB): domain Bacteria; phylum Acidobacteriota; class Terriglobia; order Terriglobales; family Acidobacteriaceae; genus Telmatobacter. Next base: position 32,880 of record CAWFZU010000106.1, on the reverse strand, counting down.
ATCGTCGAGGAGCAGATGCCGCATTGCCTGCTCGACTTTGTCACCCACGTAGTGGGCTACAAGGCAGTGGTGGCCAAGTGGGCCGAGGGCGACTACTCCGAGCGCCGCTCCACCATCGGCTGGCCACCGGAGTTTGACCTCTACGTGGAGCGCTCCTACGCCGCGCTCAAAGCCGAACAGACCAGGCTGCTGCATAGCTTCACATGGCGGCTCTGGCAGCGCCTCTTCAATCGCGGAAAACGTTAGGCCCTAATCCGAACGTGTGGTCAGCTATCTCTTCTCCGGAGCCGCCCACCGTAACTTGGGCCGCGCGATCGGCCGTGATGCTTGCCCGTCATCTGCCACTCACGTCATCTGGATGCTACAGGATGAACTGGACAACTGGCAGACCAATGAGACTGAAGATGCGGATCAACAGAGCAGGCCGCGACTTGCCTATCGGTTAAATCACCAAGTCGGGATTCAGGGACGTGACTTTAGCGACGGCCTTGGTCAACCGCGCCTCCTGCGGACGGCTCCCTTTCAATTCAACTGGAGTGTAGAGATGCTCGATGGACTCCACCAGGTATGCGCCGGGAAGAAACTCACCCTTCCCGCCGACCCCGTGGCCGGGCAGAAGAACCACATCGCCCGCTTTGGGCAGAGAATGCAGGGTTTCCAGCGGTACCAGGTTGATGCAAGTGCCATCCCCGGCGATAAATTCCAGGCAGTTCATACTGTGCAGCGTTCCATCACGCGCAGCCCGCGCCTCCTGCCGCGCCCTCCAGGACTGGTAGTAGGCGCCAATGATCGTTGGCAAACCAATCAGACACCAGACGATGGTGGCCATAAACGTTCCCAACGGCGCAATGTGAATCAAATACTCCAGCATGTCTGTCTCTCTCCTGGGCGAGGTCACGCTTCGCTCAGGCGGGCATTGGCAGCCCCAGCCTCTTCCACAAGCTTAGCGTCGGGCTGGCCTGGTTGACGGTGTAGAAGTGCAGGCCGGGCGCGCCGTTGCGCAGCAGCGTTTCGCAGAGACGCGTAACCACCTCCAGGCCGAACTCCAGCAGCGCGGGCTTGTCGTCCTGCAACTCTTCCAGGCGCAGGCGCACCCAGCGCGGCAGGTCGGCGCCGCAGCCGGCGCAGAAGCGCACAGTGTTGGCGAAGCCGGTGATGGGCATGATGCCCGGCACCACCGGAATCGTGATGCCCACCTTGGCGCAGCGTTCCATGAAGTCGAAGTAGGCGTCGGCGTTATAGAAGAGCTGGGTCAGCGCCCCGTCCGCGCCGGCCTCCACCTTGCGGCGGAAGTGCTCGAAGTCCGCGCCGGGGCTGCTCGCCTGCGGATGCATCTCCGGGTAGGCGGCCACCTCGATCTGGAAGGCGTCGCCGTGCGTCTCTGCGGATGAAGCTGACCAGCTCATTGGCGTAGTGGAATTCGCCGGGAGCGCGAGGCGCTCATCGCCGTGGCCGGCAGATCGCCGCGCAGAGCCACAATGCGCTTCACGCCCGCTTCCCGGTAGCGATCGAGCAGCGCGGCAACGTCGGCGCGCGTCGAGCCCACGCAGGTCAGGTGCGGTGCGGCCTCCACGCCAGCGTGCTCGGCCACCGACCTCAGCGTCTCGTAGGTGCCGTCCTGCGTGGATCCGCCCGCGCCATAGGTAATGGAGAAATACTTCGGCCGCACCGCCGCAAGCTGGCCGATGACGGCCGGCAGCTTGGCCACGCCTTCCGGCGTGCGCGGCGGAAACAGCTCGAAAGAAAAACTCAGCGGCGAAGCCATGTGAGAAATCCCTAAAATAGGTGTTGATCCCACCCTAGCCGCAAATACAAGAACGCGGCGAGGGTGGGGCACCCATAATATAACTTTGTTCGTTAAAACTCTCTAACTCCAGACAACTGACCACTCTCCTCTGTCGTCAGTATCTGTAATTCTCCGCCTTGTACGGACCCTCAACCGGCACGCCCAGATAGTCGGCCTGGCGGGTGGAGAGCGTCGTCAGCTTCACGCCGATCTTCTCTAGATGCAGCCGCGCCACTTCTTCGTCCAGCTTCTTGGGCAGCACATAGACGCCCACCTTGTACGTGTCCTTGTTGGCCCACAGGTCGAGCTGCGCCAGCGTCTGATTGGCGAAGCTGTTGCTCATCACGAAGCTCGGATGGCCGGTGGCGCAGCCCAGATTCACCAGCCTTCCTTCAGCCAGAACGAAGATGCCGTGTTCGGCCTGATTCGCCGTGGCGGGGAAGGTATAGTAGTCCACCTGCGGCTTGATGTTGAGCTTCTCGACGCCCGGCTCCGCGTTCAGCCGGTCCATCTGGATTTCGTTGTCGAAGTGGCCGATGTTGCAGACGATGGCCTGGTCCTTCATCCGCTTCATGTGTTCCAGCGTGATGATGTCCACGTTGCCGGTGCAGGTGACGTAGATGTCGCCGCGGCCCAGCGTCTCTTCGACGGTGGTCACCTCAAAGCCCTCCATCGCAGCTTGCAGCGCATTGATGGGATCGACCTCGGTGACGATGCAGCGCGCGCCCATGCCCCGCAGCGAGTGCGCGCAGCCCTTGCCCACATCGCCATAGCCGCAGATTACCGCGACCTTGCCCGCCACCATCACGTCGGTGGCGCGCTTGATGCCGTCGGCCAGCGACTCGCGGCAGCCGTAGAGGTTGTCAAACTTGGACTTGGTCACGGAATCGTTCACGTTGATGGCCGGCACCAGCAGCTTGCCCTGCTCCATCATCTTGTAGAGCCGGTGCACGCCGGTCGTGGTCTCTTCGGAGACGCCGCGCCACTCGGCAGCAACCTTGTGCCAGTGCTTCGGATCCTCGGCATAGACCTTCTTCAGCAGATCCTTGATGACCTGCTCCTCGTGGCTGCCTGAAGGCGAATTGACCCAGCCGTCGCCCTCTTCCAGCTCATAGCCTTTGTGAATCAGCAGCGTTACATCGCCACCGTCGTCCACCACCAGTTGCGGCCCCTTGCCGCCCTTGTGGCTGAGCGCCGCCAGAGTGCAATCCCAATACTCTTCCAGCGACTCGCCCTTCCACGCGAAGACCGGAACGCCGGTCGCGGCAATTGCAGCCGCCGCGTGGTCCTGTGTCGAGAAGATGTTGCAGCTCGCCCAGCGGACCTCAGCGCCCAGGCTGACCAGGGTTTCAATCAAGACGGCCGTCTGAATCGTCATATGCAAGGAGCCGGTGATGCGCACTCCGGCCAGGGGCTTGCCCGCCGCGTACTTGTTGCGGATCGACATCAGTCCCGGCATCTCCTGCTCGGCGATGGTGATCTCCTTGCGGCCCCAGCCGGCCAGCTTCATGTCGGCGACCTTGTGAGCCAAATCCGTGATTCCCAGTGTTGAAGTTGCCATGTAGATTCTCCTTGTATCGTTAAATCGTGATATATTGATATGTATCAGAGTCCGCTTATGTCGTCAATCATAAAAATTCTCCGCGTCCTGGCCGACCCCAACCGGCTCCGTATTCTACTGCTTCTCGCGGCTGAGGAACTCTCGGTCGCCGAGTTGCAGGAGATTCTGGCGATGGGCCAGAGCACCATCTCCACGCACCTCTCCCAATTGAAGCAGGCCGGACTCGTCGAGGACCGCCGCACCGGCAAGAGCAGCCTCTACAAGCTTAAGGCCGTCGAGGGCACACTGGCCGGACTGCTGACCGAGGCGCGCCAGCAGATTGCCGAGGCGGAACCCGATCAGATCGCGATGCGCCGCGTAGTCATAAAAAGACAAGACAAGATGCGCGCCTTCTTTGACTCGGTGGCTGGCCGACTTGGAAAGGATTACGTTCCCGGAAGATCGTGGAAGAGCATGGCCGAGGCGCTGCTGCGGCTAATGCCGCCGATGGTCATTGCCGATCTGGGCGCCGGCGAGGGCGCTTTTGCGCTGCTGCTGGCGCAGAGGGCAACAAAAGTGATCGCTGTCGACAGCTCCGCCAGGATGATCGAAGTCAGCCGCGAGCAGGCTCTGCGCCACGGCGTCAAGAACGTCGAGTACCGGCTGGGAGACATGGAAGAGCTTCCCATCGACGACGCTTCCGTCGATCTGGTCTTCTTCTCGCAGTCGCTCCATCACGCGCTGCACCCGGAGCGCGCCATTCAGGAGGCGTGGAGGATTCTTGTCCCCGGCGGCCGCATCGTCGTCCTCGACCTGCTCAAGCACCGCTTTGAAGAGGCGCGCGAGATCTACGCCGATGAATGGCTGGGTTTCAGCGAAGCGGAGCTGGAAGCGATGCTGGAGAAGGCTGGCTTCGTGAATTTGCAAACGTCGGTGGTCCACAAGGAGCCGGAGACGCCGCAGTTTCAGACCTTGCTGGCGGTGGGGAACAAATCCAGCTAGCATTTTGCGCCGAAGCCTGGGAGGCCACAAACCCCATGGCGCAAGCGCCGTTCTGGCCCCGCCGCAGTTAGTTAAAGTCGGTTGATAAGCGAGGCGATGCACGCCGCTCCGAAGCCGTTGTCGATGTTGACCACGGAGACGTTGGGCGAGCAGGTGTTCAACATACCCAGAAGCGCGGCGATGCCACCAAATGAGGCTCCATAACCCACGCTGGTGGGCACGGCGATTACCGGCGCATTCACCAGCCCGCCGACGACGGTGGGCAGAGCGCCCTCCATGCCGGCGCAAACGATCAGCACGCGCGCCGATTGCAGTCCTTGCTTTTGCGCGAGCAAACGATGAATGCCAGCCACGCCGACGTCGGCAATCAACTCGACGGTGTTGCCCATCAACCGCGCAGTGACCAAGGCTTCTTCGGCCACCGGCAAATCGCTGGTGCCTGCGCAGACCACGGCGATGGTTCCAACTCCCGGTATGGTTGGAACCTGGGTGAACGTGATGGCGCGAGCTGTCTCGTGGAACTCGGCGCGCGGCTCCTGCTTGCTCAGTTCCAGGGCATGAACAGCTTCATACATTTCGCGCGTTGCGCGCGTGGCCAGTACGTTGCCGCCGGCCTTAGCCATGCGGGCAAAGATCGTCGCCACCTGCGCGGCGGTCTTGCCCGCGGCAAAGATCACCTCCGGCATTCCGGTGCGCAGTGCGCGATGATGGTCGAGCTTGGCGAAGCCAATGTCCTCGAAGGGCAGATCGCGCAGGCGGTCGAGCGCATCCGTAACTCCGATCCGGCCTTCGCGGACTTCGTTGAGCAGAGCTTCGATCCTGGCGCGATCCATTCAAGATACCTCGTTTCTCAACATACTAATCCATAATTAATATGTACCCACATGAGATAACAAACTCTTTCACACGCTTAAACGCTATTGCAAGCCACTCACGTTGAAACTCATCCTTGCATTCAAATATCTTGAAGTTAACATCGAGTGGCTGCTTACATAAATACAGATTCCAGGAACTACCCGACAAAACATCCGCAGGTTCACAATCAAAAACAAACCGCAAAAATCCCTTTGTATCTTCATAATTCAAGTTCCTGGCTATTTTGCCAAAACTAACCATATATTCTTCCGTATTACTCATTTTTCACTTCCCTCGATTGCCGCATAGGCAATCATCGCGGCCTCCATCACCTGCTTGAGCGGGACCGAATGCCGCGCAGCGAGCAAACGGCAATCTTCGTACTCCGGCGCGGCGTTGGCGATGATTCCGTTGGGCAGGCGTGCGACCTTGATGCGGACCTTGCCCCAACTGGTTTCGACTTCAGCAAACTCACGCGCCAGCGCGACTTTGTTCTCCAGCCGCCAGCGCAGGCCTATGGTGGTGGTCTCGCGGAAGATTTTTTCTTGGAGCGCAGGCACTAAATCGGGATGGCAGAGTATGGTCATCTGCACGCCGCTACGACCCTTTTTCATTTGGACCGAGACGCGGTAGACATCCCAGGCGCCGGCTTCGAGCAGCTTCTCACTGACGTAGGCGAGCACCTGCGGGTTGCAATCGTCGATCACCGTTTCGATGATCGCGATGGATTCTGTGACCTCATCGGAGCTACCTTCGCCAATCAGCAGACGCAGCAGATTGGGCTGTCCGTGCGTCTCGCGTCCGCCCGCGCCGTAGCCGGTCTTCAGGATGCGCATCGCGGGGAGCTTTTCGTATTGCACATCGAACATGCGCAGCAGCACAGCGCCGGTCGGGGTCACGCGCTCCATCGGCTCGCCGGCGGCGTAGACCGGCGCATCGCCCAGCAAAGCCAGCGTGGCCGGCGCGGGAACGGGAAGCGTGCCGTGCTGGCAGTCGACGGTTCCGCTGCCCACGTTGAGCGGCGAACAGAGCCAGCGGTCAACGCCCAGCGCCTCGGCTCCGGCGGCGGCGCAGACAATATCGACGATGGTGTCCACCGCGCCCACCTCGTGGAAGTGCACCTCTTCGACGGGGACAGAATGGATGGCGGCTTCGGCCTCACCCAGCAGTTGGAAGGCGCGAATTGAGCGCTGTTTTACGCTCTCGGTGAGCGGCGCAGCGCGAATGATTTCGACAATCGCCGACAGGGAGCGATGCGGTGCATGAGTGTGCGCGGAATGGTGGTGTTCATGCTTGTGTTCATGATGCGCGTGGCTAACTCCGCTAGCTCCGCTAACGCCGCCATGCGTCTCATGCGCGTGTTGCGTGTCCGGCGTGAGCACGTCCACCTTGGTAGCGGCCAGGCCGCCGCGGCTCACCTTGCGCATCTCCAGGCGCGCGCCCACATTCAGTGCGGCTGCCGTCTCTTCCAGGCAGGCAAAGGGAAGGCCCGCATCCACCATCGCGCCCAGCAGCATGTCGCCGCTGATGCCGGAAAAACACTCCAGGTAAGCAATTCGCATCGCAATGTGATTCTAAACCGCCGGCAATGTGCCGCGCCGGGCAAGCACTTCGACGGGCAGGACGGCGTTCATCGCGCCGGAGCGGAAGCCCTGGCAATCGAGCGTCACGTACTGAAAGCCGGCGAGCTTGAGAGCGGCGGTAATGGCGTCGAGCATCTCCATAGTGAGGGCGCGGGGCAGCTCGGCGCGGGCCAGCTCCACGCGGGCCAGTTCGCCGTGATGGCGCACGCGCAGTTCGCGGAAGCCTAGCGCACGCAGGCTATCCTCTGCCTTTTCAACCTGTTCGAGAACCTCGCGGGTCACTGTGCGGCCATACTCGACGCGAGAGGAGAGGCAGGGCGCGGCGGGACGGTCCCAGAGCGGGTAGCCGGCGGCCTTGGCCAGCGCACGAATCTCGATCTTCGTCAGCCCGGCCTCGGCCAGCGGCGCCAGCACGGCGTGCTCCTCGGCGGCGCGTTGTCCGGGGCGGAAGTCACGGGTGTCGTCGGCGTTCATGCCATAGGCTATGCGCTCAAAGCCCAGCCGCGCGCCCAGCGCCTCCATTGCCTGAAAGAGTTCGTCCTTGCAGTGGAAGCAGCGATCGGCGTCGTTGCGCTGATATTCGGGCCGGCTCAGCTCTTCGGTGGCGATGATGCGCAGCGGAATCTCTTCGGCACGGGCAAAAGCGCAGGCCGCCTCGAAGTCGCGACGGGCGAGGCTGGGCGAGTCGGCCAGCACGGCCAACATACGGTTGCCCAGAACGCGATGCGCCGTAGCCGCCAGGTAAGCGGAGTCTACGCCGCCGGAGTAGGCCACCATCAGGCTGCCTGATTGCGCGAGACGAACTTCCAGCGCTTGCAGTTTTCGGCCGGTTTCGTCATCCTGGGCCTGGGGGAAGGTGGTGTGCATTTCTGCCGCCATAGGGCTGATTATACCGCTTTGTCGATTGCTCGTGAAAGCTTGGCATACGCCTGTCAGCGGCGCTAGGGGCGGCGGTAGACATCGTAGGCGGCCAGTTTGCGGTAGGGCAGAAAGATCTTTTGTAGCGCTTCGAGCGAGGCTTTGCGCTGCGGAGTGGGATCTTCCTTCATCTGCATGGTGCGCTTGACGATCAGCCAGCGCGTCTTGCGCCGTTCGGCCTCGGCGACTAGCAGCGCGGGCGTGGAGAGCGGGTCGGTGGCATTGTCGAAGAGCAGCACCGGAAATTGCGGGGTGCGGCCAGTGGCGAAGTAGAACGGATCTTCGCCGGGGATGAGAATCAGCCCATCGGAGAATGGGATTTCATTGGCGGAAAAACTCAATAGTTCCTCGAACTCCGGCAAATACGGGCCGGTGACCGCCATTCCTTTCAGCGCGGGAATCGACGAGTGCAGAGCGGGGCCATCCGGCAGTCGCGCGTAGGAGAGGCGCTCTTCGCTTGCGGTATAGAGGCTGCCGCAGAGGAGCAGTGTCGCCGAGATGATCGCCGCTAATGCCGGTGCGAGGAACGAAGTTTGCGGCACAACATCCGAGACTGTGCCGGCCGGCTCGATGGAAGCCAGGAGGGCGATCATCTCGGCGATGAGCAGCACGAGCAAGGGCCAAATAGCGTAGGTCGATCCCCACAACTGCTGGGAGAGAAAGGTTCCGTGGATGGCGGCCAGCAGGAGGATGGGCAAACCGGCGCGCAGGCTGGGATGGTGGCAGAAAATCCAAAGTGTGAGCGCGGCGGAGAGAATCAGCAGCAACGGCCACAGAGCGAGAAGCGTGGCGGCGCGGTCCTCGGAGTCGGTGGAGAGCGCAAGGCTGATGAGCGTCCAAAGGAACGGCGCGGCGAGCAGGATCAAAGTCGCGAGACGCACCCACAGAACCTTGGCGAAGCGGCTGTGCAGAAGCACGAGTGCCGCCGCGACCAACGGAATCCACCAGAGCAGCGAAGGCTCTGCGTAGACTGCGAGCATTACCGGAAGGCCGGGCAGCCGGCGCTGGGAGGCGAACTGGATGGTCCAGTGGAGGTAGTTACGCAGGCCCGCAGTGAAGTGCAAGAGCAGGCCGGCGACAATGAGCGTTGTAACCGCACCGGCAAGGAGAGCGCCCAGGGCCGGAGTGCTGGGTGAAGCCGAATCGCGGCGGTGTTGCTGCAAGAGTATCAGTAGAAAGATCAGAGCGAATGTGGCGGCAAGAAATGGCAGACCGATGTTCTGCTTGAAGAAGAGGGGCAGCGAAAGCGCTGTGCCTACGGCAAAGAAGCGCAAGCGCGAGTTCGGTGTAGTGGGATCTTCCGGCAGGCGCTGCAAAAGAAAAATCACGAGCAGGATGGAGAAGGCGCTGTCGCAATCGTAGGAGGGGAAGGGCAGGATGCTGTAAACGCCCAGCGGGACGAGCGGCACGGCCAGCAGAAGAGAGACGGGCCAGGCAGCGCGCAGGCGTCCTCGCAGCGTGCGGAGAGCGATGCGCCAGGCCAGCACGGAGGCCAAGCCGTTGATGATGGCCGCATAGAGTACGTGGTGGAAGAAGACTCGTCCGGTGAGGCGCATGATCGCGGCTTGAATCAGAAAGGTGAGCGGCGAATGAACTAGCGGGAAATCGCGATAGGGCATCTGACCCAGAGCGATGCGAAAGCTTGTGTCGAGCGTGTAGCTTGCGTCCCAGAGGATGGCGAGATGCGCATTCTGCCAGAGCACCACGGCGGCGCTGGCCAGGAAGAGCGCGGCGGCGGCGAGGCTGTCGCGGAGGCTCCAGCGGGCTTGGGTCAGCGGAGATTTACGTTGGGCCGGCATGGGCTTGGGCATCGTGAGTGGTCAGCGGGAGCTACTTGCCTCCCGCTCAATCCATTGATTTTACCGCTCGCGGCCGGTGGCGCAATCCGGCGCTGCTGACCGCAGGCACCTTGCCGATGAGGAACTTACAGGTGCTGGCCGTCACTGCAACTTCGCTCGGGTTGCCGTAGCCGTTGATTAGGCGTACAACGGGGTCAGCGGAGTTTGCCAATGAGCGCAGCGCACAACGGCAGCCGGCGGGATTTTCTGAGGAGATCCTTGACCGGCGCGGCCTTCTTGTGCGCGGGCGGCGCAGCGGAAGCGCTGGCAGCCCCAACGACGGTTGCGGCGAAATCCGCAGTGGCGGGCGCGAAATCCAGGGTCGTCGTCGCGCGCGATGAACGACTGCGCGGCACTGGCGCCACGGTCGATTCGCAGCGCATGCTGGCGCTGGTGGATCGAGCGATGCAGGCTCTCTGCGGATGCGATGATCCATTGGGTGCATGGAGAAAACTGGTCCGGCCCGGCGATACGGTCAGCCTCAAGGTGAACACGCTGGGAGGCCGCGGAATCTCCACGAACGTTCAGCTTGTCGCGGCCATCTGCGAGCGCTTGCAGGGGGCCGGAATCAAGCCCGGCGAGATTGTGGTTTGGGACCGCGACAGCGAGGAACTGGAGCGCGCCGGCTTTCATCATCGAGACCGGCAATGACCGCGTGCGATGCTTCGGCACCGATCGCGTCGGCTATGAACAGGAGCTTTCCGCCTGGGGCAGCGTGGGCAGTTGCCTGTCGAAGATTCTCACCCAGTACTGCAATGTGCTGATCAATGTGCCCGTGCTGAAAGACCACGACGGCGCGGGCGTCACCATCGCCCTCAAAAATATGTACGGCGTGATTCATAACCCCAACAAGTATCATCCCAACGGCTGCAATCCCTACGTCGCGGACGTGAATATGCTGCCGGAGATTCGCAACCGGATGCGGTTGACGATCTGCGACGCGACCACGGCAATGTACGAAGGCGGGCCGGGCTACAAGCCGGAGCACAGTTGGAACGCGAACACATTGCTGGTTTCCACGGATCCGGTCGCGCTCGACCACACCGGCTGGCAGATGATCGAGCGCAAGCGCGCCGAGAAGGGCTTGAAGACGCTCAAGGCCGAGGAGCGCGAACCGGGCTACATCGCCACCGCTGCGGATGGTGAACATCAGTTAGGCACGAATGACTCCAAACAGATTTCGATTGTCGAAGTTTAGCTGGAAGAATTGCGGAAAGGTTCATCATGTTCTGTGAATTAGATTTACAAAATGCCGTGAAAGGCCCGCTGGATCGCCGCTCGTTCCTGAAGTGCGCTTTGGCATCGGGCGCGGCGCTGGGGATGAGCGGCGCGGCAAAGCCAGCCGCGGCAATTCCATCCGCTGCGGCCTCCGAGAGCGAGGACGATGCGCGCTTCGTCGTGGAAGCGAAGTTCTACCAGAAGCTGGCGAACAACAAGATCAAGTGCAAGCTCTGCCCGCGCGAATGTTCGGTGGGCGACAAGGAGCGTGGTTACTGCGGCGTGCGCGAGAATCGCGGCGGCACGTACTACACGCTGGTCCACTCGCGGGTCTGCGCGGCGCACGTCGATCCCGTCGAGAAGAAGCCGCTCTTCCACTATCTGCCGGGGACGATTGCCTTCTCGATTGCCACGGCCGGCTGCAACGTCAACTGCAAATTCTGCCAGAACTGGGACATCTCGCAATCGCGCCCCGAGCAGGTTCCCTCCCATTACATGCCGCCGCAAAGCGTCGCCGAATTGGCCAAACAATACGACTGCCCAACCATTGCCTACACCTACAGCGAGCCAGTCATCTTCGCCGAATACATCATGGACACTGCCGACGCGGGCCACGCAGCGGGCGTTCGCAGTATTGTGGTGTCGAACGGCTATATGCAGGAGGATTCTTTGAAGCAGGCGTACGGCAGGATGGACGCCGTCAAGATAGATCTGAAATCCTTCTCCGAGTCGTACTACAGCAAGGTCGTCACCGGTCAGTTGAAGCCGGTGCTGGATTCGCTGGTCACGCTGCGCAAGCTGGGCAAGTGGACGGAGATTGTCTATCTGGTCTTGCCCACGCTCAACGACAGCGATGCGGAGTTTCGCGGCCTGGCGCAGTGGATCAAGGCGAATCTGGGCGTGGATGTGCCGCTGCATTTCACGCAGTTTCATCCTGAATACCTACTGAAAAATCTGCCCATCACGCCGGTCGAGACGCTGGAACGCGCCAAGGCGATTGCCGACGCCGAGGGGCTGCATTTCGTTTATATCGGCAACGTGCCGGGCCATCCGGCGCAGAATACCTATTGCCCCAAATGCCGCAAAATGTTGGTCGAACGCGTGGGATTTACGGCCAGTGAGATGCTGATCAAGAACGGTAAATGCCCATTCTGCCAACAGCCGATTCCCGGCGTCTGGCACGTATGAGGAGGTTGCGCAGATGAATATCCTGATGAACCCGAGCGCCTATTGGCTGGCGACCTCCTTATTCGCGCTGCTGGCATTTGCGCCGCTACAGGATCAGGGCGCCGCGAAACCGGAGAAAGGGAGACAAGAGATGGCGAACGAAATGAAAGTGCGGCAGGCGGCCGTTGCCGGCAGCTTTTATCCGGCCGACCCGAAGGTTCTTTCCGCGATGATGGACGGTTTTCTGGCCAAGGTCTACGGGCCGCCGGTCACCGATCCCATTCTTGCCGTGGTTGCGCCGCACGCGGGCTACCAATACTCCGGGCCGGTGGCCGCATACACCTACGCGCAGTTAAAGGGACACAAGTACACGCGGGTCGTCATCATTGCGCCGTCGCACTACGTAGCCTTCGATTTCACCAGCGTCTACGATGGCGATGCCTACGCCACACCGCTGGGCAACGTGCCGGTGGACAAGGCCTTCGCGCGCGAACTGGTCAAGATGAGTTCGACGATGCAGCTCTCGGACAAAGGCCATCAGTTCACCGCCGATGCGCCGGAACATTCTGTCGAAGTCCAACTGCCGTGGCTGCAACATGTCCTGGGCAATTTTGAAATCGTGCCCATCGTGATGGGCGATCAGAGCTACGAGAACAGCCGCGCGCTGGGGGTGGCTCTGGCCAAGCTGATCAAGGCCAGCGGCAAGGAGGGCGAGACTCTCGTGCTGGCCAGCTCCGATCTCTCGCATTATCACTCCTACGACGACGCGGAGACGATCGACCACAAGACGCTGAATGCGCTTCAGGCGTGGGACTACTTCAGCATGTCGCGCAACTTCCAGTCGCGCATCTGGGAGGCATGCGGCGGCGCGCCCATCGTAGCCGCAATGATCTACGCCGAGCGCATGGGAGCCAACCAGGCGCGGGTGCTGAAGTATGCGAACTCCGGCGATGTGACCGGCGATAAGTCGCGCGTGGTCGGCTACAGCGCGGACGTTTTTGTGAAGGCGAACGGCGGCAAGGCCGAAGAGACTCCGTTCTCTTTGAGTGAGCCGGAGAAGACCGAGCTGCTCGCGCTGGCGCGCAAGTCGGTGGAGTATGTGGTGGGAAAGGATGAACTCTATATGCCACCCGCCAGCGCGGACGCGACCCTGAATCAGGAGCGTGGCGCCTTCGTGACGCTCACCGTCTCCGGCTCGCTGCGCGGATGCATTGGCTATACCGCTCCAATCAAGCCTCTTTACATGACGGTGCGCGACACGGCCACTCACGCCGCGCTGCACGATCCGCGCTTCCCGCCAGTAACGGTGGCAGAGCTGTCCAGCCTCGCCTATGAAATCTCTGTGCTCTCGCCTCTGCGCCGCGTGACGGACATTCAACAGATCAGGGTCGGCGAGCATGGACTGCTTATGAAGAACGGCGACAATGAGGGCCTGCTGCTTCCGCAGGTGCCGGTGGAACAGAAGTGGGACCGACAGACCTTTCTTGAGCAGACCTGCCGCAAGGCGGGGATGGACCTGAACTGCTGGAAGGATGAGGATACGGATATCTTCGCCTTCACCGCGGTAGTCTTCAACGAACAGAAACCCTGAGCTTTGTCACGGAAGATTCAGCTTTTTCGACTCAGCGAGCGAGCATAAATCGACCGCGCTTGAAAGCGCAGTTTTCGTTTTGGTCCTCTCTCAATGCGGCAGATGATTGTCGCCGGAGGACGGCGGGGTCTGCGGGGCGTGCGGCTCCGCTTCGGACGGGATCACGAACGGCTCCGGGCTAATGTGGCCGCGATGGCAGGTGCCGCAGGTCACCGGAGCGCCGGAGTTGTCGATCATGGACACGTAATTCGTGTTGATATCCTCTGTCATCTTGAACATAAGTCGAGCGGTGTCCTTCATGGGCTTGGAGTCATCGGCAAAGTTGAGGCGCGGGCGACCGTTGGGGCCGATATTCTTAGGATCCGTCGTGTGGCAGGAGTCGCAGTGGGTGCCCAGCGAGGCTGCCCACTTCTCCATGATTTCGTGAACCTGCTGCCCGGTCAGATCCTTGGGCAGCACCTTCAAGTTTGTGGGTGCGGGATAGGAGCGGGGCTGAGGCGGCGTGCTGCCTGGCGCCGCCAGCGGGCCTTTCGGAGCCTGGGCGGCGGAGGTAAGGATCAAGGCTGCCGCGGCAAGCAAAACGGCCGCGACAGGGGATGAACATAACAATAGAGATGGCTTCATGACGGGAACCTTATCGCAGATGTGCGTGTTCTTCCAGGGTACGCAGCCTTCGCTGTGAGTGTAAAGACAACCTGCATACTACCAGCTTTCACTCTGCTACCGCCAGGACCAGAGTTCATCCGCAATTCGGTTGATGTTCTCCTGGCTCGATACATTTGATGCGTCGGGTCCGCGCGGATTGCGCCCGCGTCTCCACCTTGACGCCTACGGGCAAGGCGGACGGAGAATTCGCCTCTTTGCGTTTGAAATCGGACCAACTTTGTCGTATATTAAATGAAGACTAAATCGGTCGGATATTGCAGTCCTGATCCTTTCGTTTGTTTTGCCTATTCTGCGCCTCCAGCCGATTGATCAATCCCATTCGGTCTTCCGATACCCAGGAGCACCTGTTGAAAATAATCTCCACTTCCATCTTTCTTTCCGTCATTTTGATCTGCTTTCCATCCTTGCTTATTGCCGATCCTGCATTCACGATCAGTGGCGTGGTACGGGACGAGAGCGGCGCGCTCATCTCTCACGCCAATGTTTTGCTGCGCCTGGCTGGCTCCAGCGTGGTACTGAAGGCAGAAACGGGCGAACAAGGCGAGTTCAGCATTGAAGTTGCCGCGCTGGGCAGCTACCAGGTCGAAGTGGCCTCGGAGGGATTCAAGCCTCTGACTACGCAAGCCATTCTCTCCCAGAGCGCGCCGATTGCCAAGCTGGAGCTCACACTGGAAGTTGCCAGGCACACAGAGACAGTCGAAGTGACTGCGGACGCTTTGGCCGCCGAGACGACCAGCACGCAACTGGGTGAGACGCTGAGCGCGAAAAAGATGGAGGATGTGCCGCTCAATGGGCGCAACTTTACCGATTTAATGGCGGTGCAGCCGGGGATTGTGCCGATGAACACGGCGCAGCCGGGCGCGGTGATTATGACCGGCGTGGCCGCAACGCCGCCCTCGGGCGACGCCAGCCCCGGCAATCTCTCCATCAGTGGCCAGCGCGAGTCGTCGAATGGCTTTCGCGTGAACGGTAGCGACGCCGAAGAGGACGTGAACATGGGCACATCGATTGTGCCCAACCTGGATTCCATTGACAGCTTTCGCGTACTGACCTCGAATTTCGACGCTGAGTATGGCAACTCCAGCGGCGGGCAGATTCTGGTCATCACCAAGTCGGGAACGGCGCAGTTGCATGGCTCCGCCTTTGAGTTTCTGCGCAACACGGCCCTGGATGCGCGCAACTATTTTTCGCAGGATCGGGCAGCTTATCGGCAGAATCAGTTTGGCGGCACGGTGGGCGGAACACCTTTTCACAAGAGCTTGGCGGTCTTTGCCGATTATCAGGGCACGCGGCTGACCGAGGGGATCGACACCGGGCAGATTGCGGTTCCCTCGGTTGCGGAGCGGGGTGGGGATTTCAGCCAGAATCCGCTGACCGGCAGCGTGAACGGTACTGCCTGGGCAGGTCAACTATCCGCGTTGCTGGGGCGCGCGGTGACCGCGGGCGAACCTTATGCATCGGTCTTCCCCAACGGACAGATTCCTCAATCCATCTGGTCCGCGCCGGCGAAGTACCTGCTGGCTTCAATTCCGCAGCCCAACGCCGGAGCGGCGCTCTTTGCCACGGCTGACGAAGCTGAGAGTCTGCAAGATGACAAAGGTGCGCTACGGCTGGACTGGACCCATGGGAAAGGAACACTGACCGGCTACTACTTTCTCGACGGCTACTCGCTGGACAATCCCTTCCCGACAGGCACGGGCGGAGCCAGCGTACCGGGCTTTGATGCAACCAGCAACGGCCTTGCCCAACTGGCCAGCCTTAGCCACACCATCACCTTCGGGCAGACAGCTTTGAATGAATTTCATTTGAGTTATATGCGCAACGATAATTCCGTGGGTCAGCCCAAGGGCGGTGTGGGACCTTTGCTTACAGCTCAAGGTTTTTCAGGCATTGTTGCGCTTAAGCCCTCGACTGAGGGGATTGAAAACATCGCCTTCAACGACTTCACCCTGGGCGTGGACACTACTGCGCTGGTGCAGGCGGAAAACATCTATGAGGTAAGCGATGCCTTCTCGCGCATCATGGGCAAGCATGGTCTCAAAACAGGCGGTGAACTCCACTCCAACCAGATCAATACCCACCCCGATGTGATTTTCAACGGCAGCTTCGCCTTCAATGGCTCGGAGACCGGGCTGGATTTTGCCGACTTCCTGCTCGGCGTGGCCTCCAGCTATACCCAAGGGCAAGCGGGCAGTTTTTACAACCGCAACCTGTATATGGCGGCCTTTGTGCAGGACAGTTGGAAGCTCTTCCCGAGTCTTACCCTCAACTACGGCATACGATGGGATAGAATCCGTCCCTGGAGCGAGAAGTTCAATCAGTTGCAAACGCTGGTCAAGGGCCAGCAATCCGAGGTATATCCCGATGCGCCGCAGGGATTGGTATTTCCCGGCGACCCTGGCGTTCCGCGTTCTCTTGCCCCGGCGCGCAATGATTTTTCTCCGCGCCTGGGCGCTGCTTACACACCGTCCTTCACCGCGCCCTGGCTGCGCAAGCTCACCGGCCCCGCCGGCCAGACCAGCATCCGCGCCGGTTACGGCATCTTTTACACCGCCTACGAAGGTTTATCGGCAGGCATCATGAGCGCCAATCCACCCTACGGGTATACCTATACTTCAGCCGCGCCGCCGCTGTTCGCCTCGCCCTTTACTGTGGCGGCCACGGGAGCCGATGCGGGTCAGCGATTCTCACTGCAAAAGGCAACTTATGGAGCTTCTCGTTCGCATCCGGACATGAACGTCAATTGGAGTAATTTCGAGCCTCTGGTCGGTATTCCGGCTGTGGACCCGCAGGATATGACTCCCTATGCTGAGCATTAAATGCTCAGCATTGAACGGCAATTTGGCGCGGGCACGCTGGCCAACCTCAGCTACATCGGCGCGGAGTCGCACCATCTGCTGGTGCTGGAAGAGGCAAACCCAGCCGATCCCACTTTGTGTCTGAGCCTCGGCGCGGCGGTCTGCGGGCCGTTTAACGAACAGGCTGCGCGTACGCAATTCGGTCCCGCCTTCGGCAGCGTCGATTTGCAGCGCACCATCGCCAATGCCAATTACAACGCCCTGGAAGCCACATTGAACCATCGCGGAGAGGGGCGCACCCATGGCCTTGAATTGCTGGCCAGTTACACCTTCAGCAAATCCATCGATCAATCCGCGGGTCTGCCTGAACCTGTCAATCCAGTGACCCCCTCGCTCAGCCGCGCACTATCGGCTTTCGATCTGCGTCATAACCTCGTCGCCAGCTTTCACTATCAGTTGCCCGAACCAAAGGCAACAGGCCCGCTCCATGCAATCGCTTCCGGTTGGGCGCTGGCCGGCATTGCTCGCTTCACTTCCGGATTGCCTGTGACGCTGCTCAATAACAACGACACGTCTCTGCTGGGCACTATTCCCAACGGCATCAATAACAACGGCGTGGATACGCCGGAGTGGAGCGGGAAAAACCTCAGCATCAACCGTAATCCACGCGGCGGTGCTCCCGTCTTCGACGCAACGCAGTTTACGTTGCCCGCTCTGGGAACCATGGGCAACGCACACCGCCGCTTCTTTTCCGGCCCCGGCATGGAGAATCTGGACGCCACACTTTCCCGGACCGTGGCTGTCAAAGGTAGCCGCTCTCTCGAAGTTCGCGCCGAAGCCTTCAACCTACTCAACCACGCGCAGTTCTTTGGCGCTTCAACGGTTCAGGGCAATGTATCCAGCAGCAACTTCGGCCAGGCGGTCAGCGCAATGTCGCCACGGCAGATGCAGCTTGCATTGCGCTGCCGATTCTAATGAGCCCCCTTCACCGCAAGGGGCCCGGCGGCGTAATGACCTTATACACGGCAGCCGCGGTTACTCACGGCTCTTAAGGACGAACCTGAACCCTGGCGGTTGAACGAAGATTCGCGTTCCTATTGGAGAGCGTTCGTTTCGCAGCCGTCTCAAAAAACGAACGTCCGGGAGAAAACTCCCGGACGTTCGCAATGCGGAACAGGATCAGATCGCCCTTATCAGATAGCGTCTGTATAGATCAGACGAGCCAGGAGATTCTCGATTTGCTCCTGCTTGCCAGAGCGCGGTTGAGGATTGATGCCGTTCTTGAGAGCCGTTGCCTCGATCTGATCGAGCGAAACCTTGCCGTTCGAGCATCGCGACCGCCTCAGGCGACTTCCATCCTGCATAGCGTTCGCTGAGGATCTCATCGTAGCGGCCGTCTTCGATCAACTTGGCAGCCGTCAGGAATGCGCGAGCGCAGAGGTCGGCGCCACCCACATGGGCATGGACCATGTCTTCGGCGGTAAAGCTCTGACGCCGCACCTTGGCGTCGAAATTGCACCCGCCCTTGTTGAGGCCGCCGGCTTTGATGACGTGATACATGCTCATCGTCATCGACCAAAGTTCGTTGGGGAACTGGTCGGTGTCCCAGCCCAGCAGCGCATCGCCGCGATTGATATCCAGAGATCCCAGGAATCCCAGGGCGCCCGCGGTCGAAATCTCGTGCTCAAAGGTATGTCCGGCGAGCATGGCGTGGTTGGCTTCGATATTGACCCTGACTTCCTTTTCGAGGCCGAAGCGCTTCAGGAATCCATACACGGTTGCGACGTCAAAGTCGTACTGGTGCGTTGTCGGTTCCTTGGGCTTGGGTTCGATCAGAATCTGGCCGTCAAAGCCGATCTTGTGCTTGTACTCCACAACCAGAGTCAGGAAGCGGCCCATCTGATCGAGTTCCTGCTTCATATTGGTGTTCAGCAGAGTCTCGTAACCTTCGCGTCCGCCCCAGAGCACATAATTCGAGCCGCCGAGCCGCTTGGTGGCATCCATGCAATTCTTCACCGTCGCCGCGCACCAGGCGAAGACCTCGGGATCAGGATTGGTGGATGCGCCGGCCATAAACCGCGGATGGGAGAATAGATTCGCCGTTCCCCACAGCAGCTTGGTCGGATACTTGCTCATCTTTCTCTTCGAAGTAATCCACCATGGTGTGGAAGTTCTTCAGCGTCTCGGCAAGAGTCTCGCCGCCGGGCGCGATGTCGGCATCATGGAAGCAAAAGAAGGGCAGGCCGATCACTCTGAAAAGCTCGAAGGCCGCATCGGCTTGCACCTTGGCCTGCGCAATCGGGTCGCCGGGGGCAAACCACGGACGCTGCATACGTGGCTGCGCCAAAAGGGTCGCCTCCGCGCATCGCCAGCGAGTGCCAGTAGGCGACCGCGAAGCGCAGATGATCCTTGAGGGGCTTGCCGAGTACGACCCGGTCAGCATCGTACCAACGGTAGGCAAGGGCCTTCTTGCTGGAAGGACCCTCGTACTTTACTGTTTCGAAAGAGCTAAAGATTGTTTCCGCCATGGTGAATCTCCTATTGTTCAAGAAAAATCGAAATCGAGTCTATGAGTTGCCCGGCTAAACACCATAATCCCAAAGGAGAATGCTTCTGGATGGCAGCTTCTTAGTAAATCGCTTTTTGTCAGGCGTTTTGCGGCGATCTCTCCTTGACACTATGTTGTATCGTAACCCAGGCCCAGCTGCGCAGATCGCTGCACTCCCGTTTAACTCGGAGGAGTGTTGCTCACGAACGCATGAGAGTACTCGCTCTTCCGAAGACTCGATTTTGAGACTGGGATTTCGCACACTTTCCCAACATCTACTTATTCAATAAGCCGATTCATTCTTCGCGCAGCAGAATCAAAGGATCCACCGACAGCGCACGCTGCGCTGGAATCCAGGTGGCAACCAGACCAAGCAGCATCATCGCCAGAACAACTCCTCCCAGCACCAGTGGATCGCGTGGAGTTGCCTGATAGACGATGAAAGCCAGCACGCGCGCGGTCAGCAATCCCAGGATCAAACCCACCGCCGAACCGATAGCCAACAGCTTCAATGGCCGTCCCAAAGCTGCCTGCAACACTTCTTTACGCTGTGCGCCCAGGGCGACGCGAATGCCCAGCTCCCGCAGCCGCCTGCTCACCGAATATGCCGCCATGCCAAAAATGCCGGTGATGGACAGCAGCGGTTGCGATCGCGCAGATCGAGATAGTCGGGATACGACTCCCATGCGGAATTACTATGCTCGATTCCGTAGAGGCTCTGCGCCTGCGGCACATTCTGCGGGTTCAGGATGAGCGCATTCAAGACGGCAAAGACCACGGCGTTGGCGCCAATAGCCAGCGCCAGCGTCAAAACGGCGGCGATGGCGAATCCGGGAGATTTGCGCATAACGCGCAGGGCGAATCGCAGATCCTGTAGCAGGGTGGTCATGACCAGCCTCCGGAGGCATAGGTCAACAGGAAAATGTAAGCAATTCCCGAGCCAAATCTGTATGAAAGTAACTTGATGATAACAATTCTGTTACGTGGTCTCACCTTGCAAGTAAAGTGGATTGAGTGTCCACCTTCACCGTGCGGTGTCCGTTAACGGACAGGAACGGCGAGGAGACACGCCGACGGCCCCAACTCCGGCTTTTGGGCAAGCCCTCTCACTCAAATCCCGGTACATAGGTGCTGCAAACGGCATTGACTTGATCTAGCTTTCGGGTTCTTCCAGTATGGAAATAAGATCGCGGCTGCCGTGAACGACTCGTTCGATTCGTACTGCATTTTTGCGAATGCGAAAGAGGATCACGTAATTGCCCACCGTGGTCAATCTGGCATCCGCGCCGATTTCGGGACGCAGGCGATAGAGTTGCGGTTGCTTGGCAATCTCCTTCATCCGCGCGCGAAGTATGCGAAGCACTCGCGCCGCATGGCGTGGGCTGTCCTGGGCGATATAATCCACAATCTCTTCCAGGTCAGACGGTACACGAGGGGATAAGCGGAGGAACATTAGCGGCCCGTTTCCTCGACAAGGCGATTCAATTGGTCTTCAAGGCGGTCGAAGACCGGCTCCGGATCAAGCCCTTCAGAGTCGTCGGCGACAGCCTCCTGCCACGCCTTGCGAAGACCGGAGAGGCTTTGCTCGCGCAGGTTGCGTTTGTGCGTCCAGTCACGCAGGGCGTCGCGGATGACCTCGCTGTTGGAGGAGTATTCGCCAACATCCACGGCGCGGCGAACCAGCGCCGCCATCTCAGAGGGTAGAGCAATGCTAAGTTTTTCAATGGTAGGCATGAGATATACCTCAGTAGTAATAAATACTACCACTATTCCTTGATTCTTGCTTTGGATTCCCTCATACGAATCCCCAAAGCCTTCAACTCTCGATTGCGGTGGAGTCAATTCCAGCCGAACAGCCACGTCAGATCGAACTTCCTGATAGATTGTCTTTTGTGGAGGCATCATGAAGGTTCTTTTCATTGGCGGCACCGGTATTATCAGCACGGCTTCGACGCGGTTGGCGGCGGAGCGGGAGATTGATTTGACGCTGCTGCGGCGGGGACAACACACGGTCGATCTTCCCAAGAATGTCCGCACCATCACGGCGGACATTGCAAACGAAGCGGCCGTGGCAGAGGCGCTCGGCAATCAATCCTTCGACGCGGTGGTGGACTGGACTGCCTTCACGCCTGCGGATGTAGAGCGGGACATTCGCCTCTTTCACGGCCGCGCTCGGCAATATATCTTCATCAGTTCGGCCAGCGCCTATCAAAAGCCCGTTGGGCATTATCTGATTACGGAATCGACGCCGCTGGCCAATCCCTATTGGCAGTATTCGCGCGACAAGATCGCCTGCGAAGATCGTTTGATGAAGGCCTATCGCGAAGAGGGCTTTCCGATCACGATTGTGCGTCCATCCCTGACCTATGGCGACACGCAGATTCCGCTCGCGGTCAACAGCTGGCTGAAACCCTGGACTGTGGTCGACCGTATGCGCCGCGGCAAGAAGCTCATCGTGCCCGGCGACGGCTCCTCGCTCTGGGTCATCACGCATAACAGCGACTTTGCCCAGGGTCTGGTGGGCTTGCTGGGCCATCAACAAGCCATCGGCCACGCCTTCCACATCACCAGCGACGAGGCAATGACCTGGGATCAGTTCTATCGCATCACCGCGCAAGCCGCGGGTGTCGAGGCGCAGATCGATTCACATCGCGTCGGATTTCATTGAGCGCTTGCCTGCCGGATGAACTTGGCAGTTTGACCGGGGATAAAGCGGTGAGCGTGGTCTTCGATAACAGCAAAATCAAGCGTTTTGTCCCCGGCTACTGCGCCAAAGTTCCGTTTGCGCAAGGGATTCAGAGAACGATTGCGTGGTTCGATGCGGACCCGCGGCGCAAGGAAATCGATGAACGCGCGAACGCATCCTGGGACAAGCTCATCGACGCATACGAGAGCGGACTTGGGGAAGCATTGCGCAAGTTTCGCCCATAACGTCCAGCAGCTCTATCGACAGGCGAGCCCCACCCACGGCGCTATCATCAATCTGTGCAAACAAAGCAAGCAACCTACCCTCTCGGCGACATTCTGGCCAACGCCATCACGCACGGCATCGGCGCGCTGCTGGCCATTCTCGGCACGGTTTACATGATTGCCGCATCGACGCGTGGTTCGGCGTGGCAGGTGGTCAGCTGCTCGGTCTTTTGCGCCACGCTGGTGCTGGTCTACGTCTGCTCCACGCTCTACCACTCGCTGGTGCGGACGCGCGCGCGTCACGTCTTTCACATCCTCGACCATTCATCCATCTACCTGCTCATCGCCGGAACCTACACGCCCTTCTGCCTGGTTACGCTGCACGGGCCGCTCGGCTGGACGATCTTCAGTGTCGAGTGGGCGCTGGCCATCTCCGGGGTCGTCTTCAAGAGCTTTGCGGTGGACCGCTTCGCGGTGGCCTCGGCGCTGGTCTACCTGGGGCAGGGCTGGTTCGTGGTGGTCGCGGTGGTGCCGCTCATTCACACTCTCGGCTGGCATGGGCTGTTGTGGCTGGGCGCGGGCGGCCTCGCCTACACGCTGGGCATCATCTTCTTCGCACTCGACCGCCTGCGCTACTTCCACGCCCTGTGGCACCTCTTTGTGCTGGCCGGCAGCATCAGTCATTACTTCGGTATTCTCTTCTATGTCGTTCCAATGCGCCCCTGAGCGAATATTTGACCTCTAGGAGCGCAAGCCATTATTCAAAGCGCAGCGCCGCAACCGGCTCAACCCGCATCGCGGCCCGCGCCGGTATCAGCGTGGCCGCCAGAGCCACTACTGCCAGCAGCAGCGCGACCGCCGCATACACCAACGGATCGTGAGTGCCCACGTTGTAAAGCAGGCTCTTCAATAGCTGGGCCGCGGCCAGCGCCGCGGCCAGGCCCAGAACCCCGCCCAACGCGATCAGTCGTATGCCTTCCCCGGCGATCAGCCGCAGAATGTCCATCCGCGTCGCGCCCAGCGCCATGCGCACGCCAATCTCCTGCGTCCGCTGCGCGGCCATAAAAGCGATCAAGCCATATAGCCCGATCACCGCCATCAGCAACCCGCAAAAGGCGAAGAAGCCCAGTAACACCGTTTCGAAGCGAGGCCGGTCCGCCAGCTTGCTCACCGTCTGCGCGAGGGTTTCCATCTCCACGGGCACGGTTGGATCAATTTGAGCAATCTGCGACCGCACCCACGGCGCAACAGCCTCTGGTCGAAGCGAGGTCTTCACGACCAGGATGGCATTCGCGTTCCAATCCTCGGTCAGGTTGCGTCGCAGCTGGTAGAACTCCGGCTCATCTTCACCGCTGAGGCCGGCGTTCTTCACATTGGCGACAACGCCCAGACGGAGTACCAAGGTCCATTCAGAGTTAGTTGGACACGTTTGCCGACAGGATTCTCGCCGTCGAAGAGGCGCGCGGCAAGCAAGCTGCTCAGGATCACGAAATGATCACTGGACGTGCGCTCCTCCTGAGTAAACGCCTGCCCCCGCAGGATGGGAATATCGAGTGCGGTGAAGTACTCCGGCGTAACCCAGCGCCAGGCAACCATGCCGCCCGTACCTCCGGCAGTGGCGGGTTTGCCGTCCACCACGATGCGGCTGTATATATCTTTTTGATGTTCTTCTCCCGGAGGCAGCGAATCACTCATGCCAACGGTCAAGACACCGGGCAAACGGCGCACCGCGGCCTCCGCCGCGAGGAAGAACTCCATGCGCTTCTGGGCCGTTGTGTAGCGATAGCGCGGGAGCGGCACGTGCACGGCGAGTACGCCGCGCGTCTGGATCCCCATATTCTGCTCTTGCAGATTTCTGAAGCTGCGCAGCAACAACGCCGCACTGCTGAGCAAGATCATGCTCACGGCGATTTGCGCAACCACCAGAGCGCGGCGCAGCGATGCGTGAGCGCCGGAGGATTTGGACCGGGCAACCAGCGCAACCGCTCGCGGCCTCTGCAGGGCTGGCACGATGCCAAACGCCAATCCGCAGAGCAGGGCAAGAAGAAGCGCGAAGAAGATGATGCGCAAGTCCAATTGAGCGTGCTCGAGAAATGGAATGCCAGCCGGAGCGATGGCGACAAAAAGGCGCAGCAGCCCCTCTGCCAGCGCGCATCCACCTACCGCGCCCGTGAACGACAGAACCAGCGCTTCGGTCAGTGCTTGACGCGCCAGACGGCACCGGCCGGCGCCCAGGGCGGAACGCACGGCCAGCTCCCTCTCCCGAGCCGCGCCTCGCGCCAGCATCAAACCGGCCACATTCGCGCAGGCAATCAGCAGCACCGACAAGACGGCACAAAACAAGATCCACGCCACCAGCCGCATATCGTGCATTTGCCGGTCGCGAATCGATCGCACCCGCAGATGAACTTCCTTGCGGAATTGGGATGGAACCTGAGTGAGGGAGTAATTGAAGAGCGGCTGCAGAGCCGCCTGCGCCTCTTCGATAGTGACTCCAGGCTTGAGGCGCGCGAAAACGGCCATCACCGCGCCGGGATCGGCCTTGCGCTGCGCCGCCTCGTCCAGAGCCTGCGGAATAACGATGTCGGCGGGCTCGAGCGTGGGCATCTCGAAGTCCTTGGGTAGCACACCGATCACGCGAACCTGGCTGCCATCAATATCAATCAGCTTATTCACAATTCCGGGATCGAGACCGTAATGCGTCAGCCACAATCCATAAGAGATCAGAGCTGCTTTGGGGCCGTTGGGGCGATCTTCTTCGGGCAGGAAATTCCGGCCGAGTAAGGGAGAGATCCCCAGCGTGGGCAGGAAACTCTGCTCCACTCTGGCGCAATTGAGCCGCGCGGGATTGCGCTCCGTCAGGTCGCACGCATGGACGCCGGTTTCGGATGTGAATGCCTCAAAGGGCTTCTGATTATCGCGCCACTCGTAATAGGAACCGCCCAGCATGAACTCCTGCGGAAGGATTGGCGCCGTGAGTCCCACTGAGACCAGCCGGTCATCGTGCGCATAGGGCAGGCTGCGGAAGAGAATCCGGTCCACCACGCTGAAGACCGCTGTGGTCGCCCCGATGCCCAGCGCCAGCGTGGCAATCACCGTGATGGTGAAAGCGGGATTGCGCCGGAAGCCGCGCAGCGCATAGCGCACATCCTGCGCCACGGTGCCCAGCCACCAGCCGGGCCGCTGCTCGTGGCACTGCTCTCGCGCCCGCTCCACGCCGCCGAATTCGATCAGCGCCTGCCTGCGCGCCTCCGCCGCCGTTATCCCTGCGGCTATCTTCGCCTCGATAGACTGCTCCATATGAAACCGGAGTTCTTCGTCCAACTCGCTCTGTCTCCGGCGCGAAACCATAAACCGCAATCGTATCCACCATTCCTTCATCGTCTGGCTGCCTCCTCCAACCGCCCCGCCAACTGCTCAATTCTCCACTATTTCTACTCGGAACGAAGCACGGAAACCAAATCCGTACGCGCCGCCTTCACCGCCGGTATGGTGCTTGCAAGCAGCGCCACCGCCGTCATCAACGCCCACGCGAGCGAATAGGAAATCGCATCGTGGGGTGTGACGCCCACCAGCAAGCTGGACAGCAGCCTGCTCATAGCGAGCGCGGCGCCGACTCCAAGAATGCTACCCGCTGCGATCAGCCGTGCCGCTTGCATCAGGACGAGCTGTAGCAAGCCTCTTCGTGAAGCGCCGAGAGCCAGACGTATGCCCATCTCTTGCATGCGTTGCGTAACCGAATACGAGAAAACTCCGTAAACGCCGACCGCGCAAAGGACCGCGGCAAGCATTGCAAAGCAGGTGATCAACAGCATGGTCATCCGCCGCTGCGCAACAGCCTCCGTCACCCGCTGATCCATGCTCTCGATATCGAAGACAGGCTGCTCGGGATCAACTGCCGTGACAGCCTCGCGCAGGGCATTGGCAAGCGCTGCCGGATTGCCTACGGTGCGCACCGCTATGCTGACTGAAGGTTGCGGCACCTGCGCCATGGGAACGATCATCTCGGGCTGCACGTCCTGTTCCAGGCCGCCGTGCCGGACGTCCTCGGCGACTCCGACGATCGTTATAGCTGGTTGCTCGGAACCCCGTGCCATCGAGTGGAATCCTTTACCCAATGCGTCACCTGCGAAATAGCGATTCGCGAAGGCGCGATTTACCACAGCCACTGGAGCCGACTGGACCGTGTCGGAAAGATTGAACGGACGCCCCTGGAAGATCGGCGTGCCCAGGGCGCGGAAGTAATCCGGAGTGACGCTGACAACGGATACTACGGGCCGCATTCCCACGGGCGGAGCTGGAACGCCTTCAAACGTGATGGCGCTACCCAGATCGTACGGTTGAATGGGGAGCGTGCTGGCTGCGGCCACAGCGGTGACGCCCGGGAGCGCGGAGAGCCTTGGCAACAACCGGTCGACGAAGGCCTCCCTGCGTTCTGCCGTCGAATAGCGGGATGAGTTCAGAAGCGTAACCGCGGTGAGTGTGTTGTGCGGGTCGAAGCCGGAATCGTAATGGAGAACATTGATAAAGCTGCGGACCAGAAGGCCGGCGGATGCCAGGAGGACAACTGCCAGTACGACTTCCACCATCAGCAAAGAATGCCGCAAGAACCTATGTTCTCGTCCCGATGTAACGCGGAGGGCGGCAGACTGCAGTGCGTTCCTCAGATCGGAGCGACTCCCGCCGATTGCCGGCACGAGTCCGGAAAGAACAGTCGTCAGGAATGCAATGCCCGCCGTGAAGGCAAGCACCCAGCCATCGACTTCAATCGCGGAGGTGAGTTTGCCAAAAGGCAAACGCAACATTTGAGCGACCTCGGAGTGGAGTGCAGCTTGAGCCGTTTCTGGTATCTGGACGCGCTGGATCAGGGAAGTGATCACTACGGCGATCAGCAGCCCCAAAGCCGCGGAGAAGAGCGAAAGGATCAGGCTTTCGATGAAGAATTGCCGAACCAGGCGCATACGGGAGGCGCCTATTGCACCCCGCACCGCGGTCTCATGCTGCCTTTGCGCCGCGCGCGCCAGTTGCAGATTAGCGACATTGGCACAGGCGATCAGAAGCACCAGCCCTACCGAAGCGAGCAGGATGAGGAGAGGCTTGCGATTGTCGCCAGTAATATGACGTTGCAGCGGCTCGACAGCCGCCTCTTGCCCTTCCGCCATATGCCCAAAGCCTGCGGGATAGCTCTGTGTGCGAGCCAGAAAAAACGTGAGCATCTCCGACTGCGCCTGTTGCGCGCTCACTCCAGGCCGCAGCCGGCCAATCACGGACAAAAGAAAAATCCGTCTGTCCGTCACGCTCGCTGTAGTTTCCAGTCCAATTGGAGTATAAACATCGGGTTCCAACTCCACGTCGGGAAAGCGGAAGCGTGGTGGAAGAACGCCAATTACTGTACGCTCCACGCCATCCAGAACTATTGCTGTGCCTGCAATACGGGGATCTGCGTGAAATTGGCCGCGCCACAGGCGGTCGCTCAATACCACCACATTCGATCCGCCGGGCTTGTCCTCGCCGCCGGAAAACGTACGGCCAATCTGCGCCGTTACGCCCAGCATGGGCAGAAAATTGGCTGTTACATTCGCGCAAATTACCCGGGTAGGCTCCGCAGCGCCGGTCAGGTTGCCGTCAATGTAGGTGTACGCGGCGAGTTGCGCAAAAGATTTGCTCTCGGCCCGCGCGGCAACGAAGTTAGGAGACATCACTCGGTCCATATGAATCTTGGGCCAATAGTTCGATACCCACACAAGCCTGTTTGCATCCCGATAGGGCAGCGGCCTGAGCAGCAGCGAGTTCACCGCGGAGAAGATGGTCGAGGTTGCGCCGATGCCCAGCGCCAGCGTGGCAATCACGGTAATCGTAAAAACGGGATTGCGGCGGAAGCCGCGCAGCGCATAGCGCACATCCTGCATCACTGTGCCCAGCCACCACCCCGGCCGCTGCCGATGGCACTCCTCGCGCGCCCGCTCCACGCCGCCAAATTCGATCAGCGCCTGCCTGCGCGCCTCCTCCGCTGTCATGCCCGCGGCTATCTTCGCTGCCGTAGACTGCTCCACATGAAACCGGAGTTCCTCGTCGAGTTCGCGCTGCCGCCTGCGTTTCGAAAAAGTTTGCCGAACCAGAAAGCGCCAGTGGGTGAACCATTCCATCATGCCGTTACCTCCAGGTTCCGCCCCAACACCAACTTGATCGCCGCCGACAGCCGCTCCCAGCTCTCCAGCTCCGTCTCTAATTGCTTCCTGCCGGCTGCCGTCAGTGCGTAGTACTTCGCTCGCCGGTTGTTCTCAGAACTGCCCCAGTCGGCCTGAATCCATCCCTTGTATTCCAGCCGGTGCAGCGCCGGGTAGAGCGATCCCTGCCCGATTTGCAACACCTCCTTTGAGACCTGTTGAATGCGCTGAGCCACGCCCCAGCCGTGCATCGGCCCAAGCGCCAGCGTCTGTAGGATGAGCAAATCCAGTGTTCCCTGTAAAAGATCTGTTGATGGCGGCATTTTCTTCCCCTCGATGTTCGACAATAGATTGTCATGTACTCCTGTCGAATGTCAAGGGAAAACGAAATCCGCCAGCTCACCGCGCCGATCCCATGCGCTGCGAACTCCATGTTCCTACACACCAGAGAATGGTCACGTTGACCTGCTGCCATCAAAACCGGTACACTACTCTAGTTTGGCGATTCCTGCCTGTCGCCGTGGAGCCAGACGTTCGCCCGGATCTTGAGGGGCTTGAGCGTACTCCATCGGTGCGGAAGTTTCCGCCCGAGCTATTTTTGGATTGCATGAGCGCACCGGCCGAGCCGGACTTGCGCTGGAGGGTTTATGTACGCGGTTATTCGCACCGGTGGTAAGCAGTATCGTGTCGCGCCAGGCGACGTGGTGAAGATTGAGAGCGTAGTTTCCGAAGAACCAGACCGTCGAGTTCAGCGATGTGCTGGCCGTCAGCGGCGAGCCGGGAACCGTGGCCAAGCCGTCCAGCGCCAAGGTGACCGCCGAAGTGCTGGGCGAGGGCCGGGGCGACAAGATCCTGGTCTTCCACCTGAAGCGGAAGAAGCAGTACAAGAAGCTGCAAGGTCACCGGCAGAACTTTACCGAGGTGCGCATCAAGGCCATCGAGGCCGACGGCGTCACCTACACCGCCGCCTAGTAAGACGGAGCACGAAAGCTGGAAAAGGAGATTGGGCAATGGCACATAAGAAGGGTGGAGGCAGCTCCACAAACGGACGCGACTCCAATGCACAGCGGCTGGGCGTAAAGGCCTTTGGCGGCGAACTCATCACCGGCGGCTCGATCATCATGCGCCAGCGCGGCACGCGCATCAAGCCGGGCCTCAACGTGGGCATCGGCTCCGACGACACGCTCTTTGCCAAGGTCACCGGCCGGGTCAAGTTCGCCGACCGCGGCAACCGCGGACGCTTTGCCTCGATCGAACCAATAGCAGCCGAGTAGTTCGGCACTGATTCACGCAAAGAGGCCACGGCATCGCCGTGGCCTCTTCCATTCCCTATTCCCTATCTTTCTACGTCTCCGATACGCGGCTCTTCAGGTTCCGGATGGGCATCCTTTCAGCGACCCTCTCAACATCGGTAAGAACGAATCCGCCCGCCGGCTGCACGGCCACCTGGGTTCCGGTGTAGCCCAAAACGGAGGCAATCTCATTCCAGCGCAGGATGGTTGAGTTAACCGGCATCACGAGCGGCTGGCGGGCCGGCTCGGGCAGGGCTGCGTAGGCAATCCAGATGACAAGCAAGACCAGTGTCACCGACTCATATACGAATTGCAGGGGTCCGGTCAGCGAGGTGTTGCGGTACAACAATGCACCCACGATAAAGTCATTGGCGGACATCAAGCCGAAGCCCAAAGAAATCCCGAAGGCCATGTCGCGAACGGAGAGTCGCAACGCGTTCATGCTCAGGCAGAGAAAGGCCAGCAGGCAGAGGCTCAAGGATACTAACGGAGCGCATCAATCGATTGGCAATATCGGCAATGATGGAGATCTCTAGATGTGAGAAGGAGACTGTGGAAAAACCGATGATCGCTGAGACCAGAGCGATCCAGCGAAAGGCCATGGTTCCCAGCCTCTGTAGTCCGGAAAATGCTGAAAGCGCGGAGTGAAAGACCTCAATGCAGACAAAAAAGAGCGTCGCCGTGCTGACTAGGTACACCATCCAATATGCGTAGTAATAGAAGGAAAAAGAGTAGCCGTTGAACCAATGCCGCGTCTGGCCATAGAAAAATACCATCAGTACGGGCATCGAAACCACTCGCAACGCCAAGTAGATCCCCATGGCCGGGAAACGGCGATGCAGGTTTCGGGTCCAAAACAGGAAGCCGAAGGCCGCCCAAAGTGCAAATTCAGCGATCATTAAGAGGGACATTGCAGTCTGTGAAGACATCACACGCCTCCTGCCATTCTGAGAACAATCATAGAATAACGCTAAACGCGCTGCCATTCAACAAAAAAACGCAAATCTCCTCCAACAAAATTCTGCCGCGGCCCTGGTCAAGCTTGCTACTTGCTGGACGAGGGGCTCACGAGGCAGCCGCCCGGCTGGCCGGGGCCGCAGGACGGAAGCGGCATACTCGCGGAGGCTGACTGATGAGTGGGGAGTGCGGGAGCGGTCTTGGGCGTAATTGCAGCGGCAGCGCCGCCGGCGACGACCATGGACAGAACGAAGAGGCGAATGGCGAGTTTCATCGTTGGTAACCTCAGATGGTTTTTCATTGACAGGAATTACCTATCCTGTATACTGAAACATAAGCCTATAACAAGAATAAGTCAAGTGAATTCATGAAGATATATTAGTAGTAACGGCATTGGTTACTGTCGTGCTATTATAAAACCAGGATTTACCTCTGTCAACCTCTTTTTTTACCACTTTTACCCCCTCGCTTCTCCCCTTCTCACGTGCTAAAATCATGGTAGGCAACTTCGCTCGAAAGCCCCTGTCTTTCAATTGGTTAGACCCCAGTATCCCGGCCCGGTACCGTACCCCGGACACCGCGACCCCTGTGGAAATCGTAGCGAAGGCCTTGCGAACGGAATCCTATGGCGACTGATCCCCTGAACACCGCACCGCTCCCCGACGATAACGGCAACTATACCGGCGAGAACATCAAGATCCTTGAAGGCCTGGAGGCTGTGCGCCTCCGTCCCGCCATGTACATCGGCTCCACAGGCGAGATGGGCCTGCACCACCTGGTCTACGAGGTGGTGGACAATTCGGTGGACGAGGCCCTGGCCGGCTATTGCAAACAAATCGAGGTCGTCATCCACGTGGATAACTCGATCACCGTGGTCGATGACGGCCGCGGCATCCCAGTAGATATGATGCTTCTCTCCAACGGCAAGATGATGCCGGCCGTGCAGGTGGTGCTCACCAAACTTCATGCCGGCGGTAAGTTCGACGCCTCCACCTACAAGGTCTCCGGCGGTCTGCATGGCGTTGGCGTCAGTTGCGTCAACGCGCTCTCGCAGGAGTTCAACGTCGAGATCTGGCGCGACGGCCACACCTGGGAGATGGACTTCAGTTGCGGCGATCCCGTCAGCGAACTGCGCAAGCTCGGCCTCAGCAAGCGGCGCGGCACCAAGATTCACTTCCTTCCCGACAAGACGATCTTCGCCGCCACCGAGTTCAACTACGACACCCTGGCTCAGAGATTGCGCGAGATGGCCTTCCTCAACAAGGGCCTGGAGATCACCCTCACCGACGAGCGCACCGCCGACCCCAAAACCGGCGAAGCCCGCCGTGCAGAGTTCAAATATGCCGGCGGTATTGCCGAGTTCGTCAAGCACCTCAACCGCGGCAAGACCGTCTTGCACGACAAGCCCATCATGATGGAGGCGATGCGCGACAACGTCGAGATCGAAATTGCCCTCCAGTACAACGACAGCTACTCCGAGACCGTCTTCAGCTTCGCCAACAACATCAACACCGTTGACGGCGGCTCGCACCTCTCCGGCTTCCGCACCTCGCTCACCCGCACCATCAACGCCATCGGCCAGTCGCTCGGCCTCTTCAAGGACATGAAGGAGAATCTGAGCGGCGACGACGTGCGCGAAGGGCTCGTCGCCGTGGTCAGCGTCAAGCTCTCCCAGCCACAGTTCGAGGGCCAGACCAAGGGCAAGCTCAACTCCGACATCGCCGGCACCGTGCAGGCCTTCGTCAACGAGCGGCTGGGCATGTTCCTGGAGCAGAATCCGCCCATCGCCAAGCGCATCATCAACAAGGCCATCGAAGCCTCCCGCGCCCGCGAGGCCGCCCGCAAGGCGCGCGACCTGACCCGCCGCAAGGGCGCGCTGGACGGCGGCGGCCTGCCCGGCAAGCTGGCCGACTGCAGCGAGCGCAACCCCGAGCGCTGCGAGCTTTATCTGGTCGAGGGCGAGAGCGCCGGCGGCACCGCCAAGCAGGGCCGCGACCGCCGCTTCCAGAACAATACGTAACTGAACGAAGAGACCTACAAGAAG
>CAWFZU010000105.1:0-14391 GCA_963820195.1 uncultured Acidobacteriaceae bacterium | reverse complement strand
TGCGCAGTTGCGAAAGAATCACCGGCTGTTTGTTCTTGTTCATTGCCAGAATTGTGCTGAAATCGGGAACTATCTGAATCCCTTCATCGCCGATGCGATTCAGCAGGCTTGCAGGCATTTGATCGGGCTTCGGTTTCTTTCCTGTGCGGTTCTTGTCAAGCATTCCAGAGATGAACGTATTCTCTGTGACTTCATCCAGAGTGTGAATACTGGACAACCCCTGCAATGTGTTCAAGAGTGCGGTTTTCATGGAGCCGCTCGGCGCAATCAGCATATTCCATGCTGGCGGGTGATCCATGATCCTATGCGCGGCAACGGATGCGAACAAAACCTGTGCGGCTTCTATGTCCGGCCTGTCGAAGCCTGCCGTAAGTGCGTCCTTGGTTTGTTCCCAGCGCCGCCGACCGCTGGAAAAGGTTATGTTCTGGTTGAGCATTTCGGCGACTACGTTTTGTCTAGTTTCCATTTATTCCCTCGTAAGGTTGCGAATTGTCGAGGGGTTTATAGCCTGGTGTTGCGGCGTTCTCTATCGGCTGTCCGATGCTGCAATGGGCAACACGGCATTCTCGACAGACGAGACAAACGGCACTTCGCACAGTTGGCTCGTTGCAGATTCTTCGGTAGAGGG
Source organism: uncultured Acidobacteriaceae bacterium (assembly GCA_963820195.1). Taxonomy (GTDB): domain Bacteria; phylum Acidobacteriota; class Terriglobia; order Terriglobales; family Acidobacteriaceae; genus Telmatobacter. The sequence goes on along the minus strand of CAWFZU010000105.1, from coordinate 13,763 downwards.
TTATAGGGTTAGTCTTGTAGCGGTTTGAAAGCCCGTGATTCGGGTCTATGAATCTATGGCGGAGGCCAGCGGATGAGCCGCATAGTACGCATCGGCCGCCGAGTTCTTGATATGCTCTTTTCTGGTAAGCATTCCAACGGTCCCGGTAGTAGTCATAAAGCGCCATGCGGCGCGTTGTACTGATTGGAGAAGTTCTCATTGCTTATACCTTTGAATGTTGTCTATCTGTGTGTCGCGTCCCATAGACGGGCGGAGCACGGGTCAGAGCACACGGCTCTTTAGCAGGCATAGAGCGCCTTTCTATGTGGAACCCTTAAAGCAATCCCAGCTTGTACAGGTTGAGAATAGAGAAGAGGTATATATAGAGGGAGAGTGCCACACACCCCGCAATTGTTTAACGGGTTAGCTATCTGGGAAGCGTGTAGGGAGGGCGTGAGGCGGACCTATATATAATTGCTTGTCACTCTATTGGACGTTGGAAACACGATTTTTACTCGCCTTTTTGAAATATATTTTTACATTTGTATCGCGGCTACTAAACGCGCGTAGAGAGGCGTGCGCCCGGTTTTCCCTGTTCTATCTATGAGATAGAAGGGATAGAGACAGACAATAGCAAAAATGCAAATCCGAGTGCCGGGAGGGTAGCTTCATTGAGAAATCCGTACCCTCTGGTTGAAGCCTTTAATCGCCGGTTTTCGCCCATAAAAAGGCATGAATCGACCGCAGTAAGTATTCGCGTGAACAAACTATTCACCGTAAAGTGTGCTGATTGAAAGCAGTGCGAAAGACGCCGTGTTGGCTCGTTTATTCTTGGCGGGCTGTTCGGGAGAATTCATCCTTGCTGGCCGTAAGCACATTTTGCCAACGCCGATATAAACCCGGTTCTGCCGAAAAAGTTGCGCTCTGCCCCAGGCCGAAAACCCCTCCCATCAAAACGCCATTTCCTCGGCTTCGCTCATTTGCTTGAATGCCTATTGCTGGCCCAGAAATGCCCCGTGGTGCTCTTGCTGACACCCCTGATCCATTCCCCTGTCATCGCCGCAAATTCACGCAAAATCGAGGCATACAGCGTCGCGCCGGATTTTTGCGGAGTATTGAGGCGCATCGGCGTTTGTGGGATCGGGCATTTGTCTTTTCGCTGTTACATCTGCCACTACGTCCGTAGAGCCTGTCGTAACGGAGGCGATTCAATGGCGATAGGCAAGTTTGTTTCGTATTTGCGAGTGAGCACGGTTAGGCAGGGCCGCTCTGGCCTTGGCTTGGAAGCGCAGCGGGCGGCAGTGACCGGATACCTTAACGGCGGGGACTGGACACTGTTGGAAGAAGTCGTAGAAGTCGAGTCGGGCAAGCGCAATGACCGCCCGGAACTGGCCCGCGCTCTGGCCCTCTGCCGCATTCATGGAGCCAAGTTGCTTATAGCCAAACTCGATAGGCTGGCCCGTAATGTGGCATTTATCGCAAACCTAATGGAGGCTGGCGTAGAGTTTGAAGCCGTGGACCTGCCACAAGCGAACCGCCTTACGCTTCATGTAATGGCTGCTCTGGCGGAGTATGATGCCAAGGCCATCAGCGACCGCACCAAAGCCGCTCTGGGCGCTGCTAAGGCTAGAGGGACGCAACTAGGCGGACGGCGCTGGGCCATTGAGACTGTAGCAATCAAGGGTAATGCAGAGAGCGCCAAAGTTCGCACAGAGCGAACCCGCAAACGGGCCGCCGATCTGGCTCCGATCATTGCGGCTATTCAGGCAGAGGGTGCAGCGTCCCTACGGCAAATTGCAGATGGCTTAAATGGGCGAGGCATACATACGGCACACGGCGGACAATGGAGCGCCGTACAGGTCCAGAGAGTTTTGTCTGTGCTGTGACTGTGAGTCTACCCGGCAAGCTGGATTTCAGAGGCGTTTCAAGCGGAAGTGCGGAGTAGGCGGCTAGTCCGTGCGCGTAGCGTTCGGTTGCCTACAATCTTTTTCGTGGGTCCATGACGGGTCCAATAAGCGTTTCTGAGTGTTCCCGGCGTTCCCGAAGGGTCCAATAGTGGCCTGTAAGTTGCTGATTTTCCATTTTGCAAGCGTAATGGCATGGAAGAGGTCGTCGGTTCGATCCCGACCAGGTCCACCAAATAAATCCCACCTTCAGCAAGATTCCGCTCTTCCAACTTGGCTGCAAATTGCAAATCTCTCGTCTGGAGGGTTTAGCAGCCTTGACTTCCGTTCATTGGGTATGATGGTGATGCTGGACACTGAAACAAGATCTGTGGTTCTCGGACGAATCGCAACCGTGTTTTTAACTAAATGCGAGTGAAGGGAATGTCAGGATGGAAGTGAAGATTACGCACCTCGATCATGTGAAATTCGCCATTCAGTCGCGGTCACAAACGATTGTTTGCGACCAGCCGGCGGAGAATGGCGGCGAAGACTCCGGCATGACGCCGCCCGAACTGCTGCTGGCGTCTCTGGGTTCCTGCGCGGCCTTTTACGCCGTGCAATACCTGAAGACCCGCAACCTCGCCCAGAGCGGCGTGGAGGTTTCCATTACCGCCGAGAAGCTGAAGCAGCCTGCCCGGCTGGGCAACTTCCTCATTCATGTTGTGAGTCCCGTTTCTCTTTCGGAAGAGCAGACCGAAGGCCTGATGCGCTCCGTGCATGCCTGCCTGATTCACAACACGCTCTTGACGCCGCCGGAGATCAAAATCGAGCTGGAGATCGGCAAACACGCCACCTCTCCTGACGCGGAAGAGGCGCTCCCAGGCTAACTACCCCTGGCGGTTTAAACAGGCCGCCTTGCAAGAGCGCCATGATCGCGACTATCGCCACTGCATCCGGCTCATTGCCGGCATACAGAACCGCCTGCGCTTGCTCGCGCGCGGCGAATTCCACATTGCATTCACGTCAGAAATCGTTTACTGTAGCCTTTGCATTACTGTTGATGATTAGGCGTGAGTTCTATCCGGGGCAAGTCGCTCCGCTTTGGTCCGTATTGTGTTTCACCGTAACCGCAAGATCAGGAGTGCAAGATGCAAGCCAATCCCACAGGTGAGGGGACAGTGCCCAGTCGCATTGATCCCGCGTTGATCCCGCAGAGAACACTTTATACCGGAGCGCGGATGCCGGCCATTGGCCTGGGCACCTTCGGCTCCGACCACGTGAATGCCAGCCAGATAGCCGAGGCCGTAAAGGCGGCGGCGCGGTTTGGATACCGGCACTTCGACTGCGCATCCGTTTATGGAAATGAAGCCGAGATCGGCGGGGCGCTGTCTGAAGTTATCGCCAGCGGTGTTAAGCGCGAGGAGTTGTGGGTCACGTCCAAGGTCTGGAATGACAAGCATGCTTTCGATGATGTTATAGTCTCCTGCGAAAAGTCGCTGGCGGATCTGCGACTCAGTTATCTTGATTTGTACCTTGTTCATTGGCCGTTCCCAAATTTTCATCCGCCAGGTTGCGATGTTACCGCGCGCAGCAAGGATTCCAAGCCTTATATCCATGCTGATTACATGAAAACCTGGGCGGCTATGGAAGAACTGGTCAAACGGGGCTTGGTTCGCCACATCGGCACCTCCAATATGACCATCCCTAAGCTCAAGCTGGTGCTTGAGGATGCGAAGATTCGTCCGGCAGTCAACGAAATGGAGCTTCATCCGCATTTTCAGCAACCGGAGTTGTTTGCATTCGTGCGCGCTAACGGCATGGAGCCGGTCGGGTACTCTCCGCTAGGATCGCCCCACCGGCCGGAGCGCGATCGCACGCCGAAAGACACCTCGCCGACCGAGGATCCGGGCATTCAGCGAATATCCGAGCGTCATGGGATTCATCCTGCTGTGGTCTGTATTAAGTGGGCGGTGCAGCACGGACAGACGCCGATTCCATTTTCCGCGAATCCAAGAAATATCTTCAGCAATCTTCTCGGAGTTACTGGCGATCCGTTGACGGATGAGGAGATGCGGGAGATAGGCGCGCTCGACCGAAACTGCCGTCTGATCAAGGGGCAGGTCTTCCTCTGGAAAGAGGGGCAAGACTGGGAAGACCTGTGGGATTTGAACGGAGAAATCACTCCAGCTTAGTGTGTCCAGCCGGCCGGAAGGGAATTGATTTTATTTTGAAGCAAGGGAGATTGAAATATGGAGAAGACAATGCTGGCGGCATTTCTGCCGGGGAACAGCTCAGTCGAGATGCGGAACGTGCCCGTGCCGTCGCCACAGCATGGAGAGGTTCTGATTCGCGTGAAAGCATCCACGATCTGCGGCTCCGACATACGCTGCATTTATCACGAGCACTTAGGCAAGGGCCCGGAAGGTTATCAGGGAGTTATCGCGGGGCATGAGCCAAGCGGACAGATTGTTGAAGCCGGTCCGGGCTGCCGGCTCTTCAAAACGGGAGACAGGGTTATCGTTTATCACATCTCCGGCTGCGGAGTATGCAACGACTGCCGGCGCGGCTATATGATCTCCTGTACAAGTGATAAGTACAGGCGCGCGTATGGATGGCAGCGGGACGGTGGCATGGCGGATTTCATGATCGCCGAGGAGAAAGATCTGATCGCGTTGCCGGATGAACTTACTTATGCGGACGGCGCGCAAGTGGCCTGCGGATTTGGAACTGTGTATGAAGGCCTGGAGAAGATTGGAATCAATGGAAATCACGCGGTGCTGATTACAGGATTGGGGCCTGTAGGGCTTGCGGCGGCGGCTCTTTGCCGCAAACTCGGAGCTCAGAGAATTATTGGCATCGATGTAGTGGATGAGAGGCTGAAACTTGCCAAAGACCTGGGACTTTGCGACGATACTCTGGTATCCGGCGAGGAGAACGTTTCTCAGATCAAGGCTCTGACCGGAGGTTTTGGCGTTGAGCGCGCTGTTGAATGCTCTGCCAATGCGGCGGCAAGGGCCACGGCGATTCGCGCTACGCGCAAATGGGGCAAGATGGTGCTCATCGGAGAAGGCGGCGGAATGCAGATAAATCCTTCTCCGGATATGATTCACGATCAAAAAACTCTCTATGGCTCCTGGGTTACGTCTACCTGGCTGATGGAAGAGCTGGTCGAGCGCCTGGTGCGCTGGAACCTGCACCCGGCTGACATTATTACTCACCGCTTTGCGCTGGATCATGCAGCGGATGCCTATTCGCTGATGGCCTCCGGCAAGTGCGGCAAAGTTGCGGTCTGCGCGGATGAAGAGTTGATTGCTCAGTCAGAATGAAATACTAATCCGCATGAGATCGTTCTTAATTATGGAGTATGGGGAGTAAGTCAATGGAGCCTATGCCGGATTGGGAACACACGATTGAAGAGCGACTGCGGTTGTTTGGGCATCGCAACTGGCTAGTAGTGGCCGATGCGGCTTATCCTGCCCAATCCAGGCTGGGGATCGAAACAATTCTTTCCGGAGAAAGCCAGCAAGCCACTTTGGAAACAGTGCTGGCTCAACTACGCGCCTGCGGGCACGTTCGTCCTATTGTCCACGTGGATAGAGAGCTGGAGTTTGTCGACGAGAAGGATGCGCCGGGAGTCGGCGGCTATCGGCAGTGGCTGCAAACCACCCTGGAAGGACTAACGGTCAACTTCGCACCACACGAAGAAATCATTGCGAAGCTGGACCGTGCCGCGCAGATGTTTTCCATCCTCATCATCAAGTCAACGATGGCTATTCCGTATACCTCTGTATTTATTGAGTGGACTGCGGCTACTGGAATGCGGATTCAGAGGCTCGGTTGCGCACGACCCTCCACCGCGGGGAGAGCAAGTCTTAGTGACGAATATGGGGAATCTGGTTTGTTTGCTGTATCGATAAGCGAAGCAATGGCTGGAATCTTTAATTATTGAGGCCGGCCCAAGGAATGAAGTTATGTCCGTATTGAATGCGGGTTTCACAGGCAGCGCGTCTCGCAAGGACGGGATCTTTCCCGCAGGGCAGATCACGCTCTTTATTCTGATCACTGTGCTTTTCTTTCTATGGGCCATCCCCAACAATCTCAACGATGTGCTGATTCGCCAGTTTATGAAGTCGTTCGAGATTACGCGCTTCCGGGCAGGATTACTGCAGTCGGCGTTTTACATGGGATATTTCCTGCTGGCCATGCCCGCGGCGCTGCTGATGCGCAGGCTGGGTTATAAGTTTGGATTCATCGCCGGACTGCTGCTTTACGGGACCGGCACGATTCTCTTCTGGCCGGCGGCGCTCGTGGGACAGTACTGGTTTTTTCTGATGGCGCTCTTTGTCATAGCCACAGGCCTGTCATTTCTAGAGACTGCATCCAACCCCTTCATAGCGCAAATGGGTTCTCCGGAGACATCCGAACAGCGGCTGAACTTCTCTCAGGCTTTTAATCCGCTGGGCTCGATTACCGGTGTCTTAATAGGTAAGATATTTATCTTCTCTGGCATCGAGTTGCGGCCCGACGAAATTGCCGCAAAGCAAGCGGCTGGAACTTATAAGGCCTATCTTACTTTTGAAACGATGCGCGTCGTCAAGCCGTATCTTATTCTAGGGGCGGTGGTGCTGGTGTGGGCCGTGCTTATTTTGCTCAAGAAGTTTCCACCTGTTCATAGCGAGCACGAAGACGGCGGCGATCACGGACAGATTCGTGACCTGCTTAAGCATCGTCATTTCATGTTGGCGGTTCTGGCCCAGTTTTCCTATGTCGGCGCGCAGGTTGGCACCTGGAGCTATTTGATCCAGTATGTGCAGGACAATATGCATCTTCCGGAAAAATCTGCCGCAAATTATCTGATCATCTCTTTGGTGGCCTTCGGCATTGGGCGTTTCGCCTCCACTGCACTAATGCGCGTAGTGCGGCCCAACCTGCTGATGGGATTATATGCGGTTATCAATGTGCTGCTGGTTATGGTGGGGGTGCTGCATCCAAGCTGGATAGGCGTGTGGGCGATGGTAGCAACCAGCTTCTTCATGTCTCTCATGTTTCCGACAATCTTTGCGCTGGGGATCAAGGAGCTAGGCCCCAATACCAAGATAGGCGGTTCAATGATCATTATGGCGATTATTGGCGGCGCGACACTTACGCCGTTGATGGGACTCATCAGCGACAGAACACATAGCATTGCACTGGCTTACATGGTGCCGCTCGCGGGCTATGTCGTGGTCGCACTCTATGCTTTCTTTGGTTCACGTGCGCGCGCGATGATGCCGTCCACGGCATGACTGTAAGTTAATGGATGCATCTGATTGTTCACTCTTGGCAACCAATTGTTCTATCGATTAACGTGTCGCAGCGATTTTAGGAGAAATCTAATGACTGACAGCATTTCTTCATCCTCCCAGGCCGCCGTCGATGGAGGCTTCGCGTCTTCTCAGCAAACGAATAAGAACAGTTTCGGTGAAGTTGTCTCGTTTGTGGAGCGGCACAGCAAACTGGTCGTTCTTACCAACGAGAACAGCGGCGCATCGATTGCCGTGTGGCCTGCCATGCAAGGACGCGTTCTAACCAGCTCTGTCGCCGGCGCGAATGGCTTCAGCTACGGCTGGGTTAACCGCGAGCTGATCGCTTCGGGCAAGATCGCGCAGCACATCAACGCCGTAGGAGGCGAAGACCGCATCTGGCTGGGTCCTGAAGGCGGTCAGTTCTCGATCTTCTTTGACCCGGGCGTGCCCTTTGATCTCGAACACTGGTTCACGCCGGCACCGCTCGATACCGACCCCTACCAGATCGTCTGCCAGAGTAATGCCTCGGTGGCCTTTCGGCACGACTTCTCGCAGACGAATTATACAGGGACGAAGTTCCAATTGCGGCTCGAACGTGAGGTTCGACTGCTCAATGGCGAGCAGATCTGGAAGGGGTTGGGCATCGATGCGGTGAATGGAGTGAAGGTCGTTGGTTATGAGTCGGAGAACAAGCTCACTAATCTTGCTGCGCAGAGTCATCGTAAGGAGACCGGCCTGCTTTCGTTGTGGGTCTTGGGACAATATCAATCTACTCCGCGCAGCACGATCATCCTTCCGATTCGCGCCGAGTCGGAAGCTGAATTAGGCATTCCTGTTACCACAGATTACTTCGGAGCTGTTCCGGAAGATCGCATTTTCATTGGGAAAGATGTGGTTTTCTTTAAGGGAGATTCCAATTACCGCAGCAAGCTCGGCCTGAGCCCACAGCGCGCCAAGGGTATTCTCGGCAGTTATGACGGCCAGAATAACGTACTGACCATTGTGCAATACAATCAGCCGTCCGGAGCCGAGATGTATGTGAATTCCGCATGGAAGATTCAGGAGGATCCATATCACGGCGATGTGGCCAACACCTACAACGATGGCCCCGCGACGCCCGGCGGAGGGCAGCTAGGACACTTCTACGAGTTAGAGTCGTCTTCGCCCGCGCGCGAACTCAAATCCAATGAGTCGCTCGAGCACACGCATCGCACACTACACTTCGAGGGAACCGAGTTACAACTGGACGCCATCTGCCAGCGCACTCTCGGCGTCCGGCTCGCGGACGTTCGTACCTTCAACCCGTAACATGTATAATCCAATCATTGTGTGGATGCCGTTTACGATCCATTTGCCAGCCGGGCGGGAGGGCTTTACCTCTTGACCCGGCTTCAATAGTATGATGAGAGTTTGGCTGCACGTCTGCGAAGGCCCATCGACACGGTCTTGAGAACCGGACTCCTGTTGAGGGCTATTTTTATGGGGAGTCGTAAATGTCCCGAATCGTTGAGATTACCGAACTTGCGCTTCGTGATGCGCATCAGAGTTTGCTTGCCACCCGCATGTCATTGGACGACATGATTCCGGCCTGCGAAGACATCGACAATGCCGGTTACTGGTCGGTGGAGTGCTGGGGAGGCGCAACCTTCGATTCCTGCATTCGTTTTCTGAATGAGGACCCGTGGGAACGGCTGCGCACCTTCCGCAAGCTGATGCCCAAGAGCCGGCTGCAGATGCTGCTGCGCGGACAGAACCTGCTGGGCTACCGGCACTATGAAGACGGAGTGGTAGAGCGCTTTGTGGAGAAGGCCGCCGCCAACGGAATCGACGTCTTCCGCATCTTCGACGCGCTCAATGACATCCGCAACCTCAAGACCAGCATCGATGCGGTGAAGAAGACCGGCAAGCATGCGCAGGGCGCCATCTGCTATACCGTCAGCCCCCTGCACACCATTGAGGCTTTTGCCGAGATGGTCCGAGCAGTTGCGGGAGATGGGATGCGATTCGATCTGCATCAAGGACATGGCCGCTCTGCTGAGGCCGCAGCCCGCATACGACCTGGTGAAGGCCATCAAGAAGAGGTGCGGCAATGATACGCTGGTTCATGTCCACACTCATGCGACGACTGGAGTCACGATGGTCTCTCTGATGAAGGCCATCGAGGCAGGGTGCGACATTGTGGATACCGCGGTCAGTTCCCTTTCGCTGGGGCCGGGGCACAACCCGACGGAAAGCCTGGTCGAGCTGCTGGAAGGCACCGGCTACGAGACCCGCGTCGATCTAGAGCGCGTGCTGCGCGTATCGAGCCACTTTGCCAAATCCGTCCGCGCTACAAGGAGTTCTTCAGCGAGAATATCGGCGTAGATACGGAGATCTTCAAGAGCCAGATTCCCGGCGGAATGATCTCCAACATGGAAAGCCAACTCAAGGGGCAGGGCGCGGGCGACCGGCTGAAGGAGGTTCTTGAGGAGGTTCCCAGGGTTCGCAAGGATTCCGGCTATCCGCCGCTGGTTACGCCTACCAGCCAGATCGTCGGCTCGCAGGCGGTCTTCAATGTTCTGATGGGCAAGTACAAAGTGCTGACCGGAGAGTTTGCCGACCTGATGCTGGGCTACTACGGCAGCACGCTCGGCGAAAAGAATCCCGAGGTGCTGAAACAGGCCGAGGCTCATGCGAAGAAGCCGGCGATTACGGTTCGTCCCGCAGATCTGCTCAAGCCGGAGTGGGAGAACCTGAGCGCCAGCGCGAATGCCTTGAAGGGAGCGAATGGCAGCGATGAGGATGTACTGACATATGCCATGTTCCCGCAGGTGGCGCCTAAGTTCTTCGAGAGCCGCGCCCAGGGCCGCAAGAATGTGGGCAAGGATCCTGCGAGCAAAGCGCCGGAGCAGAAAGCGCCTGAGCAGAAAGCACCGGCAGCGGCCAGCGGCGGAGGATCCGCTGAGCGCCAAAGTGAATTATGTGATTACGCTGAACGGCAAAGAGCACCGGGTAACCGTGGCTCCGGAGAGATAGAAGATACAAAGCCGACGGATCCAGGAGCAGGGATGGCAAAGCAAGCAGAGAGTCTGAAGACCATGGCCGAAAAGGTCTCCGGCCTTGGCGCAAAGCGCGCGGAGCTTAAACTTGGCGGTGGCGCGGAGCGCATTGAGAAACAACATGCCTCCGGCAAACTGACGGCACGAGAGCGAGTTACAAGTTTAGTGGACCCGGGCAGCTTTCAGGAGATCGGACTGTTTGCCCTGCACCGGTCCACGTATTTTGGAATGGCCGACAAGGAGATGCCGGCCGATGGCGTGGTGACCGGATGCGCGAAGATTGAAGGGCGCCAGGTGCATCTTGCCAGCCAGGATTTTACCGTTGGCGGCGGCTCTGCCGGCGAGACGCATAACGACAAGGTTGTCGATATGATGCGCCTGTCATTGAAGACAGGCAGCCCATTCGTCGTCATCAACGACTCCGGCGGCGCGCGCGTTCAAGAGGGCATTGACAGCCTGGCCGGATTATGGGCGCGTCTTTTACCACAATGTTCTGCTCTCCGGAGTGGTGCCGCAGATTTCGATTATCTGCGGACCCTGCGCGGGCGGCGCTGTTTATAGCCCGGCGCTGACCGACTTTGTGATTCAAACTCACCAGGCGCGGATGTTCATTACCGGGCCGAAGGTGATCAAACAGGTCACCGGCGAAGTAGTCAGCGATGAGGAACTGGGCGGCCCGCAGGCGCAGATGAATTACTCGGGAGTGGTTCACCTTATCGCGCGAGAACGATGAGGAGGCGGCTCAACTTTGCCGGCGGCTGCTCAGTTTCATGCCCTCCAACAACCTTGAAGATCGCGCCCCGCATGGCGTTCAATCTGCCGATTGAATCCGATCCAGAGATGGGCGGGATTGTTCCGGTCGATAACAAGGCTGTTTATGATGTGCGCGATGTGATCACGCGCGTTCTGGATTTTCAGGATTTTCTTCGAAATCCAACCGGAATTTGCCGCGAATATTGTTATCGGCTTTGGACGGCTGCAAGGCCGGCCGGTGGGCATCATCGCCAGCCAGCCGAATCACCTGGCCGGCGTGCTGGACATCAATGCCTCGGATAAGTCGGCGCGCTTTGTCCGCTTCTGTAATGCCTTTAATATTCCGCTGATTACATTTGTGGATGTGCCGGGCTTTCTTCCCGGAGTCGAGCAGGAGCGCGGCGGCATTATTCGTCATGGCGCCAAGCTGCTGTTTGCTTATTCGGCCGCGACGGTGCCGAAGATTACGGTGGTGTTGCGCAAGGCCTACGGCGGCGCGTATATCGCCATGTGCTGCAAGGACCTGGGCGCGGACCGAGTGGTGGCGTGGCCCACGGCAGAGATTGCGGTGATGGGCGCCGAGGGCGCGGCGGAGATTGTATTCCGGCGCGAGATCGATGCCGCCGAGGATAAAGCCGGCCGCCGCCAGGAACTGGTGGACGAGTATCGAGAGACGTTTTCCAACCCCTATGTTGCGGCAGGCCGCCGGCTGGTGGATGACATTATCGATCCGGCCGATACCAGGAAGGTTCTGGCGAATGCTCTGGAATCGCTGCACACCAAGCGGGAGTTACGTCCCGGGAAGAAACATGGATTAATTCCGTTATGATGAGGAGCCGCGCGTGGCAGTGGATTTAACAGAGTTTATTCAGGCTGTTTCAGAACGGCAAAGGGCCGCTGAAGGCCAACTGGGCGAGTTAGCCGCCGCCTTCAAGGCTTTGGAAGCCCGAGTGGCGGAGCTAAGTCAGCCTGCGGCTGCACCTGCTGCCGAAGCCGCGGCTCCGGCTACTGTGGCAAAGGAAGCGGTTCAGAAAAGTAATGAGGAAGTTACGCCGGAGATGCTGGTGGTGATTGCCGCGGCGGTGACAGCATTTCTTGGCAAAAAGGTTCGCATCCGCTCGGCAAAGATGCTGCGGCCGGCAATTGAAGGCGCGAATCCATGGTCTCTACAGGGGCGGGTCTCTGTTCACGCCTCGCATCATTTGCGATTCAGGGGTTAGCATTAGGAAAGCCCCGCGATGAAAGGAAGTTGTAATTTGAAGCTTCAGGTGGGAATTGACGGAAAGACCTACGAAGTCGAAGTGGAAGTTCTGGAAGATGACACAAACCCGCGCCAGCCGAGTTATGTGGCCCATCAGCCGCTTCCCGCGGCGGCTCAGCCGATGCCGATTGCCAGTGCAAAAACTCCAGCCCCGGCGGCCGTGGAAAATGCGGCGGAAGATAAGCTCTGCCGCAGCCCTGTTACGGGCATTGTCATCAAGGTGAACGTCGAGCCGGGGCAGTCGGTTCAGGCGAGCGCTCCGATCCTGCTGCTGGAAGCCATGAAAATGGAAACCAATGTTACCGCACACAGCGCGGGAAAGGTGAAGAACGTGCGGGTGGCGCCGGGCGACTCTGTGAAGGTTGGTCAGGTCGTTGTCGAGTTCGAGTAGTTGCCCTCGCCCTCATCCGGCAACCTCACGTCCTTGATCGAAGGGCACTAGCTGATGTTCCTGGCTGCCAAACTGGCTAAGAGATTCCGTAAGAGCGGCATCGCGATGAGGCTTACAAGGCGCAGAATAGAAGACGGTTTGTAAGCCGCATCTATTGTCTGTTCAACAAGATGCGATTCGGTCAGCGTGTTGTGGTACAGTCAAGGAGAGACGCCACTCCGCGGAGAGATGGCCGAGTGGTTTAAGGCGCACGCTTGGAAAGCGTGTGTACTTTAACGAGTACCGTGGGTTCGAATCCCACTCTCTCCGCCAAGACCCTTCCAAGAACATCACAAGACATCCAATAGAAAGACGTAAAGCCTAGCAAATACTAGGCTTTACGTCTTTCTGCGTTCAGATGCGTCCGAGTGCAGCCGCGTTTGATAGGGGGTACTTTTGGGGGTATTTTTATTTTGAGGTGTGGATATTTTTCCAAAAAGGGGGGTTCGGACGAAATGGCTCTGACCGACACTGAAATCAAAAAGGCCAAGGCGACGGAAATGGCCTATAGCCTGAACGACAGCGGAGGACTGTACCTCTGGATTACGCCAGCGGGCGGAAAACTGTGGCGTTGGGCATACCGGTTTGACCGCAAGGAAAAACTCATGTCCTTGGGAAAGTATCCGGACGTTTCGCTGGCGCAGGCCAGAGCGCGCCACGCCGAGGCCCGCAAGCTGCTGGCGACCGGCGTTGACCCGATGGCGCAACGAAAGGCCGAGAAGACAGCCAAAAAGGCTGCCGTCGAAAATTCCTTCCAGAGCGTGGCAGCATAGTGGCTGACGCATTGGCAGGTTGGGAAGATGGAGTACATCAAGCGGCGCAGGACGCCGATATTCTGCCATGCCTCGGTGCGCGGCCCATTGCCGAGATCGAGGCACCGGAATTGGTGGCGATGGCCAACGCGATTCAGGATCGCGGCGCACGGGACATAGCCAAGCGTGCCCTGGAGACCGTGGGGCAGGTGTTTCGATACGGTATCGCCCACGGATATGCCAAGCGCAATCCGGGCAGGGGACGGGGTTGGTGTTGCCAATTGCTAGGGAGTTGTGCAGCAATGATACGGTACCACGAAGAATGGGCTGGCGAAAAACGCCATGAGCCACACTCTCTCCGGTGCTGATTGCCCATTGC
>CAWFZU010000104.1:0-18536 GCA_963820195.1 uncultured Acidobacteriaceae bacterium | reverse complement strand
GGATCTGCGCGGTATGCACGTGCCCGCCACCGCTGGCGGTCACGCTGACCAGATAGATTCCAGAAGCCATGGAGGAGGCAACGTTGATGTTGAGCGCGTCCGTTGCCGGCGCACCGACAGCCAATGAAGCCATGGCCGGACGCGCTGTTATGCCGGTGGGCGCGCTGGCGGAGAGAGTGACCGTTCCGCTAAACCCGTTGATCGGCGTGAGAGCCAGCGTGCTGATTCCCGTCCCGGAGGGCGAGATCATCACTTCCGCGTTCTGCGTGGTGAAGGAGAAATCCGGTTGCGCGGAGGTGATATTGACCGCATTCGAGGAAGCGGCAGTGTAAGTGTTGTTACCACTATAAACGGCGGTGAAGACGTTGGTCCCATTGGCGAGCGCGTAGCCGGGAATGGTCAAAAGGGCCGTGCCATTGCTGACGGTTGCGGCGATGTCGAAGCTCTGGTCGTCGGAGAGGAAGGCTACCGTGCCGGTGGGCGTCGCCGATCCCGCCGGGCCGGAGACAACGGCCGTAAACGTAATGCTCTGGCTGGAAGCCGGGCTGGCAGAGCTGGTCGAGAGCGTGACGGTGGGCGTAACTTTGCTGGAGAGCGCGGTGACCGTTCCTCCGTTGGCCACGCTGCCCAGCCAATTACTGTCGCCTGCGTAGGAGGCGGTCACCGGCAGCATGCCCGCCGAGACGTTGTTGAAGGTGACCACCGCTTCCAGACTGGCCGAATTGCTCGGGCCGAAAGCCTGCCACACCGCGCTGGCCGAATGCCCACCCAAGGTTACGGTTACGCTGCCGGTGGGCAGCGTTCCATAGAGGGAAAGGTAGCCGGTCGCCAGTTGCACATCGACGGCCACGCTGGCTCCCGCGGCAACCGATGTGACCAACGGTTTGACGGTCAGGCTGGTACTGCCCTGAATCACCGTGAAGGAGGCCACGCTGGCGGCCGAGGAGGGGTTGTAGCTGGCGTCGCCGGAGTAGGACTCGCTGACTGCGTGGCTGCCCGGCGCAAAGACGCCGGTGGACCACTCCGCCACGCCGGCGGCATTCAGCGGCTGCGTCGAGGTGGTGGTTGCGGTTCCCAGCACATCGGTGTAAGTGACGGTCCCAGTGGCCGAGGTGGGCTGGGTGGAGATGGTGGCGTTGCCGCTCACCGGCTGCGCATCCAGGTAGATTTGCGCCCCGTAAGGCAGGGTGATGCCGGAGGAAAGCTGGTAGAGGTTCAGGTCGTAGGGGTTCCATGCCCAGCCGGTGGCGGCCAGCGTATTGTTCTCCGGTGTGATGGTGACGGTGACAGGCGCGGACTTGCTGGGAGCGTAACTTCCGTCGCCCCCGTAATCGGCGGTGAGCTGGTAGGTTCCACCGGGCAGGTTGTCCACCTGCGCGTAGAAGCTGCCCGCCGTCAGCGCGGGCGAGTCGATGCTCGCGTAATGAGTGATGCCGTCGTTGCCGGTCATGCTGACCGCGCCGCTGGGTGTGCCCGAGCCGCTCGTGGGCGCAACCGTGCCGGAGATCGTCGTCGTCTTGCCGTGGGCAAAGCTGGACGGGCTTACGCTGAGCGTCGTGCTGGTCGCTGTGAGCGTGATCGTGCTCCAGTACTTGATCAGGTTGGCCACGTCGATGGAGCCCAGGCCGGTGGCCAGATCGTAGCCCGTGCCTGCCGAATAGCCGCTCTCGACATTGAAGCCGCTGGTGTTCGTAGCCGAAGAGCCGGCCGCGCAGTTGGCCGAAGTCGCGTAGCAGAGAACCCGGTTGCCGCCCACGGTCACGTCGTGGAAGACCGTTGGTTGCCGCGCGGCGAGTGGATAGTAGATGTAGTTCGCCTGCCCCTGCCAACTGCCGGTGCTCTGGTTGACCAGGGCCTGGATGGCGGCCATCGACGGAGAACTGATGGAGGTGCCGCCCACCCCGGTGACGACCTCCGTCCCATTGCTATTCAGATTCGCGCTGGAGCAGTCGCCCGGGAGCGCGCAGATGGGAGTAAAGCTGTAGTTATAGCCATTGGCGGCAAACAGGGAGACGTCGGGAAGGTCGCGCACTCCATCGGCCGGTACGCCGGTTCCCGTCTGCCAGGCCGGCTTGGGGTAGCCTTGCCCCGTCCCGTTGGGATAGAGCGCGGAACTGCTGGCGCCACCACTGCCGGCGATGATATTTTGACTGCCCAAATTTGCTGGGTTGCCGCTATCGGCCAAGTTGAAGCCGAAGAAGTCGTTCCACGCCTGCTCCGGGATCGTCTGCTTGAGGGAGACGGCGGGCGCGGTGGTGGTACCGGACCAGTAAGTGCCCAACTGCGTGTTGATGACCGAGGAAGTGCTGGCGTACTGGCTGTAGTAGAAGTCGGTGCCGCCCACTGCGACGTTATAGGGCGTGGAGGCCATGCCGTTGACCTGCAACCCGTCGTAGGCGACCGCCTGCGTGTCGAAGTCGTCGCAGCCGGCAGAGCCGCCGTCGCCCGTAGAGACGAACGCCGTCTGGCCCTGCGCCGCCGCCTGCTGCCAAAGCGCGCTCCAGAAGGCGTTGCCGCTCTGCCCCAATTGCTGTTCGCACTCGCCATAGCTGGTGCTGATAACCCCGGCCACATCATCTTCCACCGCCCGCATCGCGGCTAGCGCCAGGCCGTCCGTCAGCGCCGTTCCCTCCGAGGTGTACAGCAGGATCGTGGCGCCGGGCGCAACCGAGCCCGCAACTTCGATGTCAAGGTACGCTTCCGTGGCCGCGTCATTCTCGCCGGGGTCCACGCCGTCCACCACCACCTGCGGCAAGTTAGCGCTCAGCCCGAAGAGGCTTTGGTAGGCCTGAACCATGCTCAGGTCCACGTTCGATGCACTGATAATGGCGATCGACTGCCCGCTGCCGGTGATGCCGGCCTTGTAGACCGAATTGATGTCGTACTGCACGGCGAAATCGCCCGGCGCCATCAGGAAGACCACCCCGCTGCCAACCGGATAGGTCCATTGCGGCGTGGCCTCGTGTGTCTTGGCGTTGAATTGCGCCTGCCCCAGTACCGTCAACTGGGGCTGAGGATGAAAGCCATTCACCGGCGCAAGACCGGCGATGACCGGGGCGAGCGCCGCGGGAACCGATGGATCGGTGGCGTTGGCCAGATGCGTCTCGCCGTTGACCTGATAGCGGTGAATCTCGGTCAGAAAGGCCTCGCTCACCTGCCCCGCCGTTCCACTGAACTCTATCGCCAGCCGCCCGGCGTGCACCTGGTTGACGGTCAGCCCGTGTGACTCCAGCCACGCGGTCACAGCGGCCACATCCGAGTCCGCCGGCCCGTAAATGCGGCCAAACTCCGCCGGCTTGAGCCACTGGTGATAGGAGGGATTGCCCGGCGTGTGTGTTGCCTGGATGAAATCCCGCAGCGCCGCCTCCTGCGCAGGAGAGCGTTGCAGCAGTAGCAGCATCCGTCCGGCGGGCAGGGAGTCTTCCACCGCTCCCTGGTCAATTGCGGATTGAAGCGCTCCGATCCGGCCCAATCCCTGGACCAGCGGGAGAACGTTGCCGGTGAGGACCACGCGCGCGCCATCCTCGACAGAACCTTGAACCCATGGCGCGGCCTCGGAGGGCGCGGCCGATTCGGCGGAATTGCGCGGCGCAGCCAGTGCGCCCAGGGCTGCGAGGGTGAGACTCATCGCAGCAAACAACACGACACGTAAGGTAGAACGCAGCGGCTTCATGCTCATGTTATCGGCAAGACGCGCAACTCGCGGTAGAGGCGAATACCGGCCGGTACGTTACCGTGGTATTTGTTCAGGCGAGCCCGCGTGCCTCAAATCGAGACAAGAACGCAGGCGGATCGTACGGATTGCCCTCTCCGGGACACAGGCAAGTGGCACAGTTTCCCAGGTCTGGATTTTCAGACCTGGGAAAACACTAACCAGATTTGTCGAAAGGAAATGCGGTTCTCTACTCGTTATCAGCCCGCTTGAATGGCTTTTGCAGCCATTGCCGCGCCTCGTTCACCGCGCCCTGGGTGTTGTCGTTGGTCTGCACCGCCAGCCGGTACTCGTTCACTGCCCGGTCGCGCTGCCCGGTGAGGTCGTAAACCTTACCGATTTGGATGTGGCTCCAGACCTCGGTCCAGCGCGGCTCGCCGTCGCCGCGCAGCGCATCGCGGTAAGCATTCACGCTGGCCTGATAGTTGCGCTGCGCGAAGAGCAACTCGCCGATGCGGTAGCTGGCCAGCGAACTCTGCGAATTGGCCTCCAGCGCCTTTTGATATTCGGCCAGCGCACCGGGCAGGTCGCCCTGCGCCACCAGTTGCTGCCCCTTGAGTATGCAGATGCGCACCTGCAAGTCGGGAGTGGACTTCAGCACCCAGCCCTGCGGGTCGATGCTGATGCGCCGCGGGCGGCCGAAGGTGTCCACGACAAATTGCGTATCAGTGCCCACCACGTCGATCTTCTTCGTCTCGGTTTTGCCGTCGGTCTCGATGCGCAACTCCACCGGCATGCGGAAGAGGTCCAAGATCCTGGTCAATCTCGCCGATCGTCCGGAAGCCCTTGTTGTTGCCCAGCCGGTAGACGGCGTACTTGTTGGTGAACTGCGGCGCGCCGGTGCCGTCCACCCACTGCGCAAAGAAGGCGGTCAACTGCTGCTGGCTCTGCGCCTCGGCCACCTTCTCGAAGTCCGCCGCGCGGATCGAGCTGTCGGTGTACTGGCTCAGCGCGCCCTTGAGCGTGGCCAGGAAGGCCTTGTCGCCGATCTCCCAGCGCAGCATGTGGAAGATCATCGCGCCCTTTTCCAGCGTCATCGACTGGAACTCGGGCGAAAAGGGACTCAGGCGGCTGACGCTCGACAGCGGAATGGTGTCGTAGGCCAGCGCTCCGGCGGCCACATCCTGCAGGGCCGTCTTCAGGGCGTTCTTGCCGCTCTCGTCCTCCACGTACATCAGCTCGCCGTAGCGGGCCATGCCGTTGGTGATCCAGGCGTCGTTCAGCGTGCGCGGGCTGACCTCGGAGCCCCACCACTGGTGGGCGATGGTGTTGGCCAGCAGGCGAATGCCGCTCTTGTCGCCCACGCGCGAGCCCAGAATCGCCGCCAGCTCCGGCGCCCAGACGGCGGGCAGCGTGTCGTCCGGCAGCTCGACGACGTTCAAATGGCTGCTCTCGGCCTCGCCAAAGCTGCTCGGTAAAGAAGTCGTACTCCCTGGCCGCCGTCTGCGCCAGTTCGTTGCCCGACTGCTGGTGGCTCACCGTCAGATAGACTTTAACGTTGCCTGCGCCGGCCGAAACCGGGTCCACGTAGCGGCCGGCAATCACCGTGCCGGGAAAGCCCGGCTTGCTCCAGTTGAAGTCGTACTGGTCGCCTTGCTTGCCGTTGGCCAGTGTGACCGGCTTCGATGCGCCCAGGCTGCCGCTGGCGAAGACACGCATCCCCTGCGGCACGCGGATGTGCATCTCCATGGTGAAACGATCGGTCAGGTAGCCGGTGGTGGGGAACCAGCGCGCCGGGTAGAGCAGGTAGCTGATCGGCTCCTGGATGGCGGCCAGCTTCAAGCCTTCGATGGGACCGTCGTCGTTGCCGGTGATTGTGCCCTCGTACTCGAAGCTCCAGTGCACTGCTTGCCCACGGACGAACGGCGTGGCTGGTGTGATGCGGATGCCGCCGTCCGGCGAGCGCTCGCCGGTGAGCACCGAGCCCGCATCGTCGGAGATTTTCGTCACCTTCAGCGCCGGATGAAAGCCGAAGCTGACAACTTCGGAGTTTTCCGGCGCGGTAAAGGTGACTACTGTTTTGGCCGCCAGATGGTGAGTGGCCGTGTCAATCTCGGCATCGATCACGTAGCCGGAGACGGTCAGCTCGGGGCGCTCCGGCCGCTGGGCGAAGCAGGGCACGGTCAATAGAGCCGTCATGATCAGGGCGCAGGCAAAGCCACACGCCCACGGCAATCTCTTCATTCGTGTCAGTATCGCAGATCGAATCGCAGCCATAGACATCCTGTTTTGCCTCTTGAGTTGGTCCGTGAAAATGGGTGCCCCAGGTCTGGATTATCAGTCCTGGGATACCTTATACCCTAGAGTCTCCAGCGTAACCGCCGCCACCCGGTCAATCGCGCCGATGGGGGCGGGTGCCCAGTTCCCGCCTTTGGGACCTGGTAAACCGGACTCAGCAAACCGCGCACTCGCGCCAGCTCCTCCATCATGGACTGGCGCGGCAGTCCATCGGGTAGCAGCCGCTCAATCTCTTGGACGATATTTTCCGCTGTGAAGTCACTCTGGATCAGCTCCGGCACGATGCGTTTGCCGGCGATCAGGTTGGCCATGGCCACGTGGGGCACCTTGACCACCCGTTTGGCAATGGCGTAGGTCAGCGCCGAGACCCGGTAGACCACGACAAAGGGATTGCCGGTCAGCGCCGCCTCCACGGTAGCCGTTCCGCTCGCAACCACCGAGGCGCGGGCGTGAAAGAGCGTGGCGCGGGCATCGTTGACGAGGCTGATTTGCAGGTCTTCGCCATGTTTCTGAACAAGGCGCAGCACATCCTCACGCTGCGCGTCATTCAGCGTCGGAGCGAGAGGGATAACGAATTCCAGGCTGTGAGATAGCTCCTGCGCTGCCCTCAGGATCGTCGGCAGGTGGTCGCGAATCTCCCTGGGACGGCTTCCGGGGAGCAGGCCGATCCATGTATTCGCTGGGTCCAGATCCATTCTCGGCGGCAAACTGCTCGCGGCTGACGGCTGGCGCGGCAGATCCGCCAGCGGATGGCCGACAAACTCCGCCTCCACGCCCTGCTCGCGATAGAAGGCCTCCTCGAAGGGGAAGATCACCAGCATCCTGTCGATATACTTTTGCACCAGCCGGATGCGCTTCTTCTTCCAGGCCCACAACTGCGGGCTGACAAAGAAGATCACCGGAACGCCCAGCCGGTGCAGTTCCTCGGCCAGGCGGAAGTGAATCTCCGGAAAGTCGATGAGCACGGCCACCGAGGGCCGGCGCTCGCGGATGGCCTTCTTGAGCTTGCGGAACTCGCGCCAGATGCGCGGCAGATGGCGGACGACCTCGGTCAGCCCCATCACCGCCATCTCTTCGGCGCGGACGACGCACTCCAGGCCGGCGGCATCCATGCGCTCGCCGCCCATGCCGAAGAAGCTGGCCGTCTGGCCCGCCTGCGGCGAGTTGTTTTTTGAGCGCGTCGATCAGCAGCGCGCCGTAGTGCTCGCCGCTGGCCTCGCCCGCCGAGATGAAGATCGTGGGGGACATTCTTATTGTTTGCGCCGCAACTCCTGCGCTGGCACCATCATAACGGGTTGCACGAATCCCAGGCCCGCAAATCAGGACCAGGGCGCCAGCCTGGGTATAGACTCTTTCCCATGAGCGATTCACGCGAGACGATTGTCAGGACCTCCGATCCGGAGTGGCTGCGCAAGCTTGCGCTGCTCTACCGGGCTCGCCTGGCCGGGGTGCTGGTGGACGATGCTCAACTCGGCATCCATCCGGAAGATCAGACACTGCTGCAGATGGCGAGAAGCTCCGGGCTATCCGTAAGGGAGATCGCGAGCGTGAGCGTGGCGCTGGGAATGAGTGGCGTGGGCGTGACGATGGTGATCCTGGCAGTCCTTGATCCGGATCCGACCAGCAAGCTGGGGCTGCTGGTAGGAGGCGGAACCATTTGTGTGCTGGGCGGAGGCTTCCAGGCGATCCGCATTCTGACCAACCATAGGCCGCCAAAGATCACAGCTACCGCGCACGGCATCGAAATATCCTGGACGTAATCCAGAGGTTCAGGCAGGAGCCAGGAGATTGCCGGCAACTTCAACCTTCCATTACCACCGCCTCTGCAAGCCCCGGCAACGCGGGTCATCCATCTCCGTCGCCATGCTCCGGCAGCGCGGATCATCCATTTCAATCGACCCGCGATAGAGCAGGCTCACGCACCGCAGGTCTTCCATCACAACTATCGCGCCAGTGAGCAGACCCTTGCAGCGAGGGTCATCCGTCTCAATCGCAGCGATCTTGCACCGCGGGTCATCCATCGCAGACCTCCCTTCATCGGGCAGGCTTATCCATAAGATCGCTTCTTCAGCGAACCAAGGTCATGTTGACGCTGCTAGATGGTGGCTGTCTGCTCAATACTGGACACCGAGGTGCGCCAGCGCAAGCGCAGACCAGGATCGCGCTCTTCGACCGTCCCCGTAATCTTCCAGGCAGGTTCTAGTTCGTGGTATCCCTGTCGAAAATCCGGTCCTGGGCTCCCGGAGAATTGGGCGAAGGGCCCTACCGCCCATTCTTCTTCCCAGGCTTGGCGGACTTGGGCTGGGATTCTGGCAGGTGGCTGACGGGGATGGGGCCGAGGTCGGATCCGATGCGCAGGGCGCGCGTGTCGTCCATCTCGTAAGTAATGGTACGTGGCGAGGCCGGGCGGGTGATGCCGGTCGCCGGATCGGCGGTCAGATTGTTGCCGCTGGCGATCTGGAAGCTGAAGGTGGGTGCGCTTGCCACCGGTGGCAGGCGTGACCCGCACCGGCAGATAGCCCTGAATGGGATGCAGCCGGAAGGCCGTCTCGTAGCGATGATGGCGCGTGCTCCAGGTGAAGACGCGCACCTGATCGAAATCGAAGGGCAGGCCGGCCAGTGGCGGGCTAAGCACAGTCACGTATTGCGGAACCTGGTGGTCCGGCGTCGCAGCCTCGGCGTCGAAGACCTTGTTGAAGACGTAAGCGCCGACGTAGCGCTGGCCCTCGGCAAAGACGGCAATCTCGTCGGGCACATCCACATCGACGCGGCCGGCCAGCAGCCACCCGGCATGGCCCTGGGCGTCGCGCACCAGCCACCAGTCTTCCAGTGGTGGCGGCTCGGCTGCGGGTAGGCTGGGTACGCGCGTAGCCGCTGGAGCGGCCGGCTTGGAAGCCGGAGCGTGAGATGTGGCCGCGCCCGCCGGCTTCGGCGTCTGCGGCTTGGGAGCCTGTCCTGAGCCGGGTACAGCCTTAGGGACCGATGCGCGGGCCAGAAGCTGAACCTTGGCGTTCGCTGCCAGCAGATAAAACCGCTCCGCATCGCGGCCGGGCGTCAGATGCAGGTAGATGTCGTCGCGCAGAACGCCCGTGGCCACCACCGGATCGTCCTGGTGCTGCACCCCAAGTTGGTCAAAGGCTTGGAAGGTTTTCGCGTCGATCACCGCCCGCTCTTCAATCCAGCCGATCTCGTTCTTCTGGGTCTTCACCTTGAGAAAGCGGCGGCCGTGTTCGAGGACTTCGAGGGGCTGGCCGTTGACCACCTCGGCCACGCGGTTGGAGACGGCAGCGACGCGGTCATGCAGGTACATCTGCCGCGCGGAGACATAGACCGTGTCGTGATGCTCCTCGCGGAAGCGGTTGCAGCCGGAAGAAAACGCGAGGAGAGCGCATACGAGGAGCAGCGCCAAAGCGGGAGCCGTCGAGCGCGGCGCGGAAGAGACGTATGGGTTGGAGGATTGCGTGAACACAGCCTGTGGCGATCATCTTGAGAATAGCACTGAAAGCAGAGAACAGGGAGTAGCTAACAGGGAACAGAAAAACCGCCGGAAATCTCGCCATACCACATGGTCTGGGTGCCTCGGTCTCGATTCTGAGAGCTGGGAAACCACCAATCTATCCTCTTCTGCTGTCTACTGCCCACTGTTCACTGTCCACTAATTACGGCACCGCAACGATGGCGATCGGGCCGGTCCCGGTTGAAGTACTGGTCAGCGAGGAATCCAACTGGCCGGTGGTGGTGGCGTCGAAGGTAAATGCATTGAAGTACGGATTGCCCTGGTTGTTCACCACCATCACAAAGTCGCCGGTGCTGTCCTCGGCAATGCCGTATGGCTCTATGCCGGTAGCAGCGGTATTGCTTTGCAGCGTCAGCGAGGGCCCGGGCGTAACCACCTGGAAGGCGGTAATGTTTCCGGCTGAGGTTCCAACCCAGTTGGCGACATAAACATAACCGCTGGAAGTGGCCAGAATGGCATGAGGCCCGGTCCCGCCGCTGGCGTACGGCGATGCCGTAGGCTCCGTCCCCAGAACATCAGAAGCGATAGGAATGATGCGCAACCCGCCCGAATTGTTCGAGGTAGTGAAGTCACCGGTTTCGCCGATAAACAGGAAGCTGGTTCCCGGGTTAAAGGCTACCGAAACGGCGACCCCCGTGGCTGTTCTCTTGTCGAAAGTTGTGCTGATCGGATTGGTGACGCCTGTGAAGTCCGTGCCTGATGTAAAGGTGAAGGTCTGGGTCTCAGAGCCGGCGGCGACAGCGACAAGTTTGTTGTCAGGAGAGATGGCCATTCCGCCTACGGCGACATTGCCGCTGGAGACCAACAACACCCCAGGAACAGTGACGCCGTTGCCAAGCGTGGATTCACCGTTCGTTTTACTGATCGGCCAGGCATAGAGGGTTGGCGCGCCGACTGTATTGGAGGCATCCAGCAGCCAATGACCGGTCGAGTCAACCTGGAGGGCGCTGGAGCTTTCGTCGGCAATGAGCATGTTGGTGTCAAGAGTCAGCTTGCCGCCCGTACCAATGTCGTAAAGGTAGATGCCGCCGCTCGTGCCCACATATAGAAAACTGCCGGTGGGATCAACGGCCATCGAATAAGGAGTGACGCCGCTTGGCAACGATGTCGGGCTGCCGGTGAGCGGGGTCAGCGCGCCGGAGACGATGGAATAGCCGGAAATGGTAGTGCTGTTCAGGATATAGAAATTGCCGCTGGTAGAGGTCGTGGTGCAGCTGCTGGTGGAGACCCCGACGGCCACGCAAACCTTGGTGGTTTCCGCAATGCTGCCGGAGACGCCGGTCACCGTCATGTCGTAGATTCCGTTGGTCGTAGAGGAGGTAGCGGTTGCGGTCAGCGTGGAGGTTTGCGCCGTCGCGCTGCTGAAGGTAAGCGAAGACGAAGAAAGGTCGCAAGTGGGGCTGGTGGCGTTGGAAGGCGCGGTGGTAATCGCGCAAGTCAGTGCAACCGTCCCGGTAAAGGAACTTCCAGGAGTCACGGTGATGGTGGATGTGCCGGTGGTCGAGCCGGAGCTGATGGTGATGGCGCCGCTGTTGGTCAGCGTGAAGCTGGTGCTGCTGTTGCCGCCCGGCGCCTGCCAGAAATCTCCGCAACCTGCCAGAAGCGCCGCCGCCGCCAATAATCCCGCCCAACGTCCCATCTTCATCGCCGCTCCTTGTGCGCAGTTTTCATGCTGTGCCGTTCTCATGAACCCGTATACAGGCTACCTCTTGCAAGCGCATTTGTCTTGCCATGCAATCCAGTCTGCGCGCAGATCGCCCATTATGAATGTAGACGCAGAACCGCGGAAATTCGCTTGGAGGCGGCGATCCGCCTATGGCGCCGTTTGCCCGCGCCCCCGGCTGATAGATTTTAGGTAGGCCGTATAGCGCGCCCCGAAGGAAGCCAGCCATGTTCCACACCACGGAAGACATTCGCATCCAATGGACCAAAGTCGTTCTCCCTCCGGTCTTTCTCGAGGAAGAGCGCCCCGTCACCGAGGCCGCCTCGGCCACCATCTTCAACGCCCGCAACGAAATCTCCGCCATCCTCAACGGCCGCGACTCGCGCCTGCTCGTCCTCGCCGGCCCCTGCTCCATTCACGACACCAAGGCCGCCCGCGAGTACGCCGCTCTGCTCAAAGCCGCCATCGAGGAGTTCTCCGCCGACCTGCGCATCGTCATGCGCGTCTACTTCGAGAAGCCCCGCACCACCATCGGCTGGAAGGGCCTCATCAACGACCCCCATCTCGATCAGTCCTACAAGATCAACGACGGCCTGCGCCTGGCGCGCCATCTGCTGCTCGACCTGGCCGAGATGGGCGTGCCCACCGGAACCGAATTCCTCGACATGATCTCGCCCGCAGTACATTGCCGGCCTGGTCAGCTGGGGAGCCATCGGCGCGCGCACCACCGAGAGCCAGGTCCACCGCCAACTGGTCAGCGGCGTCTCCTGCCCGGTAGGCTTCAAGAACGGCACCTCCGGCAACGTGCAGATCGCCATCGACGCCATCCTCTCCGCCGCCCACTCCCACGCCTTTCTCGGCCTCACCAAAACCGGCCAATCGGCCATCCTCGTCACCACGGGAAATCCCGACACGCCACATCATCCTGCGCGGCGGCCGCGGCACGGTCAACTACACGGCCGAGAGCGTCGCCGAGACCGCCGCGCAGATGGAAAAGGCCGGCCTCCAGCCGCGCATCATGATCGACTTCTCGCCACGCCAACAGCAGCAAGGATTATCGCCGCCAGGCCCTCGTCTGCCACGATGTGCGCCGGGCAGATTGCCAGCGCGGCGACAAGCGCATCATGGGCGTCATGATCGAGAGCAACCTGGTGGCCGGCGCGCAGCAGCTGGTCCCGGGCCAGCCGCTGGTCTACGGCCAAAGCATCACCGACGCCTGCATCGACTGGGCGGAAACCCACACCCTGCTCAAGGAGCTAGCCGCCGCCGTCCGCGCACGCCGCGGATAATAAAACAGATTGAGGTTTGTGGTTCCCCAGATCCCAGAAGCGGGAACTGGGGCACCCGGCAACGGATGGGCAAACTTCCATGGAGTATCTACATATCGCGCGGTTTTGCGCAACGAAATGACACATATCCTGGACTCGCGAGGATTCTCTAACATTCGCTGGCATCTCCCGAGTGCGAGTGGATTCTACCAACCAATCGCGAGCGCGAAAGCAGGCTGAACTTGCGGTAACTGGTCAGCTGGCGGTGGACCGGATCGCGGAAACTATCAGGAATGACGGAACACGGGCATGATGTTCCCAGTCAGGATGGGCATGCAGCATCTTCCGGGTCGGACGAGGTTCAAGAAGACCGGCAATACAAAAGTTATTCTTTGCAAGAAGACGTGAGTATGCTGACAGGGGCCGATGGAAATGGAGAGTTCTGCCCCAGAAATCAAGAACCAGTGTTCTGGGCGTTAAGTAGTCATCGACTATCTTGAAAAGGCGGCTGCGACCTCGGCACTTCCAATCAAAGGGAAAGTAGCATGGATGGACGATCGAGAAGACGAATTTTCCACCCGGTCTCAAGATGCGAGAAAACTCCCGGACCGCTCGGTCAAATTTAGTGAGATCCATTAGGACCATGTTGGCAAGGACGATGTCGAAATAACCGCTCGTGAAAGGAAGTTTGCGAGTTAAATCGGCAAGTTCGTATTTCACACGGTGGTGTGGCGATTCCTTCTTCGCGATCTCTATGAACGATGCGACACCGTCGATTGCCGTTACGGAAGCGCCCCGCTTGGCCATTTGCTTAGAGAAGCGACCGTCGCCGCATCCTGCATCCAACAGTTGTTTTCCGCGGAGCGGCCCAAGCAATGAATAAACCGCAGGCATGTATATCCTGCAAAGATCGGTCTTGTTCAATGCGTTTTGATAATCCTGCGCAGCCCGGGTCCAGTTTGCGATATTGTCGTGCTGAGTGCCCATTCGCTCCCTTTTCAAATAGTGGGGGACTTTCAGCGTTACGTTCCAACGGTGTTAGAACATCCTGGTGTGGAGAAGCGGGGCGGCCGGCAGCCAGGGTCTGGCGAGCCGAAAACCCGGGCGCCGGACGCTCCAGATCTCTATTCTGAGACCTGATTGGTCACCAACTCAAACTCATCCCCGCCGGCGCAGCTCCAGCTCGACCACGCGCATCATCTCGGCTTCGGGGGCGGGTTTGCCGGTCCAGATTTCGAACTGGCGCGCGCCTTGCTGGACGAACATCTCCATGCCGCTGATCGACCGGAATGCCGCGCGCCTTGGCCAGTTTGAGCAGCGGCGTCTCCAGCGGGTTGTAGACCATGTCGAAGACCAGCCCGGCGTTCAGTTCGTTCTCGGCGATGGGCAGCGGCTGTCTTGTTGCCGGCCATGCCGCAGGGGGTGGCGTTGATGAGCACGTCGAAGCGGGCCTTGGCGAACTGCTCGCGCTTGAGCGCCTTGGCCTTGGCCTCCTTGGCCAGCGCCACGGCGTTCTCGTGGATGCACGTTGACGATGAAGACCTCCGCGCCCTGCTCCACCAGGCCGAAGACGCCGGCCCGCGCCGCGCCGCCCGCGCCCACGACGGCAATCCGCGCGCCCTTGAGCTTGAGGCGCTTTTCCAGCGGGCGAACCACCCCGGCCACATCGGTATTGAAGCCGACGATCTTGCCGTCCGTGCTGACGCGCAGCGTGTTGCAGGCGCCGATGCGCGTGGTGAGCGGGTCCATATTCGCCAGGTGGGGCAGAATCTCCTGCTTGAGCGGCATGGTGACGGCCGCGCCGGCCAGCGGCAGCTCGCGCAGCAGCTTCAGCAGGTCGTCGAGCTTTTGTACCTTCAGCGGCAGCAGCACCGCGTTCACCCCCTCGCGGCGGAAGGCGGTGTTCTGCATCAGCGGCGAGAGCGAGTGGGCGATGGGGTTGCCGGCCACGCCGAAGATGCGCGTCGCGTGGTCGAGTTGCTCGACGCGGTAGAGGTCGCGCAGGGTGCGGACGGTGGCCTGGCCGGGGGCGGTTTCCGCACCCTCGGCAAACGACGCGAAGGTGAAGGCCGCGCCGGCCCTCAGGCCCAGCACGCGGCTAACCAGCCCCTCCTCGCCCATGGCGATGCCCGCCACCTGAGCCGAGCGGGAGCGATCCGCGATCAGTTTCAGAACGGCCAGGTTGTCGGCCAGGGACTTCGCCGTCGAGACCACCTTGACGAAATCCGGCCGGAAGACCTCAATACGTGCAGCCGCCTGCTCCAGATTTTTGGTGCGCGAGAAGTCGTGAAAGCTGACGAGCAGCGCCGCACCCGCCGCCCGCAGCGCATCGCGCAGATGCTCCATTTGCCGGGGCGCGGCCTCCTCGGCCGACTCGACCTCCAGATCGACGATCTGGCAGCCGGCTTCGGCAGCCTTGGCCAGCACGTCCAGTTCGGCCTTCAAAGATCCCTCGAAGCCGCCTCCATGTTCTTCACGGCGGCAGGTGGCGATGACCGTCGCCTCGCGATGCGCTTCCAGGAACTCCTTCACCTTGGGCAGCACTGTAGCCGGCTTGGGCAGCGAATCGAGGCGCAGTTCGAGGAACCTGGCATCCACCAGCGCCGCCGTCGCCCGCTCGATCAGCTCCGCCGCCGAAGAGGCTTGAATGGCCACGCATAGTTTGCCCAGATTACCCAGACGCAGCCGCTGCAAGGGCGGGGCGGGCGCGGATTGAGGCGAATTGGTGATGAAAACAGGCATAAGCGTCGATTGTCGCATCTTATAGCGATTTCCGCCAGGATGCAACTGCTTTGTCACTACGCGCTGGGAGGCACCCGTGTTCCCCCAGAAGTGCCTGCAAATGCGGGGAGGCGCAAGGTGTATCCTTTACCGGAGAATCGAAGCAGTGTGTCGTGGCCAAGTGGCTGCTGTACGCGTTTCTGAGGGGGAGACCAATATGTATGAAAGCATGAACATCACCACTCAGGCAAGGGTTTTTCTGTGCCCGAATTGCAAAGAGACCATCGACACTTCGGCGCAGCAATGCCGTTTCTGTCATGCTGCCATCGACGCTCAAGCGGCGGAGGCGGCGGCGGAGGTCATGGCTAAGGTGAACCAGGCGTGCAGCGATGCCAGCTATCTGAAAGTCATGGCTGTCGCGGTCCTGGTTGCATTTGCCCTGAGCTTTGCTCCTATCGTGGGTTTTCTTGGCTATTGGGGCTTGATCTTCCTTCTCTTTGCCGTCCCGGTGATGCTGGTTCGCTGGTGGGTCAAATTCAGGAGCGTTCAAACGAACGAGTCTGATTTTAGTCGCGCCAGAGGGACTGTAATCGCCATCAGCGTTCCGGGCGTAATTCTTCCTTTTATCGGGTTGTTCATGTTGATCGGTATGCTTGTCAGATCCTTTGGACATTGACGAGCCCTGTTCAACGCAGCGTTTTTAGTCAGGAGATTTTCTTTGTACATCGCCAACGAACAGCGTTACGACACCATGCAATACCGCCGCGCGGGCTGCAGCGGCCTGCTGCTGCCCGCCATCTCGCTGGGCCTGTGGCACAACTTCGGCGGCGTAGATGTCTTTGAGAATAGCCGCGCGATGGTGCGCCGCGCCTTCGATCTCGGCATCACCCACTTCGACCTGGCCAACAACTACGGCCCGCCGCCGGGCAGCGCGGAAGCCAACTTCGGCGAGATTCTGCGCCTCGACCTCAAGTCCCCATCGCGACGAGCTGATTCTCAGCACCAAGGCCGGCTACGATATGTGGCCCGGCCCTTACGGCGACTGGGGATCGCGCAAGTATCTGCTGGCCAGCCTCGACCAGAGCCTGAAGCGCATGGGCGCTGGAGTACGTGGACATTTTCTACTCCCATCGCCCCGATCCGGAGACTCCGGTCGAAGAGACGATGTCGGCGCTCGATCAGGCGGTGCGCTCGGGCAAGGCGCTCTACGCCGGCATCTCCAACTACAGCGCCAGCCAGGCCGCCGCGGCCATCAAGATTCTGCGCGAGCTGGGCACGCCCTGCCTGATTCATCAGCCCAAGTATTCGATGTTTGTGCGCACGCCGGAACAGGGACTTGCTGGATGTGCTGGGCAACGAGGGCGTGGGCGCCATCGCCTTCTGCCCGCTGGCGCAGGGCCTGCTTGACCGACCGCTATTTGCAGGGCATTCCCGCCGGTTCGCGCGCCTCAAAGGCCGTCTTCCTGAAGACCAGCGACATCACCGAAGGCCGCCTCAAGCAGATTCGCGCGTTGAATGAATTGGCCGCCCAGCGCGGGCAATCGCTGGCGCAAATGGCGCTGGCCTGGGTACTGCGCGATAGCCGCATGACTTCGGCACTGATCGGCGCCAGCCGCGTGGAGCAGATCGAGCAGAATGTCGCCGCGCTCGCCAACCTCAGCTTCACAGCCGAGGAGCTGGCTTGCATCGACGCAATTCTGGAGCAGGCGGGGTGAGGTAGTCCGCTCAGCCCTTCAGCGCCGCAAGAATCTCTTCTGTCGAACGCACCCGGCCCATGCGGGGAAAGATGCGCCCGATGCTGTTTACGTGGCTCTCGGCAGTCATGCCGGTCATCGCGTCCTCGGCGAAGATCAGCTCGTAATCGCGCTCGTGGGCGTCGCGCGCGGTGCTCTCCACGCCGAACTCCGTCGCAATGCCGCAGATTACAATCGTCGTGAGCCCTCGGCGGCGCAGTTGCAAATCAAGATCAGTCCCGTAGAACGCGCCCCACTGCCGCTTCAGGATCACAATGTCGCCGGGCTGGCGGTCAAGCTCGGGAATCAGTTCGCTCCAATCCGGCGGCAGCGCGCCAAGTGAGCGCATCGGCTGGTCGGTCGGGGTATGCACGCGGTCCGCGCCATCCGGCGCGCCACCTACATGCACCAGCACCGGCTGCGCTCCAGCTGCGCGGGCAGCGGCGAGCAGACGCGCTGCGTTGGCGATGACGGCGGGCTTGGTGTGCGGCGCGCCGCCGGGCATTCCTGCAATGCCCTTTTGCAGATCGATGACCACGATGGCGGTGCGGCGCGGTTCTAGGGCAAGAGCAACTTCTACTACATTTTGATCTGGCGTTTCTCTTTTTTCCATTCGTTTAGCCATAGCTTTCTGAAGAACATCTCGTAGAGTCTCTGACTTAGAAATTCCAAGCTTCTCATGTAAATGTTCAGGAATAACAACATTCCCTTGGCTCACAGTTCCAATCTCTGCTTGTTCTTCGCTCATTGCTGCATCTCCTCCTCCGCCAACTCCAAACCTTCCTCAGCCGGTAGTATTCCCATTTCGCGGTAGATGGGTCGAATCTGGCTTCGCAGCGCCGGCAGCCGCGTCGCAAACCACGCCGCGCCCAGCAGAACCACCGAGCCGTTCATCACTACAGTCCAGGGCGCGCCCACCGCGGTTGCCATGGTCCCGGCCAGCAGGCTGCCAAAGGGCGCCATGCCCATGAACGCCATGGTATAGTAACTCATCACGCGGCCGCGCTTGTCTTCCGTGACAATCGTCTGGATCACGGTATTGCTGGCGGCCATGCCCTGCATCATGCCCATGCCGGCGATGAAGACCATGGCCATCGAGAGCCAGAACCAGTGCGAGAGGCCCAGCCCGACCAGCCCCGCGCCGAAGACCGCCGCGGCAATGGGAATCATCCGCACCAGCCCGCGCACGTTCTTGCGCACCGCCAGAGACAAGGCCGAGAGCAGCGCGCCCAGACCCATCGCGCCCATCAGGAATCCCAGTGTGTGCGGCCCGCCGTGCAGCACCTTCTTGGCGAAGACCGGCATCAGCACCACGTACGGCATCCCCATCAGGCTCACGATAGCAAAGAGCATCAGGATGGTGCGGATGGGCAGAAACTCCGCGACGTAGGTCCAGCCGGCCTGTAACTCCGCGAGCATCGACGTGGCCGCGCGCTTCACCACGGGCGCATGAAGGCGCATCATCAGCAGCGAGATAATCACGGCGATGTAACTGATGCCGTCGATCAGAAAGCACCAGCCCTCGCTGGAGACCGCGATCAACATTCCGGCCAGCGACGGGCCGATCAGCCGCGCCACGTTCACCATCGACGAGTTAATGGCGATGGCGTTTTGCAGGTCGCGCTTGTCATCCACCATCTTGACCATGAAGGATTAGCAATACGTAGTGCCTTCTACTGGTTCG
>CAWFZU010000103.1:0-6254 GCA_963820195.1 uncultured Acidobacteriaceae bacterium | reverse complement strand
ATCGGATTTTCCTTCCAAATGGCAGGCATTGCAGTGCACACCTAGCTCCCCGGCCCATTGTTCCATAATCTCGTGAACCTGCTCTCCGGTCAGATTCTCTGGCAAAACCTTGAGGTTCATCGGTGGAGGATAGACGCGCCGCGGCGGCACTGGCTTGGCTTCGGCGCTCTGCAACGCGTCTGGAGGTTGCTGAACCGCCGGAGATGGAGCAGAAGTGGGAGCTTGAGCTGCTGCCGCAACTGCTAGGACGGCCGAGGCAAGCAGGACGACTCTCCAAGATGAAACGAACACTGATGACTTCACTGAATCCTCAATGATGGCTGGGCTAAACTCCTTGACGCGCTACCAGGCATCCTTGGATTTCTGCTGCTTTGACCAGAGAAAATCCGCAATCCGGTTGATATCTTCGTCGCTCAAGACATTTTTCCAGGATGGCATATAGAGCGGCGGAGTGGGTCCAGAAGTGTTGTCCAGCGGAGGCACGCGGCCATTGCGAATGATGGCGATGACCTCGTCCTTGGTGTAGTCGTCGGAGAGATGCAGCAGCGAAGGCACTTCGCCGCCCTGCGCATTGGGATTGGCCACGCCTCCTTGCAGTTCCGTTCCGTGGCAGCCGACGCATCCAAAGCGGGAGAAGTTCTGCTTGCCGGCTTCGATGGCGATCTCCTCCGGGGTCATTGTGCGCGCCTTGTTGGAGAGGATCAACTGCGCGTCTTCGGCAGTGGCAGAGGCCATATAAGCCACCAGCGCCTTGCGGGCATTGGTCTCCAGATCGTACTCCGGCATCGCGCTGCCCGGATAGACCAGTTCTGGATTTACAAGTTGCTCATCAAGCCATTCGATGGAGTGGCGCTTGGTGACACCCAGCAGGTCGGGAGCGGTCTTTGCTCCAACGCCGCCAATGGAGTGGCAACTGATGCAGTTCTTCTCGACAAATAACTGTCGGCCGATACTCCGGGCTGGGAATCAGACGAAGGCTGGAAAAGTAGCTTCCCATCTCTTCGTTGGTGAGCGAAAGCATGTAATACGTGAGATCGCGCGCCTGCTCTTTGGTGAAGTGGAAGTTGGGCATCGCCGAGCCGGCGGAGACCGCGTTGGGCGCGAGGAAGTGGGCTTCCAGCCACTCCGGCGCGCGGCGGTTGGCGCCCTCGCCGGTTAGGTCGGGGCCGATGCTTCCGCCCACTCCGTTCAGCTTGTGACAGCCGCGGCAACCCTGGGTTTCAAAGAGATGGCGGCCTGCGGTCAGTTCCGGCACACCAGGCACTTCGCCTTCTTTGTGGCATCGTCCGCAAGAGGCGCGAATGTAGTCCTTGGAGAGCAGCGGATTGGGCCAGAAGGCGCACCTTGCCGTGCGCGCTCTCCTTGTCGGTGGCCAGGCCCTGGCCGCCGTGGCAGATGGTGCAGCCGAACTTGGAGGGAATATGCGGGCCGAGATTCGCGTGATAGCGGAAGGGCTCCGGCGCATTCTTCATGGTGGGGTCTTCCACGCCCAGGTGGCAGGTGGTGCAGCGGTCCACGCGCTGCAAGCCGGGCAGCAGAACCTGGTGAATCTCCGGCGGCGTGGCCAGCACGGCGGCCTTGGTGATGGCGTTCGGCTCCTCCTGCGCCTCAAGTTGAAAGTAGCTGCGCTGATAGTTCTTCCATGAAGGCGTGTTGGCTTGCCACGCGGCGGCCAGAATCAGAAGCCAGCGCCAGAAAACTGAGTGCGAAGAAAATCTGCTGCAGTCTACGTTCCATTACTCCGCACCTCCGGCAACATGAACCCACGGTGGAACCAGCGCCCAGCCCGGTCCGCGGAAGAAGGTTCCGATCACAATCAGAACCAGGTTGGCGACGACGAAGATGGTGAAGATCCAGAGAATCAGCTTGCGGTCTGCCAGGCGACGGCTGGGATTGCGATCCAAATAGGGAATCGCCAGCAGCGCCAGCACCATCAGCGCCGGAGCCACCACGCCGCCCAGAAAAGCGGAGTGGCTGACCAGCTCCTGCAAGCCCAGAAAATACCACGGCGCTTTGGCTGGATTGGGCGTCTTGGCCGGGTTGGCCAGTTCCTCAAGCGGCGCGTTGAGAAACAGCGACATCGTCATGATGGTGGTGACCGTCGCCATCAGCACTACGGCCTCGCGCACGAAGGCATAGGGATACGAGAAGACCGTATCCTCTTCCTCTTCGGGAGTCACCGTCTCGAAGATGGGCTTGCCGGTGACCACCTCCATCAGCCCGTAGGTCTTGTCCTTGGAGGCGGCTGCATGCTTGCAGCGGCGCGGCCACTGCCGGCGCGCCGATGGTGACCAGCTCCTCAGTCTTCGGCTTCAGCTTCCAGACCGGCCGCGAGAGTCCGCCATCCTTGCGCACCCGCCAGAAATGAACGATGGTCAGCAGGATCAATGGCGGCGGGCAGCACGGCGACGTGCAGAACATAGAAGCGAATCAACGCGCCTTCGCCGACGCTGTGGCCGCCGAGCAGCAATTCGCGCAACTGGCCGCCGATCAGCGGCGCATAACTGCCGATGTTGGTGCCGACGGTGATTGCCCAGTAGGCCAGTTGATCCCAGGGCAGCAGGTAGCCAGTAAAAGAAAGGCCAAGCGTGAGCAGCAGCAGCAGCACGCCGATCACCCAGTTGAACTGGCGCGGCTTTTTGTAGGAGCCGGTATAAAAGACCCGGCACATATGCAGGAAGACGCAGATCACCATGCCATGCGCCGCCCAGCGATGCATGTTGCGCAGAAACGGCCCCATGAAGACGACAAACTGAAGGTCCTTCATGTCCTGGTAGGCCTGCGGCGGATAGGGCCGGTAGTAGCACCATCAGCGCGATTCCGGTGGTGAGCAGGATGAGAAAGAGAAAGAAGGTGATGAAGCCCAGGTAAAAGGTGTGCCTGAACTTCATATTCTCTTTCTTCACCTTGGCGGGATGGATATGCAGCCACACATTGAGAAAGACCAGTTCGGACTTTCCCTTGTCGGTGGAGAGCGGGTCCCGTCGCACGATCGATTGCCAGATTTCGCGAATCAGATTCATCGTTACACCATCAGCCGGTAAGTGGGAGGAACTACTTTGTCTTTGTCGACGCGCAGCTGACCGTCGCGCGTCTGTGTTACTTCAAACCACTCCAAGGCGCGGGGCGCGGGGCCGTGCTGCACCGTGCCGTTCGATGCAAAGACGCTGCCATGGCAGGGGCAATGAAATCTGCTGTCACTCGGAAAATAGGCCACTGTGCAGCCCAGGTGCGTGCAGACCGCGCTGGCTACTGCAAAACCCCTTTCCCGGTCGCGGAAGACAAAGATCTTTTCATCGACAAGAAAGGTTGGCGGGCCAAAGGGAAAGTCCGCAGGGCTGCCGATCTTGAACGATTGCGGCGGCTCGTAGAAAACGCTCGGCATCAGGAACCTGACCACGGCGGCCAGGCTGACTCCTACGCCCGAGATGATAGCGGCCACGCCGACGGCTCCCCAACTGAACTTGAAAAAATCTCTTCGATTCATATCCCTCGCACCCTCATTCGAAGACTTCCCGCTCCTGCTGCTCCAGAGCCTCCATGGTGATGGCCCCGGTCGGGCACCGCTGGGCACAGAGGCCGCAGCGAATGCACTTTTCCTCGTTCTTGATAATTGCGCCCGCCTGACCAGCTTCGAGCGCGGCGGCGGGCACTCCATAACGATTGTGGATCAGCGCTTCATAGCGCGCGTCGCCGCTTCACCTGCACCAGATCCACCAGGCGCAGGCAGCTCTCCGGGCAAACGTCCACGCAGCCGGCGCAGAGGATGCACTTCGAGCCGTCGAAGATGGTGTTGACCTGGCAGTTGAGGCAGCGCAGGCCTTCGGCGCGGCCCTGCTCTTCGTCAAAGCCCAGTTCAACTTCGGCGATTCCGATGCGCCGGTTGGCGGCCAGCACCGGCATCTTCTGACGGGGTGTCGAAAGAAAACCGCGCGGCATCTCCCAGTTGGGCAGAATGCGGAAGCGGCTCAGCACAGTCTTCTTCGTCTTGCCGCTGAGAAAGACGTGAATGGAGCGCGCCGCCTTGTGCCCGTTGGCCACAGCCTCGACCAGAATGCGCGGTCCAAAGGCCACGTCGCCGCCGGCAAAGACACCGGGAGCAGTCGTCATCAGATTCTCGTCGATCTTGAGAATGCCGCGCGGCGTCACCTGCACGCCCTCTTCACCGCTGAGAAATGAGAGGTCGGCCTGCTGGCCGATGGCCAGGATTACGCTGTCGCAGGGGATGATCTTTTCCTCGTCGCTGAAGGCGGGATTGAAGCGGCCGTTTTCGTCGAAGACAGTCAGGCAACGGCGCACCTTCAAGCCAGTGACCTTGCCATTTTCGCCGACAATCTCCTTGGGGCCCCAGCCGTTTTCCACGGCGATGCCTTCATGCTCGGCCTCATCGACCTCGCCCTTCCACGCCGGCATCTGCGCGCGGGATTCCAGGCTGACCAACTCCACCTCTTCCGCGCCGGAGCGCAAGGCCATGCGGGCAGCATCGAAGGCTGGCTGAAGGCCCTTGGCGTCTTCATCCTGATCCGCATCTGGAAAACTCACCGACTCTTGCACCAGACGGACCGCCGCGCGCGCTACATCGATGGCCACATTGCCGCCACCAACCACGACCACGCGCTTGCCAAGATCTATCTCAAAGCCCAGATTGACGTTGATGAGAAAGTCGATGCCGTTGTAAACCCCGGCCAAATGCG
The DNA here is from genome assembly GCA_963820195.1 of uncultured Acidobacteriaceae bacterium. GTDB lineage: Bacteria > Acidobacteriota > Terriglobia > Terriglobales > Acidobacteriaceae > Telmatobacter. The sequence continues at coordinate 1,560 of CAWFZU010000103.1, read as the reverse complement.
CGCCCGGGATGCTCAGTTCGCGACCTTTGTTGAGGCCGGTGGCCAGCAGAACCGAGTCGAACTTCGAGCGCAGTTCGGCGAAGGAGATATCGCGGCCCAGCGTGACGCGGGTGTGCAACGTGACGCCCAGGGCCAGGATGTTATCGACTTCCATCTTGATGATCTCGCGCGGCAGGCGGAACTGGGGAATGCCCAGATACAACATTCCGCCCGGGACTGGTGCGGACTCGAAGACTTCCACTTCATAGCCGAGCAAGGCCAGGTCGTGCGCGCAGGTGAGGCCGCAAACGCCCGCGCCCACAATGGCGATCCGCTTGCCGCGCTTCACCGGGGCGGGCAGCTTCTTGCGCGCCGGATCGTGTCCCATGCCCAGGTTGTGGCGATCGGTGGCGTAGCGTTTCAGGGCGCAAATCGCAATCGGCTCGTCGATCTTGCCGCGGCGGCAGTTGTCCTCGCAGGGATGGGCGCAGATGCGTCCCAGCACATAAGCAAAGGGATTGGGAGCACGCGCCAGAAGATAGGCTTCCTCGTCCTTGGAGATTCCAATCGCCTGAACGTAGCGCCCGCATTCCGTATGAATCGGACAGGCGGAGCGGCAGGGAATATTCTTGTCGAAGTACTCCTGATCCGGGACGGTGATGGAATAACTCATGAGTTCCCCGCAATGGCGATTGCTCTATTACGACAATTTGAAACAATGACTTGCAATCATCTTCATTGTAGAAAGAGCCCCGGCGAGAACTCATCAGAACTCGCCGGGGTGGAAGGTTGGCCACATGATCCATCTGGCTTCGGCCAACGGAAAGGCAAAGTCGCTCTCTATTGCTGTCCCTTCAACTTCTCGATCTCTTCATCGCTCAACGCCTTGAAGAAAGCCGAAGGATTCTTGTCCTTGCGATTCTCCTGACGCATTTCTGAAGGCAACACCGGGCTATATCCCGACTGAACGACTCACCGATCGTGCGAGGAAAATGGCATGAAAACTAAACTTTCTGGTGATGGTTCATCGTCGCTTGATGACCCGCAGATGAAGCAGTGGGGACAAATGTCATCGGAATCTGCGCTCAAAAGTTCATCTGTATCCTGTGCCGATTCGGAAACTCTCTCGCACATGGAACAACGAAGCATTAATTTCATGGGACCAGTTTAGCATGACTACTAAACCAGCTTCCACATTAGGATTCGCACAAGCGCCCATCGTTACGAAGGGGGGAATCCCAGTTGGAATATGCTGCAATGGTTCGTGAAGATTGAAACAAAGACCAACGCGGCACTGACCACGCTCGGCATTAATCCCAATGTGCCGATCACGGCACGGGAACGACAGTAGGAACGGTGACGAGCAAGACGCAGAACCTAACGACAAACGGCCTCTTGCCCACAGGTGCACTTACAGATAGTTTCAGGCCCTCAGGTAGGATTCAACCTTGATGAAGTACCGGACGGGGCAGCACGCTTTGCCGTCGGCAACGAGCAGCTTGATTTTTTTTTTTTTTTTTTTTTTTTTTTTTTTTTTTTTTTTTTTTTTTTTTTTTTTTTTTTTTTTTTTTTTTTTTTTTT